>CACZNC010000073.1 GCA_902782445.1 uncultured Ruminococcus sp.
GGTTATCCTTCGCGAGCTCACGGCAAGGCCGTTCGCATTCTACGGAGAGCGATCAAAACCCATGAAGACAGCTTTATAGAAGGAATATAGTATCAGTTTCGGAGCCGATGGACGCGGACTTCCCTTTCCGTGATCTCAAGGGTCCACGCTCCTGTATCGAAGGCGGGCTCCACGCCGAAGGTCATGCCTGCGAAGGACGCGAACCAGTCGTTTTCCCGCTCGTGTCCGCAGAAGATCCCGAGGACGGATCCGCTCTCCGCCGCCGCCATTACGATCCCGCCGTTGACCGTCTGGCATTTGCCGTCCTCCCGGATCACGCCGTCGAACCGGGTGCGCTCCTGATTCAGAGGGATCTGCGCGTGCTCGGGCGTCGGGGTGTGGAAGAAGAAGACCTCGGGGATCTCCCTTCCGCATTCCTCCCGGATCTTTTCGTGATCGGCGTCGAACCACGCGGTCTGATTGAAGCGCACGCCGTCCATGTAGTGATGGGAGAAAAGAGGGTACGGCAGGCGGGAGCGTCCGGGGGATCCGTATTCCCGCTCGTAGGCCGTGGTCTCGCTGTGGGTGTCGAAGAGCCGCAGGATCAGGGCGGGACCCCTTCCGTCCGTAACGGGCAGGACCGCGTTCGTCACCCCGTCGATCCCTTCCGCGCGTTTCCCGGAGAGAAAGCCTTCCGATTCCCGGAACAGGCGGTCGAGGACGGTGTCGGAGAGGCCCGTCTTTCTCTCCCCCTCCCCAAACGCGGCGGTCCACGGGATCCCCCGGCGGACTGCGGGAGATAAGAAGATAGAAAGACAGAACTTCGCGTCCTCCTCCTTCACGGGCGAGGAAAACAGATCCCCGTTGCAGACGATCAGATCCGGCTTCCCTTCTTCGATCCGCTTTTCCAAGAGGGAGGCTTTTTCGGCGGCGTTCTCCCGGCAGAGGTCCGCGGAATGGAGGAGGAGGACCCGGAAGACGCCCGCGTTCAGATTGAGTTCAGTCATTGCCGCCCTCCCGGAAAATGAAATCCGCCGCCCCGGGGCAGTCTTTCAGATAGACGTGCCGGGATCCGAATGCGCGGGGCGTTTTTGCTTTGAGGGTGATGAGCCGTCCGCCCCGGAGCCGGTCGCTGCCGTAGACGTCGTAGCCGAGGGAGGCGTCCTCGGAGAGCTCGATCCCCATGTACGTCCCGGCGAAGGTGTTGATGTGATCGTGGCCGGACACCACGGCGAGGATATCCCCCCGTTCGTAGGCGGCGCTGAACAGTCCCGGATTCATGCAGGGGATCCCCGCCGACTCTTCGAGCTCCCCCGTCATGCCGGTGAGGGACGGGTTCTGCGGGATGAGCTGATGCTCCTGCAGGGGGACGTGGGCTGCCATAACGCCGGGGATTTTATGCCCGTATTTCTTCTCCGCCGCGATGTCCGTCTCCCAGAACCACCGCGCCTGTTCGTGCCATATCCCGCCGCCGTGATCGAATCCCCAGGTCGTGCTTCGGAAATCATAAGGCGCGGGGATCCCGTACTGCGCGCTCCAGCTGCCGGAGCCGGTGTGGGAGTCGAAGAACCAGAGGAAGAACGCGGGGGCGCAGTCCTTTTCCTCCTGCCGCGGCCAGACGGGGAGCAGATAGGTCCCGTATCCGGGGACTTCCTTCGGTCCGCGGACGGAAAGACAATGGGGGTACTGTGCAAATTCCTCCGTCGGCAGTCCCGCTTCCCGGTCGTGATTGCCGGGGACGTGGCACCAGGGGATCCCCCGGGATTCGCAGGGTTCGGCGATGGCGGCGGCATACCGGCGGAAGCGGTCCGGGGTATCCGCTATGCCGTCCGAAAGAAAGTCGCCGAGGTTCGCGCAGAGATCGGGCTTCGTCTCGTCGAGCAGGGCGGCAAGGGCCCGGGGGAGGCGTTCGTCCCAGTCCCTGTCCGAGGGGGCGTGAAAATCCGAGACGAAGAGGACGCGGAATTCGTCTTTTTCATTCAAGAACAGCCGGAATTTCCGCGGCACGGCGTCATAGATCCCTTCCATCTTCGGCTCCTTTCAGGTGTTGAGATCCCGGATGTAGTATTTGTCCCCGCCCTCGAAGAAGTCCGGTCTTCTCATGCACTTCTCCCCGACGAGATCCCAGAGCCGCACCTGCCGCGTCCGCATCCCGCCGTCCTCCGTGAGGTCGATGATCCGCCCGCCCCGCATGTCATCGTGCGCGGACATGTCGTAGCCGACACAGCCGTCGTAAGCGAGGGTGATCCCGCAGTACTGCCCCTGAAAATCGCAGAGGTGCTCGTGTCCGGCGAAGATCCCGCGGACGTCCCCCCGTTCGAGGCAGGCGAAGAACAGGCCGCAGTTCATCTCCGACGAGCAGACGCCCTCGCGCTTGCGGCCTTCGAATCCCACCGCCTCCGGGTTGCGGTACATCAGGCAGAACTCGATGAGCGGCACGTGCAGGAACATGAGGGCCGGGATCTTGTGCCCGTACTCCTCCTCCGCCACCCGCGAATGGCGGTAGTACCACATCACCTGATCGAACATCGGGGAGGCCTGCACGTGCCCGTCCCCGAAATGCCTCGGCAGGATGAACGCGGTGTCGGCAGGGAGCCCGAATTTCTTCACGTAGTCCCGGATCTCGCTGTGGGAGTCGAGGGCGTAGAGGTGATAAAGCGGGGCGCCAACCTCCTTCCCGTACACGGGCAGACAGTAGTTCCCCACCCCGGAGATCTCTTCCGGTCCCGCGCTGCTGAGACAGAGGGGGAAGGACTCGTAAACCGGCTCCTGCTCCTCCTTGCTCATGGGCTCCTCGGCGTCGTGGTTGCCGAAGACATGGGCCCAGGGGATCCCCCGCCTCGTCATGGGCTCCGTCACGTCGGCGAGATAGGATCGCAGGATTTCCGGGGTGATCCCGCAGAGCTGATCCCCGCCGAGCATGACGAAATCCGGCTTCGCGTACTCCACGAGGGTCTCGATGGCCCAGGTCAGCTTCGGGTTGTAGTCCGGCTTCCCGTGAAAATCGGAAATCATGAGGATGCGGAACCCGCCGTCTTCCCGGAACCGGAGCACGGGCTTTCCCATCCCGTCCGCGGTCTTCATCCGACGCTGTCCCCCTTCTCCCCCATGACGGCGCGGATCTTTACCGTCCGGGTGGAAAAAGCCGCCGGATCCTCCGCCCGGAAGTCGATGATCCGCCCGCCCCGCAGTTCGTTGTCCTGGCAGGCGTGATAGCTGAGGGAGGCGTCGTAGGCCAGAAGGATCCCCATGTACTCCGCCGAAAAGTCGTTCCAGTGGTCGTGCCCGCAGAAGATCCCCTTCACGTCCCCCCGCTCCACGCACGCCCGGAACAGGCCGGGATTCAGGGCGGTACAGGCGACGGCTTCCCCCGCGGCTCCCCGAAGATGGGAATCCTCCCGCCAGATCGACGCGAAATCGAATTCCGGCAGGGGGATGTGCAGAAACATCACGGCGGGGATCTTCCTGCCCGCGGATTTCTCGAAGGCGAGGGAGGTCTGCCAGTACCAGAAGACCTGATCCATGTGGACGGAGTCGTAGGTCCCGTGGTCCCCGGCGGTGGGATGGAAGACGGGCGTTCCGGGTTTCAGACCGAATTCCTCATAAAACTCCGTCATGCCGGAATGGGAGTCGAGGGCGAAGAGGTTCAAAAGGACTCTCTCTCCTTCCGCGTCCGTCACGGGCAGGACGTAGTTGCCGACGCCCGAGAGATCCGGATCCCCGGCTTTCGAAAGACAGTGGGGATAGGTCTCGTAAACCGCTTCCGCCTCCCGGTTCGGCAGTCCGTAATTGTCGTCGTGATTGCCGAAGACGTGGCACCAGGGGATCCCCCGGGTCTCCATCGGGGCGGAGAGACCGTCCAGCATGTCCCGCAGTTCGTCAGCGTTCGTGATGTGAATGACGCCGGGACCGGCCGTATCGCCGCCGAACACCACGAGATCCGGCTTTTCCGCGTCCAGAAGCGCGTCGAGGGCCGCCGTTGTCTTTTCCCGGTTGTAGCCCACCCCGCCGTGGATATCGGACACCATGAGCACGCGGAAGCTCCCGTCGGGGCGGAACCGGAGCGGGACTTTCAACTTCATCCATTGTTCAAGGGCGCAGTTTTCCATTTCGTTTTCCCTCCTCGGTCAATGCTCCTGCCGATTCTTCCGTTATTATACAGGATCCGCCCTCCCGCGTCAAGGCCATTTCGTCAGAATGCCTTGACAACACCGCCGGAATTCGTTATAATCTGTACAGAATCCCATTCGACGGGAGGATTTTCCATGGAGCCCTCAAGAATCCTCTGGCAGAAGGACGGCGTTTTCGCGGCGAAGCGGATCCCCGGCATTCTACTGACCCCCGCGGGCACGGTCCTCTGGTGGTGCGAAGCCCGGGACACCCTCTCCGACTGGGCGCGGATCGACCTCCAGCTGGTCCGCTCCGAGGACGGCGGGAAGACCTTTTCGGCCCCCCTGACCCTCGCCTCCGGGGACGCGGAGCATCCGACCGTCAACAATCCCGTTCTGATCGCCGGCCGGGACGGGACCCTCTTCTTCCTCTACTGCCGGGACTATTCGGTGGACGGCGGGGACGTCTTTCTCCGGGTGTCCCATGACGACGGGCTTACATGGTCCGAGCCCCGGGATCTCATGTCCTTCACCCGTCCCGCGGAGCACAACGCCTTCGCCTTCGGGCCGGGACACGGGATCGAAACGCCCGACGGCACCCTCCTCTGCCCCGTCTGGTATGTGAAAAAGAGCGCGGGCATGGAGCCGAGGTCCCACCATCCCGCCGTCGTGTCCTCCTTCTTCTCCCGGGACGGGGGCGGAAGCTGGATCCTCGGGGAGGAGATCCCGGCGACGGCGGACTGTCCCGACCCCAACGAAACCGCGGCGGCGATCCTCTCGGACGGGAGCGTGTATTTCAACGTCCGGCTGACGGGAGCGGGAGTCCGCGGAGAGACGCGCTCCATGACCGGGACGAACGGCTTCTCCCCCCTCTCCCCGATCCCCGAAATGCCGGATCCCACCTGCATGGGGAGCGTGATTTCCGCGCAGATCGGCGGACGGCACGTTCTGATCTCCTCCAACTGCGCGTCCCGGACCGAGCGGAAGCACCTCACCCTCCGTGCCTCCTTCGACGACGGGCGGACCTGGCCGAATTTCCTCGAGATCGAGCCGGGGGACGCGGGGTATTCCGATCTCGCGCTGATCCCCGGGGATGATCCCGCGATCCTCGTCGTGTACGAACAGCGGTTCGGGGAGGACGTCCGGCTCGCAAAGGTCCCTCTCGCAGATCTGCTCTGAAAATCCCTCTAAAAAAGAAAGGAAACGATATGTCCGATTATCTTGTCAAACTCTACGACCTTCCCTCCGCCGAGCCGTATCTCGCCCCGCTGAGGGAGAAGAACATCGTCGTCCGCAAGCCCATCGGCCCCGAAAACTACGCCGTCATCGCCTGGATCCGGGAGCATTTCGGAGCGGGCTGGGCCGGGGAGAGCGAAAACTCCTTCTTCCGGGATCCGAAGGGGATCTACATCGCGGTCCGCGAGACGGAAGGACGCCCCGTCATGCTGGGATTCGCCTGCTACGACGCGACGGTGAAGGGATTCTTCGGCCCGACGGGCGTCGCCGAGGAAGAACGGCATCAGGGCATCGGCGCGGCTCTTCTGCTGGCCTGCCTCCACGCGATGAAGGAGGAGGGCTACGGGTACGCCGTCATCGGCAGCGTCGGGCCGTCCGCGTTCTACGAAAAGATCTGCGGGGCGACGGAGATCAAAGATTCCTCTCCGGGCGTCTACGGCGGGATGCTCAGGTGACGGACGATGGACGACGGCAAAAATCTCCCCGGCGCGCCCCGTGAAACGGCCGAAAACACCCGCGAGGACGGGCAGCAGAATCCCTCCGATCCGCCGATGAAGTTCAAAAAGATGACCGCCTGGATGCGCATGATGCGGGAGAAGCCCACGCTCACGCTGGCGGAGGCGCGCGCGCTGAAGACGGATCACGGACCGCTTACCGCATGCGGATGGAGCCATTCGGTCTCCGGGATGATGATGAACAGCGGGAAGATCGAGACCGCGACGGTCGAATGGGCCGCGGACGGAGGCGCCGTGCTCCGGATCGAAAAGAAGGAGGGGAACGGCGCAGAGGAGAAGAGCGTCTACCGGGTGGATCAGAAGGTTTCCGGGGCGATCCTCTCCCTGATCGAGCGGGAAAACCTCGCCGCGTGGGAATACCTCGCTTATGATCCCTCGCGCGAGCTCAGGGTTTATGACTGCTCCTCCTCTTCCCATCTCTTCCTGCGCTTCGACGAGTCGGGATCGGGCTTCAAATGGCCCGTGGACGTCAAGGTGGGCACCGGGCAGGCGGATCAGAACGGCGGGGGGAAGATCCTCTCGGAATTTCTTGATCTCGTCTACCGGAGCCGGACGCCCGAAAATCTGCTCTCCGAGGAAAAGACGCCCGGGAAAAAACCGGATCCGTTCGGCCCGATCATGACGCCTCCCGCCGCGGGCACCTGGAAATGCGCCGTGTGCGGAGCGGAGGGCAACCCCGGCAAATTCTGCCCCGAATGCGGATCCCCCCGGTACTGGGTCTGCCCGGAATGCGGATTCGAAAAGAACGAAGGCAAGTTCTGCACCGAATGCGGACGGAAACGAAACCCCTGAAAACAAACCGCCCTGAAAACACAGATACACACAGGAGGCATGACATGAACACTCTTCCGACCTGCGTCGCGTCCTATTCCTTCCACGGTCTGCTCGGGGAGGGGGCCTGCGACGTCTTCCGCTATCTCGACCTGCTCCGCTTCCGATATCACGTGCGGTACGCGGATATCTGGACGGGATTCCTCCCCACCCTCGAGGACGGGTTCCTCTCGAAGGTGAAGACCTGGCTCGACCGGAACGAACTGACCCTCGCCAATCTCTGCGTGGACGGCCCCCACGTCTGGGTCGACGATCCCGACGGACGGGAAGCGCACAGAAAGCAGATGCTCGACATGCTCCGGGCGGCAGAAAAGCTCGGGGCGAAGACCGTCCGCATCGACTTCGGAGGCAAAGACGGCCACACCATGCCCGAGGAGGCCTTCGAATACATCGTGAAGACCTACCGGGAATACGCGGGGATCTGCGGCTCCTGCGGCATGAAGATCGGCCCGGAGAACCACTGGGGCTGGGACCGGGTGCCGGAATACCTGGCGAAGGTCAAGGAGGCCGTGGATTCGCCCTACTACGGGCACCTCTACCACCTGCGCAATTTCTACGACGAGCCGGAAAAGGGAGAGGAACTCTGCATCTCCTACGCCATGCACACCCACATCCACGCGGATTCCATGCCCTACGCGAAGGACGTGATCCGGCGGCTGAAAAACGCGGGCTACGCCGGGGTCTATTCGGTGGAGCACCACTCCGGCCAGCTGGAGCCCGAGCGGGTGGACTGGCAGCTCGCCACGGTGCGGGGCCTGATCGCGGAACTCGACAAAGAGGGATATGAAGAAACAGCGCGTCCGTCCTTCTTCGACGGCGTGTACGGAAAGAGAGGATGACATGGGAAAAGACAAGATCCGCGTCGCGGTGATCGGAAACGGGATCATCGGGGAATCCCACATCAGCACCTACCGGAGCATCCCGGAGGCGGAAGTCGCGGCGATCTGCGATATCAACGAAGCCCGTCTGAACGAGATCGGCGACCGGTACGGCATCGCGCGGCGGTTCACCCACATCGGGAAGCTGCTGCTCGAGGACGATATCGACGCCGTGGACGTCTGCCTGCACAACAACATGCACGCTCCCGTCTCCATCGCCGTCATGCGGGCGGGCAAGGACTGCTACTGCGAAAAGCCGATGGCGGGTTCCTTCTACGACGCCCGGGAAATGTACAAAGTCATGCAGGAGACCGGACGGAAGCTCCACATCCAGCTGGCCTTCCTCTACACGAAGGAGACGAAGGCGGCGAAGCGGTTCATCGACGCGGGGGACCTCGGGCGCCTCTATCACATGCGGTCCTACGGGTTCCGGCGGCGCGGCAGACCTTTCGTGGACGGCTACGCGGCGAAGGAGTTCGTCAACACCGTCACGTCCGGCGGCGGCGCGCTCTTCGACATGGGCGTCTACCACATCTCCCAGCTTCTGTATCTGGCGGGTCTTCCCGAACTGGAACGGGTGTCCGGCCACACCTACGCCGAGATCGCGATGGACGAGGGCAGGCGGCAGGAAAGCGGCTACAACGTGGAGGAACTGGGTGTAGGGCTGGCGACCTACAAGGGAGGGCTGTCGATGGACGTCCTCGAATCCTGGGCGGTTCACGGGCGTCCCTTCCCCTCCTCCGTCATGATGGGCTCGGAGGCCGGGATCTCCCTCGATCCGCTGGTGATCCACTCCCGGAAATACGGTCTTGAAACCGACACGACGGTCGACCTCGGCGTGATGGACTACCTGGACCACACGGTCTACGCGGCGGGAGCGCACTACGACAACTCCCAGAGCCACTGGATCCACGCGCTCCTCGGGAAATGCGAACTGCTTCCCACGGCGAAGATCGCCCTCGAGACCCAGCGGCTTCAGGAGGGGATCTATTTCTCCGAGCGTCTCGGCCGGGAAGTCACCTCCGACGAGATCGAAGCCCTCACCGAATCGAAGGCGCTGGAGATCCCGAATCTCGCGCTCTGAGGATCGGAGGCGAATCCGGTGGGATCCCCAGTCACGATCCGGGACGCGCGGAAAGAGGACGCCCCCGCCCTCGCCGCGATCTACCGGCACTATGTCGAAAAGACCGCCGTGACCTTCGACGAAACCGCCCCGGACGACGAAGCCTTCGCCGAAAAGATCCGGGAAACGAAAAAGGCCCATCCCTTTCTCGCGGCGGAAGAGGGGGACGGGCGGATCCTCGGGTATGCCTTCGCCCATCCCTTCGTCGGACGGGCCGCCTACCGATGGTCCGCCGAGACGACGATCTATCTCGTGCCGGACGCAAAACGCCGGGGGATCGGCCGGGCGCTGTACGGGGGACTGGAAGAACGGCTCCGGGCGATGGGGATCCTCACCCTCTACGCCTGCATCGGCGTGCCCCGGGAAGAGCGGGAAGAGGACGGGATCCTCACCTTCGACAGCGTGCGCTTTCACGAAAAGATGGGGTATCGGACAGTCGGGACTTTCTCATGTTGCGCCTACAAATTCGGCCGCTGGCTGGATATGGCCTGGATGGAAAAAAGGCTCGCTCCCCTGCCCTTCCCGGATCCGCCCCGGGAGATCGAAAAACCGGGATGAAGAAAAAGCAGGTCTCAACAAAGGAGGCCTGCTTTCTTTTTGTGTGTCCGATCCCGCCGGAAACGGGATTATTTCTTATACTAATTCCACTCAAAACCATTGCAATGGTTTTGAGTGATCCTGAAAGTCAGAATGACTTTCAGGGCATTCTAAATCTATGATTTAGAATGGAATTTATGGAATTTGTATTATTCGCCGATGTGGTAAACCTTGTTGAAGGTCTTCTCGATCTGCTTGTTCATCGCCTTCTGGATGCCCTTGAACTTGGAGGCGATGTTGGGGTTGTTGTCGTTGATGCAGTCGCGGAACATGTAGGGGATCCGCTGGAAGACGGTCTCGCCGAACTGGAAGGAGAAGTCGAAGAGACGGCCCGCCATGATGAGCTCGACCATATCGGCGGTATCGGCGTCGGTGGAGTACTTGCCCTTCAGAGCCACGTCATAGTAAACCGGGAATACGGTCTTGTAGGATTCCGCGCAGAGGGCTTCGAAGATCACGCCGATGAACTCGAGCGCGCCGTAGGAGGGAGTCGGCAGGCAGAACACGGTGAACTTGTCGTCCGCGTTGGTGTAGTATTCCTGCTGTTCCTCGTCCCACTTCGGATAGGGGAGCATGGTGTACGCGGCGTCCATTTCGCGGAGCTTGGAGAACGCGGCGTAGAAGCGCATCGGAGCGAAGACGGTCTTCTGATCGAGGAACCACTTTTCCTCGTCGTACTGGGTGGTGAGCTTGGCATAGCCGGGGTTCTCATAGTGGAGTTTCAGAAGCGTTTCGAGCTCGGCGACAGTCTTGTCGCCCATGAAGTCGACGGTGACGCTGCCGTCTTCCGCGCGGCCGGTGTAGTGTCCGCCGAAGGCGTTGAACCAGACGTCGGCCGGGTTGGTGACCTGATACGCGAAGCCGTAGCGGTCGTTCGCGATGTCGCTCTTGCCGTTGCCGTTCGCGTCGACGTACATGCTCTCGATCATCGTGGAGAACTGGTCGATGGTCCACTTGCCCTCCTTGACCAGACCGTAGAGGTCAGAGGCGGCGTATCCGAAATCGGCAGCCATCGGGAGGTTGGTAAAGAAGGCGTGGGTGTAGGTCATGGAGGTGATCGCCAGGTCGGAGCAGATCGTGTAGAGATAGCCGTTGACCGTCGCGTCGTCGTTCGCCAGCTTGTTGTGCCACGGCTTGGAGAGGTCGACGTGGGGGGTGTCCAGCCAGTTCAGAACGGCCTGGGCGTTGATCGGATAGTAGGACTGATAGTCGTACAGACCGACGACATGATAGTCCATCGTGCCGGCCGTGGCCATGGTCTTCGGGAGGTTGTTCGGCGCGCTGTTGCGTTCGCAGAAGAACTTGACGTTGAAGCGGTCGGAAATGCGGGCGTTCCGGTTGAACACGGCGTCGTTGCAGGCTTCACCGTTGGATTCCTCGACCCAGATCTCCTGCTCGTACTGGTCGGCGTCGTTGGTGACGACCCGGAATTCGTCTCCGTTGTAGTCCGCTTCGGGGAGGTCGTCGGGGATCAGCTGACGCTGTTCGAGTTCGGAAAGTTCCTCCGTGTTGACGGGCTCGGCGCTGTCGGTGGACGGGGTGTTTCCGCCCGCTGCTTCCGTCTCGGT
The DNA here is from genome assembly GCA_902782445.1 of uncultured Ruminococcus sp. Taxonomy (GTDB): domain Bacteria; phylum Bacillota; class Clostridia; order Oscillospirales; family CAG-272; genus UMGS1696. Next base: position 10,837 of record CACZNC010000073.1, read on the forward strand.
ATCCTTGTTCACGTTGCTGTCGGAGCAGGCGGCGAGCAGGACGGAGGAGGAGAGCATCAGGATCGCCATCAGAACTGATAGGATTCTCTTCTTCATATTGGTCTCCTTGGAAATGAAGTTATAGTCGTCTCATGGATCCGCTCCGCTGAAAGATGGACGGAATTCCATGTTCTGATAAGCTAGATTATACCCCGTTTTTGCAGTTTTGTCAAGATGATTTTGCGCCGCGGAATCCTGAAAGAAAGAAATCGCTCTTTATAATTTGTCGGTTTTGCACGACGGCAGATTGTTTATCCTCCATATTCACTGTCCATTTTTCACAGACCGCAGGCTTCCCGGACGACGATGGAGGGGAATGGCTCCGGGCGGGCTTCACGTAGAATTTTTACTTCGGTTTTTGTGAATAATACACAATCGCACGGTCGTCCGCGTAGACATGGCAGGAGGCGAGCATTTCGTGCCGGTAGCTGTAATACCGCCGGAACAGGACCACGCGGGTTTCCTCTTCCAGATCGATCCGCGAACACTGGGTCTCCCGGTATTCGATCTCGTTCGGCGAGGTGATCTCCGTGTACATGCAGGTGAGGAAGGCATTCTTCTGCGCCACGACACCCTGTCCGTGCCAGCGGAGGGAGCCGGAGGCCGTCCAGACCGCCTCCTTGTGGAATCCGTTCGAGATATAGAGGGTCGCGCCCGATACGTTCTCGATCCCGACCTCTCTCACCCCCGGGAACCGCTTCGCCGCGAGGAAGAGGATCCGCCCGTCGTCCTGGATGCGGAAGTCGATCACCCCCGACGCGATCTTGCGGGGCTTGTACAGGACCACGCTCGACCGCCAGAGGGTCCCGTCCGCCGAGAGCCAGATGCACCGGCTCCCGTTCATGCGGAATTTGAAAACGTCCCGCCCCATGACCTCGGGATTGTCGGCGTTCGGGTCCCGCCGCATGAGGTCCGCGCTGACGCCCCGGGCCCATTTTTTCAGATAGACGGCATATTCGCCCGCCGCGCCCGCGTATCCCGCCGTATAGGTGTCGAGGAAGCGGTGCTCTCCCGTCTGGGGATCCAGCGTATAGACCGTGTGTTCGACCTCGTTCCAGCGTTTGCCGATCACGTTCCCCTGAAGGACGATCTTCCCCTCCGCCAGCCCGCAGGCCTCCGCCTGTCCGATGTGGAGCCTGCACGCGACGCCCTCCCGCAGATCGACGGAGCAGAGCCAGTGGTCGTTCACAGTGCCGGTGGTCATGTACAGCACCCCGCCGCGGATGACGAACATGAAGCAGTTCTGGTCGAAGAACTCGATGACCTTGGAGAAGACCCGGGTTTCCGTGTCGAAGCGCATGACGTAGGAGTGGACCGACTGATCCTCCTCGACCCTGGCGCCCGTGAAATACAGGCAGCCGTTCCAGTACCGAATGAAGGAGTCGTTCAGGATCATGCTGTGGGTGCAGCGGTTCATGAGGGTGCAGTCCGGGTCCTCGCAGACGCGGCTGGCGTTCCCCTCGGCGTCGTAATACGCGATCCCGTCCCACACGTTCGAAAGCTCCGGGAGGAAAGCCTCCGTGATGTCGTCGTACATGGCGTCCCCCCGAAGCTGGCGGAAGACGTAGACCCCTCCCCGGTCGTCCGCGAGGAAGTCCGGCATCCACCCGTCGTAGGGCTCGGTGAAGGTGACGGATTCACCGAGGTAGTCCTCGAAGCCGTCGGTCCAGGAGCGGATCTCGGGCATGGTGTACCCGTATTTGCTGTAATAAGGGACAAAGCCCTCCTGATCTTCGCGCTTCTCGTATTCCCTGCGCAGCTCGTCGAGGTCGTACTCCGGCTGTACGGTCTCCCGGGGCTCCGTCTCCTCCGGCTCCCGTTCGGCGCATCCCGCGAAAAGCAGGCCGGAACACAGCGCGGCGAGAGCGAAAAGGACCGCTCTTCCCTTCCCGTTCATCGGATCTTCCCCCCTCTCCCGGCTCAACACACCACAATTTTAGCACACTACGATGTGTTTGTCAAGCACATTTTCGAAATTCGAAGAGCGGGAAAAAATCCGCGTCTCTGCTTGACAAGGACGCCGGTTTCGGGTATAATAGGGGTTGTTCCGGCGGAAGGCTGGAAAGGGATCAGACCGGGGTGTAGCCCAGTTGGTAGGGTGCGACATTTGGGATGTCGAGGCCGCGAGTTCGAGTCTCGCCACTCCGAGGCGGCAAAACGCCGGAAAGTCCTTGAAATCATTGAGGTTTCGAGGACTTTCTCTTTTGGTGAAAATCGATTTTGACAGGCGCAGACCACACGGGGTACCATAGACCGGCGGGGTTTTCAGAGACTCCTTTTTCCGGTCTGTTCCGTTCCGGATTTGCCGGGTTCGCGGGTGCCGCGGCGGCAGGAGCTTATCTTTGTTTTCTGCGGCGGAGATTTTGCGGGGCGGAGCGGGAGTTGTCCGTCTGTACTCGGATGGGGGAATCGAACCCCTAACTCGGTTTACGACGTGGGGGTCTGCTCCTTCTTTTTTTGCTTGTCCTCAGCGATCCTTCCCTTGACCTCAGAGATCATCGCGGCAAGCGCAGCCTCACATTCCTCCGGAGTCTTGGCATAGACGGTGTGGACCTCCCGCTTGCCATCTGCATTTTTGGGTGTGTACCGCCCTTCATACAGGCTTTCTCCGAGCCGATACACTCCGCCTGTTCCGGGTTTGCGGTACTTCCCCCGGTAAGGCCGGAACGGTTCTCGCTTTGCCTCGGAGGACGTCACAGGCCGCTCTGTCGGCTTCTCTGCGGCGTTCCACTCCTCATTTCTCCCGAATCCCTTCTCGATCTTTTCTGCCGCCTGAACGCGCATCTGGTCGGTCACGTGGCTGTACACGTCGATTGTCGTTGCGGAAGACACATGACCGATTACTGCGGAAAGGGTCTTGATGTCCATTCCATGTTCTAATGACGTCGAGCAAAATGTATGCCGAAAATCATGAAAGCGTGTGACTTTGCATCCGGAGTGTTCCTCCACCCGGCGCATCTTTTTTCTCACCGAGCTCGGATCCCGCGGAGAATCCTCCTTGACAGGCGAGGGGAACATCCAGCGGGAGTCCGTAGTTTCTCTGTATGCCCGTAGAACGTTTACAACGGACTGAGGTAGGATGATGGTCCGGACAGACGCTTTTGTCTTCGGTTCTGACACATATAGTGAGCCGTCCAGACGGTTGACCGTACGCTCGATGCGAAGTTCGCCGGTTTCCATATCAAGATCCTCCCACAGCAGCGCGCAGATCTCTCCCCGCCGGAGCCCCGTGGCCAGTTCGAGCAGTGCCATCTCATAACAGCCCTCTTCTCTGGCCTGGATGAGAAACCGCCTCATTTCCTCATGGGTCAGCACCTGCATCTCTCTGGATTTTTTCGGAGGGAGCTTGCATCCGACCGCGGGATTCAAGGCGATCAAACCTTCCTTCTTCGCCTTTTCAAGGGCGGCGTAGCAGGCTGTATGACAGGAGCGGATCATCGGATCGGAAAGTCCGCTGCCGTACCTGTCCCGTCGGATCAGCCTTCCGTCTTTTTTCAGTTTCGCATAGAACTGTTGCAAATCCGATTGTGACAGCTGATCGAGGGGGATCCCTCCGAGTTCCGGGACGATATGCTGATAAATGCGGGTTTCATAGCTTTTCTGCGTAGTCGGACGGATGCCGGGTTTGCACCACGTCTGATACCACAGATCGATCCACTCCCCGAAGGGCATGGAAGGCCTGGCACGGGAAGGCAGTTTTCTGTTCAGCCCTGCGCACTCTTCTTTCAGCCTGTCCAGTTTTTCGATACACTCGGCTTTGGTACGGGCGAGGACATTTTTTGTTTTCGGCAGATTCTTTTCGTCGTATCCTATGACGACGCGTCCTTCCCATCGTCCGTCTTTTCTCAGGCGGACGGCTCCTTCTCCGGGTTTTCGCCTTCTTCCCAAGGTTTCAGCTCCTTTCCGAACAGATCTTCCATAAAGTCCCCCACCACCGCCGAGGCGTTTCTCTGCATATCCGTCGTAACATGCCCGTAGACGTCAAGCGTAAAACTGGCGTTGGTATGGCCGAGAATCTGCGCGAGAGACTTCGGATCAACGCCCGCGGCTATTGCATTGGTTGAGAATCCATGTCGAAGATCGTGAAAGCGCAGGTTTGGCAACCCAGCTCGGCGCAGGATCTTCTTCAGGCATTCGTAGGCGGCGGTCGGAGAAACGGGCTTCGTCGGGTCCCGCAGGCTTGGGAAGATCCACTCCGAGACAACCTCTGTCTTCTTCTTTTTCAACAGGTGGAGGGTACTGGCTGGAAGAAGGATGGTTCTTGCTCCGCGCTCGGTCTTCGGATCGCCCAGTTCCAATTCGCCCCCTCCTTTCTCTGTGAGTGTATGCTTGATCCTGAGCGTTCCCGCATTCTCGTCGAAGTCTTCCCAGCGCAGTCCGCAGATCTCGCCTTTCCGCAGTCCGGTGGTACATTCCGTGTAGAAGAAATCCTTCCACAAGGGTTCCTTTTCAATGGCTTCCATAAATCGGCCCTGCTGTTCCCGGTTGAATACGTTCAGCGGCTTTCTGACTGCTCTCGGAAGCGTTGCTCCCTCCGTCGGATTGGAGGGGATGAGGCGCGCTCCGACCGCCGCTTTCATCGCCTGATGGAGAACGGCATGGATCCCGCGCACGGTGTTCGGGGATAAGCCGGTATCGCCGTCTTTTGCCGCCTTTTCCCTTCCGTCGACCAGGAGCTTGTTGTACAGTTTCTGAACAGCTGCGGGAGTGATGAGGCGGATCGGCTTGTCCCCGAGTATTCTTCTTACGGGAGCAAGAGAGCTGCGATATCTCTCTGCGGTGCTCTTCCGCACGCTGGGGGAAACGTAATCCTCAAGCCAGCGATCCAGCCAATCATCGAGGAACATGGCGGATTCTTCCGTCAGGTTTACGTTCCTGTGCTGTTCAATGACACGGTGAAGCTTGGGCAGAAGCTCTTTCTGCGTCTTTGCGAATACGGATTTGTAGATGGGCAGCCCGTCCTTCCGGTGTCCGACGACGATCCGGCCTTCCCAGGTTCCGTCCGTACGTCTGCGCACCATGCCGTCCCCATCCGGTCGGCGTTTCGTTTTTGCCATGGAATCACCTTGCTTTCTCAACCGCACAGCATACCACAACCCTGCGGGAATATCCAGCCCTTTCGGAACTTTATCATTTCGGACACATCTGACCGTCCCGGTTTACGACGTGGGGGTATCGTCCGGTTGACAGGATCAGCGTCCGGGTGTATAATGAATTCTGGTTCTATCACGCTCTCCCAAGATAAGAAAAGTCAAGATGGGAATCAGAGACGGTTATCGAGAGCCGAACCTGGCGAACGCTATTCTTTGACTACTGCGACGCAGATTTTTCCTCCTCCCGCTTTACGACGTGGGGGTATCCTGCGTGGTCGGATCAACCACAACCACGTCCTTTTTCGGAGTCCCCGACATGGGGAAAGCGGCATTCAGTCTTTCCAGATGGTTTTGGAGTTCATCAGAAATCTCACGCATGCCTTCCCAGTCATGATCGTGCGTTGCCTTAATGCACTTGTCCAGCGCGTCGTTGTATGCCCGCAGACTCCGCAGAAAGTCTCTCCCAGGGTAGAAACCATATTGCCGAATCATGGGAAGTACTTCCTCCGTTACCCATTTCGCAAACTGTTCACCGAGCGGCAGTCTCGAATGGAACAGCAGACGATAGAAATCGCTTTCGCAGATATACTTCTTGTGTACCACCTGCACGGCGTCACTGCCATCTTTTCGTTTGCCTGTCACGACGATCTGATCCATGATCTTCGCTTCGTGTTTGCAGTGCTGGCGGATCGCGTCGCGTGGATTTTTGTATCCGAGCCGCTTTGCGCACTCGATGGCCGGAAAGAATAGATCATCGCCGTCGCTGAGCACGTCGATCCCTTCCATCTCCGTCTCGCTGAAAAAGCTGGTCAGCGAAACCATATCCGTCGTACTGGCTGTTTTCAATTCCTGATTCATACATCCTCCCGTTTTACGACGCAGGGGTCAGCCCATCGTCGGATTGACGCCGTGATCCTTTGCCCACTGTTCCCGCCGGATCTTCGAGTCGATCCCGTCATACGGTACGGGCATGAGCGGCCCGACATCGTCTTCCACTTCATCCGCGAAGACACGGCCCGCGTGATACACCAGCGACGAGAGATTGCCGAGAATGTACGCGCTCTGTCCGGCTTCGATGCGGCGGAGGATTTCTTCGGCGGGTTTGTAACCATGCTCTGCCGCGTGCCGCAGATGATTCCGGCAGGACTCCGTGTCATGCAGCTGATATTGATACAGCAGCGCAAGCTGGACTTCGCACCACGGATCAAGCGCAGCAGCATCCTCGAGATGGAGCAGACCGCTTGTCGTACGACCGCACTCGACATACTCTTTCCCGGCGGCATAGCTTTCCTGGGATTCTTCCCAACCGTTCAGCGGCTCGGCGAGCGTGAATCCCGACGCGAGCTTCACCACCATATTGCGCACGGATTTGAACTCCTTGTTCTCTTCCATCGGAATCTTCTCCGGCATCTTGTCTGTATAGAGACGGTAGGTGTCGCACTGATATTCGTACCACTGATCGTAGAGCTCGGCGAGCGGAGGATATGCGGCGATCTTTTTTACGATGGCATCGACGATCTCCTTCGCGTCCTTGGAGAGATACCCGTAGACCTTCTTGCCCTTGTGCTGTGACAACTTCTGCCGCAGTTCCATCATGAGCAGCTCCATCTCCGGGTCGCTGCACGGATTGACCTTGATCTCTTCGAGCACAGATTCCATCCGATCCCGGAACGATTCTTTGAGTTCGTCCCGCACGTATGTCTGGTTCCGGTAGATCTCCATGCTGTCCTGACGGAAAATGTCATGCGCGAACGTCCGCTTGATCGCACGGATACCGTCGGTGTTGAGATAGGCTTCGTTCGAATCGCTCGACCACACCATCACATGACAGTGCGGGTGCTCCTCCTTCTGATGGAATGCGGCGTACCATCGGAGGTGCTCCGGCTTGATGCGCATCTCGCGCGCGATGTCATTCCGATGCGACCGGAGCAGATTCATCCACTCACGCGCGGAGTTGTATCCGAGACGTTCGGCATCTTCGCGGCTGAGAGAAAAGATCAGCGTCCAGACATTGCCGGGATGTTCGTCGATTTCTTTTCGGATCGCCGCCATGTTGATGACTTCACCCTCGTCCGTGAACATCCCGTTTGATCCCAACCGCTCGTTGACATAGTCGGCCATGCCGGAACGCAGGAGCTCCACGCCGTCGCGCGTCGCAATGTACTCCGCCATACCGCCGCGGGATTCGCCGCCTTTCGTTTTGTGACCGGGCTTGTAGTACGGCGCTTTCAGAATCAATCCCGCCACGAATCCTGTTCCTCCTCGGACAGCGCGAAGTATTTTTCAAGATCAAGCGCGCCGTTGTTCTTCTTCACCTCGGCAACGGAGGTGCGGTACAGATTGTCAAGCTGCTCGTCGCTGAGATTGTAATCCCATGCGGCGAGGCGTGTGCTGACGTTCTGCTCCACCGCGTTCTTGAACAGCATCCGGCAGATGCGGCTTTCTGAATCGCGGATCTTTGCGGAGATCACGGACTCAAGCGCGGCGGTCAGAAATTGCTGACTGTACGGGCGGCGGCACCACTCGATGTAGAAGTCGACGGCGTCGCGGATGAACTCGTTCTTGGAACGGAGGTGCATCCACTTTGCCATCTCCTTGCATTGGTTCCACTGTTCCTCGGTCATGCGGACGCTGTCCGCGATCAGATTTGCCATGTGCGAAAACCTCCTTGTGATGGGCTGAAAAGCGATAAAAAACGTGAGTATCAAAGAGTCCCTTTCCGCAAATCCCGGACGGCGTTGCCGTTCCGGTGTCTCGCGGGGAGGAAAGTCCTCCCCGTGAGTGCGGAGTTTTATCCTGCTCCGATTCCCCGGAGGGCGTGAATCCCCCGTTTTCCCCGGAATTCCCGATCCTATGTGATCCGCCGCCTGTCAGGCGGGATACCGAATGCCGTGTCCGAAGGATTTGTAACCCGATCTGTCCGGCGTCCCGTACCTTGTTCCACGATTCCCGGTCATGTCGGAACGGGCTCCGGACCAATTATGGCAACGGTTTGCGGGGTGCTGGTTCGACAGTTCCGCGTTTTCGGAGAAGATACATACCGATTTGCTATCTGCGTAATCCTCCGCGTGACGGGGAACGCGGTTTCCGCAGCGTTATCGTCTATCCGTACAAACTCCCGGACAGCGGGACAACCAATAACGACAACGGTTTCCGAAGACAAAGCGCGGGACGGGAGTTCGGGACAGGAATCAATCTGACTTCGGATGGGAAAACGAATTCATCCTTTTGATCGCAGATGATTTGACTGCTCACACGGAGATGTCATCACTGACTGTCCCGGACACTGTCCCGAACTTTCCGTCTGACCGACAATGTGAAAACCGAATCGGGACAACGGTTTTGAAAGATCTGTCCCGTTGTCCCGCGCTTTCAGACGACAGACATCACTTCCGGTGGAATTCGATCTGCCGCTCGTTCGGGTGTTCGCGGTTGTACTTCTGCACCGCCGCTTCGTACTGCGCGAGGGCAAGCTGTTTCTGGAATACGCGGTCGATGACAGGCTGGATGGGGAGGATGGTATAGAGCAGATTGCCGTTGTGCTTCTTCCCGTTCTTGAGCGTGACCGTCGTCGGCTCCGTGTCGATGAGACCGCGCTTCTGCAAGGACTTCACATACTTCGCCACGGTCTTCGTCGTCATCTTCACTGCCTTGCCGATCGTGTTGTAGCTCGGATGACACTGGAATGTCTTCCGGTCCTCGCAGTACATGAGATACGCGTAGACGGCAATCTCGCCCGTGGACAGGCCGAGAGAAAAGATTTCGTTCGGCAGGGGGAAGTAATCGCGGATGGGATCGCGGGGCGTGTATTGATTCTTTCTTCTCAACCGCGTTCCCCCTCCGTGCGCTTCTGCACCCACTCGATGAACTTTTCTTTCGGGACGACGATGCGATTCCCGATGCGCAGCGTGGGGAATTCTTTTTCGTGCATGAGCTCGTAGGCGGACGACGGCGCGATGCCGAGCACGGCGGCAACGGTTTCCGCATTGAAAAACAACGGGAGCTCGTCATAGGAACTATACTTGGACTGTTTCAATCGATCACCTCGTTCGTAGTATTCAGATTCGTTTTCGGCGCACGGTCTTTACCGCACGGGCGGAGGACGCGCTGAGAGCATATCGATCACCTCGCAGAAAAGAAAAAGCGAGCGGCAGAAGAAGACAGAGACTTACTCTGTTCATCATCTTCTGCCACTCACCCTGATCTCCCGAATTCACCGCCGGGAGGATGGCGCACTTTCAGTTATAGATCGTCTCAGCACTCGACGTAGCCGAGACAGGGGATTGTTACGACGTGGGGGTGGGTCTCTTCCTTGACGAGCATCGTCTTGCATTTGGAACAAAGAAACATCTCGCCTGTTTCATCATCACGAGCAGGACGAACCTTGATCCGCGCCTTCGTCTTCGGGTCGGACGAATAGAAAACCGCGCGCCCGCAGGTCGGACACCACGCGACGGGAAACTGTCTTCTCAACTCAAATCCACCTTCCCGAGCCGATGCGATACGCAGACGGCGACGCCCTGGATCCGCAGTTCCGCTTCGACCGGGATGTCGGGGTACGCTTTCCGATTGTTATTGCATGACTTCAGAAGATACCGGTGGAGCTTGTCGTCGAACCCTAACACCTTGAGATTGTTCATCCCGGCGAGGAGAGCGACGACGATATCGCCGATCTCCGCTTTCTTGTCACGCCGCACGATCACAAGGTCGCCGGGATAGATCCCCGCGTCGATCATGGACTCGCCTTTCGCGATGAGAGCAAACAACTCGCCTTTCCCCACAAGGCTTTCCGGCATACGGATATACTCCGACAGGTATTCTTCCTCTTCCTCGCCGGGACCGCACGCGACCTTTCCGAGCACGGGAATGGAGACGTGAGGGCCTTCGTACTCCATCCGCTTTGTTACAACGGAGCGGCGTTTCTTTTCTGTGGCCTTGATTGTCCCGTCGTCCTCCATCTCATGCAGGATGCGGAACACGGACGAAACGGAAATCCCCGTCCCCGCGGAGATATCGCGGATGGCGGGCTTTTTGTCGTTCTGCGTGTAGTAGTCCTCGATGAACCGGCTGATCTTCTCTCGTGTTTCGTCCCGGTCCAGATGTTTCGGCATGATCGTTTCCGCTCCTTTCTGACGCTGCATGGAATAGTATAGCATGTTTCGGGGCGGATGTCAAGTGGTTTGAAACATTTTTTGTTTTGTTCCAAAGTTGTTTTCTGAAACGGAGCCGTGATTGTTCTGTCCGGACGCCGAGGCTATTCTTTGTTTACTGCGGGGGAGATTTTGCGGGGCGGTGATACGATGCAGGAGATTTGCGTGACTTCATCCTCTCCCCCTCATTTCCCGGTATCGTCCGCGTACCGGACAAATCGGTGTCCTATCTGCTCAAGCTCGTGAGCCAGTTCGTTTCCCGTGTCTTTTCGCACAGCTTCGCTTTCTTTTGTTGTGCAACCTCACCCACCGTATAGCCTTGTATCCGGTTTCTGTTCGTAGGCTCCTCGGCTTTGCTATCGTTTGTCCACACCCGACGGAAGAAACGGCTCTTCGGCCTCCTGAAGCGGGCCCTGGCTCTGCCGGCAGCCCTGCTGTGCATCTGCGGGCTGTGCGTGCTCACCACCCTCCCCTCCTCGGTGAACACCGCCGTCATGGACCGGCAACTGCCCATCTACTGTGTGCAAAGGGACCAGAAGGTGGTGTCGCTCACATTTGATGCGGCTTGGGGGAATGCTATAATGCGGCGCATAGTTTCCAAGGGATTCGGGAACCATGCGCCGCATGTTTGACGGTTTTTTCAGTTTTCGGGGTTCGCGTCCTTACTTTGCTATCGCTTCCACAAACCGCATGAACATCGTTGCGATCTGCGCTCTTGTGGCGTTGTCCTGAGGAGCCAGGGTGCCGTCGCCCATGCCGGTGATGATCCCGTGCATGGTCATCCAGTGCATGGCCTCATCGGCCCACTCGGACACGTCTGCCGCGTCGCTGTAGTCCAGCGAGAACATCCATGCGCCGGTGAAGCCCTTACCCTGGGCCTGTGCGTACCGGTACAGGATGGCCGCCAACTGCTCTCTGGTCACGGGCGTATCGGGGGAGAAGGTGGTCTCGGAGGTTCCCTTGACCACGCCGGTTTCCGCCGCCCAGTTCACCGCGTAGGCGTACCAGCTTCCCGCCTTCACGTCGGTGAAATGGGCTGTGGCGCTGCCTGCGGGCTCTCCGGCCAGCCGCCAGAGCGCCGTCACCACCATGGCCCGGGTGGTCGTGCCGTTGGGCTCGAAGGTGGTCGCGCCGGTGCCGTTCATGATTCCCTCATTCAGCGCCCAATGGACCCCGTCGTGATACCATGCCGTCGGGTCGGCGTCACTGAACATGCTGATGGGGCAGGTGGAATCCTTGGGGCAGGCAAGGGCTCCGCGGTCATCATTGTAGCTGATGGCGTATACCGAGCAATGGGTGACGGTGAAGGAGGCGGTCTGGTCCGTATAGGAGGTGGGCTGTTCGGTAAGCCTGCCGTCCTCCGCCACATACTGGACCATGACGCCCTGCTCGTTCTGTCCGGGCTTCAGGGTGTAATCCACCGAGATGGTGGCATGTCCGCCGCCCAGCTCGGAGAACTGGGTCCGTCCGTCGAAGATGGAGATATCCAGCACCTCGGCGTCGGTCAGTTTTGCAATGGTGTTCCGCTGGGCCGCAGTCAGGGATGTATCTGTCGTTTCCTTGTGGATGATTTCCAGCTTCAGAGTTCCTTTGACCTCCTTCGCCAGCGCGGCAAAGGCAGTCTGGTCCAAAACGATGGTTCCGGTATACAGCTTGATCTTCACCGCCGAAGCCTCCATGCCGACAATATTGTTCAGCGTGGTCTTCGAGATGGTCACGCTGTTGACCTTGTCGTCCAGCGTGGTCAGATCAATGACGATTTCCTTGCCCGTCCCCAGGTTCTTTGCTTGTCCGGCGGTGATGTCCTCCAGGTCGGCCCTGCCTCCGGAGACGGTGGCTTTGACCTCCAGAAAGGACCCGCTGCCGGAAATCACCGCCTTCTGTTCCGGCTCGGCAGCGGCTCCGCCGCCCCCGCGATTGGCGCTCTCCTCCGTCCACTTGGCGTAGAGGGTGACGTCGGCGGTCACCGTGTCTCTCTCAAAAACCCAGGGGTTGGTGCATTCGGCCTCCTGATACCAGCCGCCGAATTCCCAGCCGTCCGCCGTGGGTTCCTCCGGCTCCGCCACCGTCGACCCCCGGGCCACGTCCCCGATGGGGTCCGGCTCAGCGCCGTGGCCGTTGGCGTCAAAGGTGACGGTGAAGGTAATCTGTTCGTAAACCGCCTCGATCTCAACGTTCGCTGTACCGATGGTGAACGCATTGTCCGCTACGGTCACGTCGCCCGATTTCACGTTCCATCCCGTAAAGGTATATCCCTCCGTTCCGCTTTCACCGGATGTGGGGCTAGCCGTCGGGCTGCCGCCTGCTTCCGGATTAGCGGTGACAGTCACGGTATAGGTCGGGATCTCCGTAAAGGTGTAGGTGAAGGTCGTCGCCTCGGTGATTTCCGCTGTGTAGGGATCGGTGTCCCATGCGCCGCCCTTAAAGCCGAAGTCCGGCTTCATCCCGGTCGGAACGCTGGCGGGGTTGGAACCGCTCTGAACCGTCTCCGTCTTGTCGTCCGGCGTGTCGTCCGACCATGTACCGTTTACGACCTTATAGGTCACGGTATAATAGATCAATTCGGGGGAGACGGGAGTAACCGGGGTGACGGGTTCATCCGGGATAATGCTTTCGCTGTGGGACTGGATCGCCGTAAAGGTGTAGGTAAAGGTCGTCGCCTTGGTGATTTCCGCTCTGTAGGGATCGGTGTCCCATGCGCCGCCCTCAAAGCCTTCTTTCGCCTTCATCGCGGTCGGAACGCTGGCGGGCGTGTAATTTTCCTGAACGGTCTCCGTTTTGTCAGTCGTCGTGTTGTCCGCCCATGTGCCGTATTCGACTTTGTAGGTCACTGTATAGGTCGGGATCGCCGTAAAGGTGTAGGTGTAGGTCACATCGCTTATGATCTCGGTGTCCGTGCTGGGCGTCACGTCCCACGAGCCGGCCTTATAGCCATCGTTAGGCTTCCCGCCGACTGCCGGGATCTGATCCGCCGCCAGCTTGAGCGTGTCGCCCTCATAACCGGTCAGGGTCACGGTCTTGGCCGCTGTGGTCCCGTCGTCCCAGGAGCCGTTCTCCACCACGAATGTTACTATGTGTGACACCGAATTCTCTCTCGGCTCTTCCGGCTCTTCCGGCTCTTCTGGCGCTGGCGGGGTTTCCTCAAACAAAGCCTCGATCTCAACGTTCGCTGTACCGATGGTGAACGCATTGTCCGCTACGGTCACGTCGCCCGATTTCACGTTCCATCCCGTAAAGGTATATCCCTCC
>CACZNC010000074.1 GCA_902782445.1 uncultured Ruminococcus sp.
TCAGGGTTATCCTTCGCGAGCTCACGGCAAGGCCGTTCGCATTCTACGGAGAGCGATCAAAACCCATGAAGACAGCTTTATAGAAGGAATATAGTATAACTACTAGCCGCTAGCCGCTGACTACTTCCCTCATCCCTTGGGTTCCACCGTGCTCCAGTACTCCTCCAGATCGTAATTCTCCCGGAACCAGTCGAGGGTGTATTCCGCGTTCAGACCGTGCTCCCAGAAGACGTCCTCCGCCTGAGCGATGGAGTCGTAGGCGTCCCGGAGCGCGGCGCAGAGATACGCGGCCTTGAGCTGCATGTTCTTCCCGGAGAAGGCGGCGGGCCGGTCCTCGGGGGCGAAGGTGGCGAGATTTTCGAAGATCCTCGCCCGGTCCTCCGAGGGATAGGTGGTCGAATAGCCGTCGACGAAGTAGATCCCGTCCACATCCCCGTCCGGCGCGAGATTGGAGGCCACGCGGGGGTCGTCGCTCCCGAGGGTGTTGCCGTTCTCGTCGGTGTAGACCCAATGGTATTCAAAATCCGGGGGATTCAGCATTTCCCAGCGGGAGAAGAACTCGAACGTGCGGTCGGGCTCGTCCATCGACTTGTCGAAGATGGTGTTCTCGGCGATGTGCAGGAATTCGTGTGAGATGGTCCTCGCGAGGTCGTACTGCTGGATATCCAGCACCATCACCTGAATGCCCCCCAGCTCGCTTACGAAGGCCGAGGCGTCGTTGATGGAATTCTCGTTTCCGATCTCGGGGATGATGGTCCCCGTGAGGCAGATGTCGATGCCGGAATTGTACTTCACCAGCTCCTTGAGGAAGCCGGGCGGGCATTTGTCAAAGAATCCGCCGATCTCCGCGAGGGCTGCGAGGATCTTCGCGGGATCCGAGACCGTCCGCACCGCGTAGCCGTAGAGATAGCGCACCGCCTCGTCGCCGACGTAGATCGAGATCCCGGTGTCCTCGTAGATCCCCGCGATCTTCTGCCGGATCTCCGTCTCGGGGTTCTCCTTAATGAGCAGGTAATCCGTCGTGGGCGGCACGTCCGAGGGATCCGGCGTCCAGTAGACGAGGTTCGTCTCCCGGGAAACGAGATCCCAAGACTCGCTGTATTTGGTGGTGGTGAGCAGGATGGCGTACCTGTCCCCGATCTCCGTCACCCGGGAGGGATAGGTCTCCCCGTCGGGATCGGCATCGAAGTGCAGTTCCCCGGCGAGGGCCAGGGTGTCGGGATCGCAGACCTGAATGTCGATCTTCCCGTCCGCGTTCCAGCCGTTGACGAAGCAGAGCCTCTGCATCGGGGATCCGTTCGGCCATTCCAGCGAGAATCCTTCCGGGACCTCGATCTGCCGGATCCCCAGCATATTCCCGGGGAGGTGGAGATTGACGGTCGTATTTCCGGATGCGTATTTCTGTTCGGAGAGGTAGGGACCGAAGGCGATGATCGAGCCGTCTCCGATATCGGGCAGGAGGCGGAAGGTCAGTTCCACGGGGTCGACGACGGCGCAGCGGTAGGTGTACCCCCCTTCCATCGCCTCCCAGTCGGCGTCGTTGCTGACGCTTCCCACGAGCATGCCCCCGTCGGTGACGCTGTTGAAATACCAGCGGTTGAAGGGCTCGGGCAGGGGGATCTCGGCGATTTCGAGGGAGAGCTTCCCTTCTCCGTCAACCCGGATCCTGCGCAGCTTGCCGTAATTCCCTTCGGCGAACACCGCGCTCCCGTCGGGCAGGCCGATCAGGTTCCGGACGTACTCCGAGGGATCGGCGTCCACGGTCATCCGGTCGGCGATCTGCAGGGAGGAATCGAAGAGGAACAGCTCCTTGAATTCGGCGTCGAAGAGGGCGGGACAGCCTCCGATCACAGTGGGGACCAGATCCCGGTAAGCCCCCCAGGTGCTCTCCGGAAGTTCGGTCCCGGAGGTGAGGATCGTGCGGCTGTCGAGGTCGACGAGGGCGAGATCGAGGGTCCTCCCGTCCTCTCTGAGGCCGTAGGTGAACAGGCGTCCGTCGGGCAGGGCGCACTGATTCGCCGGGCTGAAGGGGAGGACTTTGACGCGCCTGCAGTTCCCGCTTCCGAAGGGTTCGCTGAACTCGTCCACGGTGAAGGTGAGAAGTCCGTCCGGGGCAGGGGGCGTGGTGCCGGGATCCTCCGGGGTGTCCGGGACTTCGGGGCTGTCCGGGATCTCCGGGGGATTGGTTCCCAGGGGATCGGTCTCCGGGGATTCGGTTTCCGGTCGGGCGGGATTCGGGTCCGCGCTTCCGATCTTCACGATCTTCGGGAAGGAGCAGCCGGAAAAAACGCCCGCCAGAAGGAGAACGGCGAGGAGGGCGGAGGCGGGTCTGGAAAAACGGGAAAGACTGTGTTTCATTGAAAAACCTTGCCTTTCAGGATGCGTCCGTCCTGTTGGGAGACGGCAGGCGGCGCGGGACCGGGGGAGGGATCGGACCGGCGGGATCAGTGCAGGAAGATCCACGCGAGGACGAGGATCCCGCCGAGGATGAGGAAGATGGGTCCGAAGACGAGCATGGCGGAGAGGATCAGGGCGGGGATATCCCCTTTTTCGAGGCCCACCTCCTCCTTATGGAACTCCTTTGCCTTCCGCTCGCCCTCTTCCCTTTCGTCAGAGAGAGGCTCGCCGGAGAGATGCTTGTCGGAGAGATCGGCGGGTCCGTCGGGCAAATCGGCGTCGGAGAGATCGGCGGGGAGGCCGTTCGCTTCCCGGTAGGCCCGGAGTTTTTCTTCGGCACGTCTCTGTTCTTCGTTCTCGGGGGATTCGGGGAGGTCTGCGGAATCGGGGGTCTTCCCGTCCTTTTTCGCCGCTTCTTCGAGAAACAGGCGGTTGCGTTCCTTCATGACCTCGAAGGCGCGGTCTAAGCGTTTTCCCATTTTGGCGGTCCTTTCTGGGGGTGGGGGATGTTCAGAGGGATGTGACGATCGGAATTCGTCCGCTGTACTTTTCTCGGGGATCAGATTTCCGCGCGGCGGGGCGGTTCGCGCGTCGAAAAGGCGAAGAGGGGAAGGCCTCCTCAGGATTCCTTCCCCAGTTGATTCAGTTTCCCTTCTCCGGCCCTTCTACGCTCTTGTCTTCGTAGGGTTCGAGAATGTGATGGCAGGCCGCGAAGTGGTTCGGGCGGATCTCCTTCATCTCGGGCGTGATCTGCGTGCAGATTTCCGTGCAGTACTTGCATCTCGTGTGGAATTTGCATCCCTTCGGCGGGTTGACCGGGGACGGGATGTCTCCCTCGAGGATGACGAGCTCGCGGTTGTCGTCCACGTTGGTGGTCGGGATGGCCGAGAGCAGGGCCTCCGTGTACGGGTGCAGCGGGTGGTCGAACAGTTCCTGGGAATCGGAGAGCTCGACCAGGTTGCCGAGGTACATGACGCCGATGCGGTCGGAGATGTACTTGACGACCGACAGATCGTGGGTGATGAAGAGATAGGTGAGGTTGTTCTGTTCCTTCAGGTCCTGGAGCAGGTTGATGATCTGGGACTGGATGGACACGTCCAGCGCGGAGACGGCTTCGTCGCAGATCACGAATTTCGGGCTGGTGGAAAGCGCACGCGCGATGCCGATCCTCTGCCGCTGGCCGCCGGAGAACTGGTGGGGATAGCGGTGAATGAAGTAGGGCGCGAGACCGCACATTTCCATCGTCTTGAGGACGGCTTCCTTCATCCGGGGACTGCCCTTGCGGAACAGGCCGTGGGCGGTCATGCCCTCGCCGATGATCTGGCCGACCGTCATGCGGGGGTTGAGGGAGGAATAGGGGTCCTGGAAGATGAGCTGCAGGTCGGAGCGGAGGTCCCGCATTTCGGCGGTGGTGAGACGGGCGAGGTCGATGCCGGTGTCCCGGTACTGCTCGTACTTCTGGAATTCGGCGTCTGCGGCGTAGTTCTTCCGCAGATCCTCGATGTGCCCGTGGGCTTCGGCGATCTTTGCCTTGTTGTCGTCGATCTCCTTTTCGAGGGCGTCAAGGGCGGCTTTTGCTTTTTTGATCTTTTCCTCGGCACGCTTCGATCCGTTGTCCCGGTCGAATTCGGCGTCCTTGAGCCTGCTTTCGGCGTCGGATTTTTTCTTTTCGAGCTTGGTTCTGGCGTAGGCGAGGGTCTCGACCTGCATGAAGGCTTCCTGGATCTTCGAGACGGCCGCGGGATCCGAGACGGTCATGAAGCCGCCGAAGATGGAGGCGATGTGGTGGAAGGCCGCGCTGCGCTCCTGTTTCGCCAGTCTCAGGGCCTCGTTGCGGGCGTTGAGGTTCTCGGGGGTGGCGGATTTTAGGTTCTCCTCGGCTTCCTTTTCCTTCGCTTCGAGGGACTTGAGCTTTTCCTTTAAGCCCGGGAGGTTCTTGATGGTCTCGCGGACGTACTTCGGGGCCAGCTCGTCAAGGGTGCGCCCGTAGTACATGGTGATGCCGTCGGTCTGGGGGTAGAGTTCGAGGACGGTGCGTCCGAAGGTGGACTTGCCGCATCCGCTCTCGCCGACGAGACCGAGGGTTTCGCCTTCGTAGATGTTGACGTCGATGCCGTCGTTGGCCTTGACGTACATCCCCTTCTGCTTGAGGGGGAAATACTGCTTGAGATTGGTGATCTTTAAGAGGATTTTCTTATTTTCCGCCATTCTTCCGCACCTCCTTGTCGGGATAGAAGCAGCGGATTTCCTGCGTGTCGGAGATCCGGGTCATGGGCGGTTCGGCTTCTTTGCACTTCTCCGTGCAGTATTTGCAGCGGGGGGAGAATTTGCATCCCTTCGGCAGATCCAGCGGATGGGGCACCGCGCCGGGGATCGCTTCGAGCCGCTGGTTGGCGGGGGTGTCGAGGCGCGGGATCGAGACCAGCAACCCCTCGGTGTAGGGATGGGAGCATTTGGTTTTCGGATCGAACAGAGTCTTCGCGGGGACCCGTTCGACGACCTGTCCGCAGTACATGACCGCCACGTAGTCGGCCATTTGGTTGATGACGCCGAGGTCGTGGGTGATGAAGAGGATGGAGGTGCCGAACTCCCGTTTCAGCTCGTTCATGAGGCGGAGCACCTGCGCCTGAATGGTAACGTCCAGGGCGGTGGTGGGCTCGTCGGCGATCAGGAGTTTCGGGCGGCAGGCGAGGGCCATAGCGATCATGACGCGCTGCCGCATCCCGCCGGAGAGCTGGTGGGGATACTGCTTGACGACGATCTCGGGGTTCGGGATCTTGACGTCCCGCAGGATCTCCACGGATTTCTTCGCGGCCTCTTCCTTCGACATGTGCTGGTGGACCATGAAGACCTCGGAGATCTGCTTCTCGATGGTGAAGACGGGATTGAGGGAGGTCATGGGCTCCTGGAAAATGACGGAGATCTCGTTGCCGCGGACTTCGTACATTTCCTCGGTGGAGATTTTCGTCAGGTCCCGGCCGTCGAAGAGGATCTTGCCGCTGTCGATATAGCCGTTGCCGTCCAGCAGGCGGAGGATGCTCATGGCGGAGACGCTTTTCCCGGAGCCGGACTCGCCGACGATGCCGAGGGTCTCGCCTTCGCGGACGCTGTAGGAGGTATTGTTCACGGCCTTGACGATGCCGCGGCGGGTGGTGAAGAAGGTATGGAGGTCGATGACTTCCAGTAAGGTTTTTTTCTCGGTTGCTTCTGCCATGATTGCCTCCTTATCTGCCGTTGGACTTCGGGTCGAGCGCGTCTCTCAAACCGTCGCCGATCAGGTTGATGCAGATGCAGGCGACGCCGAAGATCGCGCCGACGAAGAGCCAGTTCCACCAGTAGTTCTGAATGACGATGGAATTGTTCGCGTTGGTCAGCATATTGCCCCAGGTGGGCGTCGGCAGCGGAACTCCGAATCCGAGGTAGGACAGGGAGGATTCCGTCAGCATCGAGGTGCCGAACGCGAGGGTGATGGAGACGAGGCAGACGGACATGACGTTCGGGATGATGTGGCTGAAGATGATCTTCGACTCCTTGACGCCGAGAGCCTTCGCCGCGACGACGTATTCCATTTCGCGCTGGGCGAAGATCTGGGCCCGGACGAGACGGCAGAGTCCCGGCCAGGAGAGGACGCCGAGGATCACCATGATGATGTACATCCGCTGTTCGATGGAGACCTTGGTCCCCATGACGGCGGAGAGGATCATGGCGAAGGGGATGAAGGGCATGGAGCCGACGATCTCCGCGATGCGCATCACGACCATGTCGACGACGCCGCCGAAATATCCGGCAAGGCCGCCGAGGATGATGCCGATGATCATTTCGATCACGACGGAGAGCGCGCCGATGGTCATGGTCATTTTGCCGCCGTTGACCAGCCGGGCGAAGACGTCGCGTCCGAGGCCGTCGGTGCCGAGCAGGAAGCCCTTGAGGCCCCAGGATTCCAGATCCCCGTCCTCGGTTAGGACGTAATTCTGGAAGGAGCCGGTCCACAGCTTCACAGCCTTCCCGCCGTCAAGGGATTTCGGCGCTTCGGACTGCTTGTAGCGGTTGCTGCCCCAGGACATGACGGAGCCGTCTTCGAGAAGCGCGGTATAGTGGTACCGTCCGCCCTCCACGTCCACGACCTTCGAGGGGAATTCGGGGACCTTCGTTTCGCCCTTGGTGGCCGCGCCCCAGACGAGGACGGTGCCGTCTTCCTTCAGGGCGGCGACGGTGTTGGAGGATGCGGAAATGCTCACGACCCCGCTCTCGGCAGCTTCCGGGATGCGGTCGGTGGCGAATTTGCCGTTTTCGGTGGCGGAATGGACCCCGCCGTCGTCGGTGAGAATGACGTAGCACACGTTCGTCAGGGCGACGTCGGTGACATGGCCGTCAAATTCCTCGGCGCGGTAGGTGAGGTCCGCGAAGTTCTCGTTGCCCCAGAAGAAGAGGCGTCCGTCGTCGGTCAGCGCGGCCGAGAACTGGTCGGAGGCGTAGATCGACTTGATGCCGAACTCGTGCATCCGGTTGTTGGACTGGATCTCCGCGGGGAGGCGGGTCTGTCCGAGGCGGCTGTAGCCCCAGGCGTAGACCGCGCCCTTGTCGTCCAGAGCCACGATGTGGTCGCTTCCGGCCGCAACCTGCACGATCTTCGCGCTTTTGACCTCATCCGGGATCTCGGCGAGGTTGATGAGTTTCGTGACCTTGGTCTTGCCCCAGACGTAGGTCTTGCCTTCCTTATCGCAGGCGACGGAGTAGTTGTTGCCGACGGAGAGGCTCTGGACGCCGTTCTTTTCGAGGGCGCCGGGGAACTTTCTCATGGAATAGCCGGGGGAGATATTGACGAGGGTGCTGTCCTGTTCGCCCAGGTCGAGGGTGACGAAATTCGGGGCGATGAAGACGAAGAGGGCGATGATGATGAACACCACGAGCGCGGTCACGGCGATCGGCTTCGAGAAGAAATTGCGGACGACGGTGCGCACGGGGCTCTGGACCTGCTCTTCGGCGTAGATGTCCAGTTCCTTGTTCGGGAAGAAGGCCCGTCTCAGCCAGCGGAAGAGGAAGAATTCCTTTTTCTCCGCGGAATTGGAGCCGGAACCGGTTTTTTTGCTGTCTGCCATGTTGTTCCGCTCCTTTCTTATTTATCGATGCGGACGCGCGGGTCCACAAGCGTGTAGCTGAGGTCGGTGAGAAGGACGCCGATGAGGGAGACGAGGGTGTAGAACATCTGCATCGCGAGCACCAGTTCGTAGTCGGTGGTGGTCAGGGCGGACCAGTAGAGCTTTCCGGTCCCGTTCAGGGCAAAGGTCTGCTCGATGACGAGGGAGCCGCCCGTGAAGACGCCGATCATCCAGCCCATGATGGAGGTGGAGACGGGGAGCAGGGCGTTGCGCCAGGCGTGGCTGTAAATGACGACCTTTTCCTTTAAGCCCTTCGCTCTTGCCGTGCGGATGTAATCCTGCGAAAGCGTGTCCATCATGGCGGCGCGGACGGTACGGGTCATGCCCGCAAGCCCTGTGAACACCAGCACGATGATGGGAAGGATCAGATAATAGAGCCGGTCGAGAAACTCCCGGAGGCCGGTGAAGTTGGAACCCGGAGTCTTCGCGCCGCCCGCCGGGAGCAGACGCAGGAGCACCGCGAAGATGTAGATGAACAAAATCGCGATGAGGAAGGTCGGGAGCGAATACCCGATGACCGTGCCCACCTGAATGGCATTGTCGGTGGCCTTCCGGGCGTGGACGGCGCAGTAGATGCCGAGCGGGATGGTGAGGGCGAGGGTGATGATGGTGGAGAGGAAATTGAGCAGAATGGTGTTGAGCATCGGGGTCCCGATGATTTCGGTGACGTTCCGCTTATAGCTGACGGAATATCCGAAATTGCCCTGCAGCATACCGCTCCAGCTTCCGTCCGGATCGGGCATGAAGCCCATCCAGCGGGCATACCGCACGATCAGGGGCGCGTTGAGGCCCATCTTTTCGCGCAGTTCGTTGTACTGTCTCGTCCATTCGTCCGGTTTCAGGGTCTTGCGGAGCGGTTCCATCTGGACGAGGGCGGGATCGCTCGGAATGAGATTGTAAATCATGTACATCATCAGCGATACGACGAAGAAGACGATGACAAGGTACACGATACGCTTCAGGAGATATTTCTTCATATATCCCGTCTGCCTCCGTATGAAATGGGATGCGTTCTTTTGCCCGGGAGGTTCTGTTCCCTCCGGAGCGGGATGGCAAAGGCCAAAAATAATTGTCCCTGAACGGGGGTGAGATCCGCCCGCTTCCCACAGTCCCGTCCGCCGGGCCCCGGAAAGAGGGAGAATTATTTTCAGCCTCCGTGAGAGCTATTAGATGCGAAAACATCGGAGGGCTCCCCTCCCCTTGAGAAGGAAGCCCTTCCGATATCGGTTATCTGTGTACCGGACGCTCAGAGAACGCCCGCGGAACAGCCGTCAGAGAACTTGACCGAGGAGATTATTTGCCGATGTAGCGAGCGTAGAGGATCGCGCGGTCGAAGCCCCAGAAGGAGCCCTCTTCGTAGTTCTTGATGGTGTTCGGGTAGACGGAGATATAGATGTTGGAGTAAAGCGGAACGGTGGGCAGGAGCTTGTTGTAGCGGATGACGAACTTCTGCCACAAATCGAGGTACTTGTCGTACTCTTCGGAGGTCACGCCGTAAACCATATCCATGGACAGCTTGTCGAGCTCGTCGTCGTAGAGGTGCTGCGTGTTGTAGCCGTCTGCGATGTAGGCCGGGTCGGTCGTGAACTCGAAGGAGTAGTCATAGGTGGCGGAGTTCCAGGAAGAGGCGAGGTTGAACATGTTGTAGGTCGGGACGGAGTAGTCGCCGCCGAGTTCGTAAGCGTCCTGACGGTACATATAGTTCAGAAGTTCCGGGAACGTCATGACGTTCTGGAGGATCTGAACGCCGGCCTGCTTGGTGGCGTCGCCGTTGGCAAGCATGGTGGACAGGAGGTCGGAGACCGCGTTGCCGTCGGAGGAAGCCCAGTTCAGAGTAGCGGACATGTAGATGTCGTTGCCGACCTTGGAGCAGAACTGATCGTAGTTCTGAGCCTCTTCGGCGGTGACCTTCTTGTAGCGGACGAGGCCGGAGCCGGGCTTATAGTCGGAACCGTCGGCGTTGTAGACGAAGCCGGCAGCCTCGAGCAGTTCGACAGCCTTATCGGGGTCGAAGGCATAGGTATCGAGTTCCTTCGCGAAGAGCTTTTCGGAATCCTGATACATCTGGAAAGGCGTGCAGTAAGGACCGTGGACGACGCCGCCCCAGCCCTGGCAGAAGGTCTTCGCAAACTCGGTTCTGTCAAGCAGATGCGCGATGGCCTGACGGAATTCCACATACTGAGCGGGGCCGAGGTCGCAGGCGAATCCGAAGTAACCGAAGCCGGCTCTGTCATACTGGCAGTAGCTGGAGTCGATGGCGCCGGAGTCGATCAGGTTGAAGGCCGCGTTGATCTGGTCGCCGTCGGTGATGGCGGAGTAGATCTGGAAGCCGCCGGTGGCAAGGTTGTCGATGGCGGTGTCGGTCTCGGCGCGGACGATGACGATCTTCTGGATACCGGGCTTCTGTCCTTCGAAGTTGCCGGCGTAGTTCTCGTTGACTTCAAGGGTGATCTGGGAGGAAGCCTTGTCGAAGGAGACGAGGTTGTACGGGCCCGCGGTGACACGGTCGGAGGTGGCGTACTGAGCAGCCACGATGTGGTCGCCCACGCTCTCGACGCTGAATTCGGTGCCGTTGTCGTTGGCGAGGTAAGCGCCGTCGCCGTCGTCCTTGACGTGCCAGCCTTCGCCGAACCAGTAGGTCAGGTTGACCGCGCGGTATCCGGCGTAGCCGAGGTCATAGTAGTAGGGGAGGTAGTCGTTTCCGTCGTAGCCCTTCGCGAGGACGGTGGCGGAGAAGGTGTACTCGTCGAGGAGGCGCAGGCCGGGCAGCTTGTTGGTTTCGCCGGCTCTGTACTTATCGCCGCCGGGGATCATGTTGTAGCCCGCAGTGACGGTGCCCATATCGGCGCCCACCTTGGACAAGGTGAACAGGGACCATGCGAGGAAGTTCTCGGCCTTGACGGGATCGCCGTTGTTGAACACGAGGTCCTTCTTGATGGTGAAGGTGTAGGTGGCGTTGCCGTCGGCGTCTTCGGAACGGTCGTACTTGTCAACGATGGTGTTGTTGATGACGTACGCGCCGCCCTTGTTGGAATCGACGGTGGCATAGTCGTCCGTCAGGGTGATGACGGAGCTGTCGGTCGCGTTGATGGAGCTGGAGAACGCGCCGTAGGCCCAGTCGCCGTTCGCTTCGGTGACCACGCCGATCACGACCTGTCCGGCAGGCTTCACATTGCCGCATCCTGTCAGAGCGATGCTCATGAGCATGAGGACGGCGATGCCAACGCATGCGAGCTTGGTGTGCAGTTTCATGTTTGATGTTCCTCCATAAAAATGTTTTCCGCCGCCCTCCCTGCGTCCGCCGCGGACTCCGTTCCATTGCAAACGCGGCGGGGTCGGGCAGCCGGAATCGAGCCGGTCAGGGTCGGCATGTGTTCCGCTTGAACTGCGGATTCTATTTTCAAAAGCGGGTCCCGCACATCTTTGGATCCGCTCCCGAAAACCGGATTCTGTCGCCGGAAAACGGCACGGAGGTTCTCCCCGCCGCCGCTCCGGTTTATACGGTATATACGCTTCTTATTATAGCAAGGTTTCACCAGGAAGTCAAGTTATTTTTGCACAGAATTTTAATTTTCCTCACAGAAATAACACCCGGGAAAGAGAATCATGACAAAGTCCATACGACTACGGGTGTAATTTCGCGTTAAGGCGCGGACTTTACAATCTATGTGTCAAATATTCCCAAACTTCGGAAAGAGGTACAAAGGTTCCGCACCGTCGACGAAGGAAAGCATACCTTCACGGTCATAGATTCAGATCCGAATGCAGGCAGAACCGCGCGATCGAAAATCTGTCAGGGTGAGACATGGAGTCGGAGCGAAGCGTTTGGAAATTCCACGCGAAACAAATTCTTAATTCATAATTCTGAATTCTGAATTTCATTCCTCATTCCCAATTCCTCATTCACTTCACTCCTACCTCCTCGCTCTACTAACCGACAGCCCCTTTCAACTAACCGCTCAAACCGTTTCCAGCGTGTCCCTCACGATCCACTCCAGTTCGTCGCGCTTGCGCTGGATATCCTTTGCGAGGGCGAGCTGGCAGCGGGTGCGGACGAGGTTGTGGCCGGGATAATTGACCTTGAAATAGGTGTCGCCGGTCAGGTAGTCGTCGAGGAAGCGGGAGGCGAGCTCCACGGTGATGGAAAAGGCGCCGAGGACGAGACTTTCGGTCTCCTCGGGGGCGAGGCTGTTCTTCACAGCGCCGAGGTATCCGTGGCAGAACGCGCGGAATTTGGAGGTGTCGAAGAAGACCCGTCTGGTATCGGGTTCGTCCTCCGCGGCGGTGTTGCAGATGAACCGGACGGCGTCGCCGAAGTCGTAGACGGACATGCCGGGCATGACGGTGTCGAGGTCGATGACGACGAGGGGCCGTTTGGTGATGCGGTCGAAGAGGACGTTGTTGGACTTGGTGTCGTTGTGGGTGACGCGGACCGGGAAATTCCCCGCGGCGTAGCGTTCGGAGAGGATGCCGGCCTGATAGCGTACGGACGAGATGTACTGGATCTCCTCCATCGCGTCGGCGTTCCGTCCGCAGGGATCCGCGGCGACGTCGTCGAACAGGCGGTCGAGGCGTTTGTGGGTGTTGTGGAAGTCCGGGATGGTCTCGTGAAGGATGCTCCCGTCGAAGTCGGCGAGCTGGTTCTGGAACCGTCCGAAGGCTTCGCCGGTAGCGGAGATCACGGCGGGGTCGTCGCAGACGTCGAAGGTGATGGAATCGACGTAGTTCATGACGCGCCAGAAGGAGCCGTCCTCGTCGTAGAGGTAGTTCTTCCCGTCGGCGGTATGGTGGAAGTGGAGGGTCATTTCCCCGGGGAAGCGGTCGCGGATATGGGAGGTGACATGGTCGATGTTCTCCATGATCTCCGCGGGATTTTTGAAGACGTTGGTGTTGATCTTCTGGACGACGTAGGATTTGAGGCTGCCGTCGGGCTGGCGGTAGGTGACCTTATAGGTCGAGTTGATGTTGCCGGTCTTGATGGTGTCGTAGGCGTAGAACTTGCCCGCAAGGCGGAACGCGGTCCCGACCTCGGTGAGTTTTTCGAACATGATGTTTTTCGTCCGACGGCGCATGTCCTCTCCGCCGGATCTCCTCCGTAAAATATTGATGTGGATGACTGGTATATATTGATTTGAAAGGCCGGGCGGCATCCATAACGAAAAAATAGCAATGTCCGGCCCGATCAAGGCGCAGAAAAACGGGCGTCATCGCACAACCCGTCTTATGGGGAGATTATAGCACGTCATTGTGTCCAATTCGTGAACAATCAGAAAATTAAATTTACCGAACCAATTGAATCCGCCCAAAATTTTCCAGGATAGGCCGGGGAGGAGGGAGATTCGAAAAGAATCTGCCCGCGGGGATCTTCGGGTCGGAGCGGGAAGATCGGTGAGAAACGGTGGATTCTCAAAGTAAATTCCATCGGGGGAAATTTCAGATTTTTTTCGCGTTCCTCTTGACATTGCCCCCGGCATGTGCTATACTGATATGGCAATCGGGGTGTGGCTCAGTCCGGTAGAGTGCTTGGTTCGGGACCAAGAGGCCGCTGGTTCGAATCCAGTCACTCCGATGCGAAAGACCGCTAAATCATTGAGATTCGGCGGTCTTTTGATTTTTGCGTTTTCGGGCTTGACCACAGGATCTACCATAAACAGGCGGATTTTGGGAATTCGATTTTTCTGGTTTGTTCTGCTCCGGGATTTTGCCCCCGAACGGACTTATCGAACAGGTTTTGGCCACTGTCTGCTTCACCGTATCACGTCCTCCGTCGGATCCGCCGTCAGGATTTCGAGCATCAGCTGCGCTCCGAGGACAAAGCCTTTGACGAAAAGGTCTTGATCGTTCTCGACCGAGAGATCGATGGTCGCTTCGTTGGCAGAATCGAACAGCGCTTTCTGCTCCGGTGATAAGGTTTCGATCAGCCGGTCCTGCCGCGTCGTTACTTCTGCCAACAGTCTGACATACAGGCTGTCCTGCTTGAAGTTTCGCGTCATGGGCTGTAAGTTGCCGAGCGCGAGTTCTTTGATCAGTTTCATGGAGTTCACCTTCCCTTCGGGACACAACAATACCACAGGAGTTCGGGAATATCCAGAAACATTTTTGTTAACTCGGTACGCGCGGCGGCAGGTCGGGATTGAAACGGGCAGGGTCAAGTCGTCCGTCCGGCACAAGGCTAATCTTTGACTACTGCGAGGAAGATTTTGCCTGCTGATCATATTTGCTGGCAGTTTCCGCACAGGGGAATCTGTGTCCCCCTCCAGTTTACGACGTGGGGTCAGTTTACATCATACTCATGCCAGCATACCGTGTTCCTCCGTCAGCGTAATCAAATCAATACCTCCATATATTTTCGCATCTCTGCATCAATCCTCATTTCCATAGCGTAATCCATCAATTTACCGAGCCTTTTCCCGGGCCGTTTGG
>CACZNC010000075.1 GCA_902782445.1 uncultured Ruminococcus sp.
GTCATGTTTGGATAAATGGTATTCCCACCCCGTCGTTCGCATTCTACGGAGAGCGATCAAAACCCATGAAGACAGCTTTATAGAAGGAATATAGTATGAGCCCCATGGCAAGAAACGAACGGCTGAAACTTCCCGCGCTGCTGCTGGCTGTCGCGGCGGCGGTGTCCTGCGGGCGGCTGCCTCCCGATCTTCCCGCGGAGGGCGTCGGACGGGCCGTATCTGCGGAGCGGGACATCCCGGATGAAAACGCCGGTCCGGGGGCTGTGACGGTTCAGGCGGGACACGGGTTCGCCGGCATCACCGCGGACGACGCCCCCGCGTTCGAAGCGGTCCCCGGAGA
Organism: uncultured Ruminococcus sp.; assembly: GCA_902782445.1. Classification (GTDB taxonomy): domain Bacteria; phylum Bacillota; class Clostridia; order Oscillospirales; family CAG-272; genus UMGS1696. The sequence goes on from CACZNC010000075.1 coordinate 341, forward strand.
CGGAACGGAAGAGATCGACCTCACCGGCCTGAGCACCGCGGCCCTCTATGCGGCGGTCGGCATGATGAACGCCCACCCGGAGGGATACGAGGGCAAGACCGTCCGGATGGCGGGATATTTCATCACGGAACAGACGCGATCCGGCATCCGCTGTTCCTGCACCGTGCCCGATACGGCGGGATGCTGCTTCGAATCCGTGGAGATCCGCTGTGCCGACGGCATCCCCGTTCTCCCGGACGACACCGTCGTCACCGTGAGCGGCCGCTTCGGTTATTTTTCGGTGAACGAATACCTGCACTATACCTTTCTCGAAGACGCGGCGGTCTCGGCGGACGGGGAGTGATACTAATCTCAAGCTAAAAAGGAAACGCGGCTTCTTGAAAGAAGCCTGGCAAGAACTTTCATGGGGGTATAGGACAAGGCTGCTGCCATTTCGTTTCTCACAATCATAGATTGTTCGCATCCTACGGAGAGCGATCAAAACCCATATAGTTAGCTATTTAGAAAGAGAATAGTATGAACTGCATCCGCCGGTTTTCGGCCGGGGTCCCGCGCGGCTTGACAACCCGGACCGGATATGATATAATATGCCGGGCGTTAGGTCTCGCTAATATCCTCCGCGTTCCAGAATCACAGGCTTTCCCGGACGAAATACACCGTCGGGGCTTCCAGAGGGACGGCGCCATTCCCGCAGCGATAGGAGACCGTATGAGACACCGGAACCTGACAGCATTTCTGCTTTCTCTTCTCCTTCTTGTCATTGCCTCCTGCTCGGCAGAAGAAACGCCGGGCAGGCTGATTTCCGATGCTCCCGCGGAAAACGGCGGGGTGGGCAGGGCGTTTGACACGGCGGCGGAGGAAAGCCCGGAGTACGCGCCCGATGAAGATCCCGTTTTCGTTGCCGGAGGGGAAGCGGGCGGGGTGCCGGAAGGATCGCTCGCGCCTTTCGGAGCCATCCGCTGGTGGATCGAGGACGGTCTGTACCGGTACGACATCCCGAAGCAGAACACCTCCGGCATGGCATCGGTGGACGAGATGGCCGCCTTCCCGACGACCCGCTTCGAGGACGCGAACAAGCCCCCGGACGTCGACAACTGGTACCCCGGGGAAGTAGCCTACGACGAATCCACGGGCGAGGCCGTATACAAATGGGACCGCCTCGATTCCACGAAGGAAGCGTTCCGGCGGTACGGCGCGATCTACCGGGGGGACGAGACGCGGAAGGTGTGCTATCTGACCTTCGACTGCGGTTTCGAATGGGGCGCGACGGCTCCGATCCTCGACGCGCTGCGGGACAAAGGCGCCCCCGGTACCTTCTTCCTCACCGGGTATTATGTGAATACGGAATCCAACCACGAACTCATCCGCCGGATGCTGGACGAGGGGCACGTGGTCGGGAATCACACCTACAACCACCTCGACATGACGACCCTGACGACGGAGGAGGTCATCCGTGAGATGCGGTCGGTGGAGGAGGCCTACAAAGCTGTATTCCCGGACGCGCCGGACATGCTTTTCTTCCGTCCTCCGGCAGGCGCGGTCAACGAATGGCTCCTGCGGCTGGAGGCCAAAATGGGGTACAGGACCGTCACCTGGTCCTACACCTACAAGGATTACGACCGGTACAATCAGTGGCCCTATGAGGACGCTCTGAACATCCTGAAAGTACATCTTCACCCCGGCTGCGTCTACCTGCTGCACGCGGAATCCACCACCAACGCGGCGATCCTGCCCGAATTCATCGACTGGATCCGCGCCCAGGGCTACGTCATCGAACCCCTCTGCGGGATCGGAGCGTAATACTAATCTCAAACTAAAAGGGAAAACGCGGCTTCTTGAAAGAAGCCTGGCAAGAACTTCTGAAATGGGAAAAGGACAGGCTATACCAATAACGTATCATTTCGATTTTTGAGGGGCGGTCAGTCTCCGTCCTCCTCTGCGAAATCCGTGTCCATCGCGACCTGGAGCGTATAGTCCGGGAATTCCTTCTGCACCGCGGCGATCACATCCGCGTAAACGGCTTTCCGGTCCCCGGCGTCAAAGCTGATGACGAGATCGAAGCGGATCTTTTTCTCCTCCTTCGTCAGATAGAAACCGTGCATCTGCCGGACGTACGGATTGGCGAAGACGATCTCCGCGACCCGCTGTTTTGTCCGAATGACCTCTTCGTCCTTCGTGTTCACCGAATATACGCCGATGGCGGTGAGGAGGACCCGGTGTTCGCTGTGGACCTTCACCATGATCTCGCGCAGCATCTGATCCAGCCGGTCCGCCGAATAGGTGTCGGGGACCTCGATGTGGATGGAGCCGTTCCAGGTGTCGGGTCCGTAATTGTTCAGGACCAGATCGTAAGCCCCCTCGACTCCCGGGAAGCTCATGACCGTTTCGCGGATCTTTTTGGCGAGTTCCCGGTCGTTCCGCTCGCCGAGGAGCTGGGAGATCGTGTCCCGGAGCATTTCGATGCCGGACTTGATGATCACGGCGGAAATGACCGCGCCGAGCCAGGCCTCGAGGGAGACATGGAAGATCAGAAAGATCCCGGCGGCGACAAGAGTGGAGGCCGAAATGATCGAATCCAGCGTGGCGTCCTCGCCGGAGTTGACGAGGGAATCCGAATTCACCCGGACCCCGACGCTCTTGACGTAGCGGCCGAGCAGGATCTTCACGACGACGGCGACCGCCACGATCACGAGGGAAACCGCATTGTATTCCGGCGTCTCGGGGTGGAGGATCTGCTTGACGGACTCCACGAAGGAGGTGATGCCGGCGTACAGCACGATCACCGAAATGATCATCGCGCTCAGGTATTCGATCCGCCCGTATCCGAAGGGATGCTTCTTGTCCGGCTCCCTGCCCGCCAGCTTCGTGCCGACGATGGTGATGAGGGAACTGCCCGCGTCGGAGATGTTGTTGACCGCGTCGAGGACGATGGCGATGGAATGCGTCATGAGCCCGATCACGGCCTTGAATCCGGCCAGAAATACGTTGGCGACGATCCCGATGACGCTGGTTTTGACGATCGTTTTTTCGCGGGACACTTCCGATCCGTTCATGTCTGACTCCTCAATTCATGTCTGTATTTTACGGGAGAACTGTCCGGCCGGGTCTCCGGCAGTTCTTTTTCATGACGCCGGGTCCCGTCTGCGGCTGACCGGAACCGTGTCCGTGCCCATTATAACACATCCGCCCCGGAAGCGCAAGACCGTCGGCGCGCTTTTTACCCCCCGGGCTTGCAGGACGGCGGGGTTCATGGTATAATGGAGCCAAAGGTCCGGGGCAGAGGGAAAGCCGGATGTTCCGGATGAAACCGCAATAAAAGAAAGAGGCATTACTGTGATCAAACCCTCGGGGACCTATCTCCCCCTCTCGGACATCCGCCTGTCGCCCGCCTCCGCGTTCTCGGCGAACATGGAGCGGGATCTGAGGTATCTGAAAAAGCTCGACGCGGACCGGATGCTCTATAATTTCCGCGCGGCCTTCGGCGTCGAGACCTCCGCTGAGCCGATTTACGGCTGGGACGCGCCGGACGGACTACTCCGGGGCCATTCCACCGGACATTTTCTCTCCGCCCTCGCCCTCGCCGTGAGCGCGACCGGGGACGGGGAACTGCGGGACAAGCTGAGCTATACCGTGCACGAACTCCGGAGCCTGCAAAAGCTATCGGGGGGAAGGGCCCGGGATTTCGTCACCGCCTGCACGCCGGAGGACTGTTCCCAGGAAAAATGGAGCCGCGATCCTTCCGTCTGGGGCGCGGGATTCCTCTCCGCGTATCCGCCGGACCAGTTCGCCCTCCTCGAAAAGTTCACCCCCTACGCGAAGATCTGGGCGCCCTACTACACCCTGCACAAGATCCTCGCCGGGCTGATCGAAGCCTATGAACGGGCCGGGAACGGGGAAGCCCTCGAAACCGCCCGCGGCATCGGGGACTGGGTGGAGGACCGGCTTTCCCCCCTTGCCCCGGAACACCGGAAAAAGATGTGGGGGATGTACATCGCGGGGGAATACGGGGGCATGAACGAATCCCTCGCCCGCCTCGCGCTTCTGACCGGGGAGGGGAAGTACCTCCGGACGGCGAAGCTCTTCGACAACGAGAACATCTTCCCGGGACTGGCGGAGGGGGAGGACAGCTTTCACGGGCTCCACGCCAACCAGCACATCCCCCAGATCATGGGCGCGATGCTGGAATACGAGGCGGCGGGGGAGAGGCAGTACCGCCGGATCGCGAAATCCTTCCTCGGGCATGTGTTCGCCCATCACATGTATTCGATAGGCGGCGTCGGACAGGGCGAATGCTTCCGCGAACCGGATTCCCTCGCGCGCTATATCAAAGAGGGGACGAACTGCGAGACCTGCGCGACCTATAATCTGCTGAAACTCGCCCGGGAGCTCTACGCCTTCGAGCCGGAGAACGCGGATCTGATGGATTACTGCGAACGGGCTTTGTACAACCACATCCTCGCCTCCCAGAACCCGGAGGGCGGGGAAAATGAGACGAACGCCGTCACCTACATGCTCCCCGTCGGCCCGGGCGCGGAGAAGGAATATTCGAACGACTGGTGGGCGTTCACCTGCTGTCACGGGACGGGGATGGAAAATCACGTCAAATACCCCGACGCCATGCTCTTCGACGCCGGGGACACGGTGTGGCTGAACCAGTATCTGCCCGCGGAATGCGGAGGGGCCGGGTTCCGCCTGGTCTGCGATCTTCCGTTCCCGGAAGGCCGGGGGACGGTCACCGTCGAATCCGGGAGGGATTTCACCCTGAAGCTCCGCATCCCGCGCTGGTGCCTCTCGAATCCCTTTTCGGCCGAGGGGCTGACAGCGGCGGGACGGTACGCTTCGGTGGGGATCAAAGCGGGGGAACGCGCCGTGATCTCAGTCCGGTTCGACTGCCGCCCGCGCCTCGAATTCACCCCCGATCTCACCGAGGACGGATGCCGGCTCGCGTCCCTCTTGTACGGCCCTTTCGTCATGGTGACCTTCGACGACGCGAAGGAATATCTGACGATCCCGGAGCACGGCGAAGCGGAAGAGATCGACGACTCCTGCGCGATCCGGTACGGAGGACGCGAATTTGTCCCGATGTACCGCGCCCATGGCAGGCCGTATCACACCTATTTCAAGGTGAGCACGTAAAGGACCGGCTTCCGGACACCTCTTCCGCTCCCCGCGATATGCAGCCGACCGGACGTCCCCCGTGCGGCTGTTTTTTCATGTCCGCCGATTCGCCCGGCCGTTCACGACAGTCTTCTCCCTCAGCCGCCCGAAAACCCCTCCGGCCCGCCCGATTTTTGCGGGGGACTACTTGACACCCTCCCTTCGGTGCGCTATAATAACGTCGGACTCCTATGTCCGCGCTCTTTCGACAGATCAATAAGAGACAGCAGGTGTCGGATATTTCCGCTCGTTTGGGCGGGAATCGATCCGGTGAAAAGGGAAACAGGTGGGAATCCTGTACGATCTCGTCACCGTAAACGGGGAATGCCCTGATATGATGTCACTGTTCCTTCGCGCAGAAACGCGCCGGGATGGGAAGGCTTCAGGGTGTGGCGATCCGCAAGCCGGGAGACCTGCCTGCCGTCTGTACGGGGCAGTCGGATGCCCAATGCCGCGAGGAATCGGCAGTACGTGTTTCTTGGGGGATACTCCCGCGTTTTTAAGGCGCCGGAGGTATGCCTTTGTTTGCTGTACGCTTCTGATTCCGCGCGACGGATTCGGGAGCGTTTTTTTCATGAATTAAGATGGGAACGGGGCGGGAGATCCCCCTTCTTCCCGAAAGGACTGTATATGAACAACGGCAGCTATACGGTCGGCGTGTCCCTTTCCGGCGGGACCGGACGGGCGTCGGTGAAGTCCCCCGCCGAACTCACCGTTTCGGACGGGAGCATGACGGCCCGGATCGAGTGGAGCAGCCCGAACTACGATCTCATGATCGTGGGCGGGGAGCGGCTTCTGCCCGTGAATACGGAGGGGGATTCGGTCTTCCTCGTCCCGGTGGAGGATCTTTCCGTCCCCCTCGACGTGCAGGCGGAGACGGTGGCCATGAGCGAACCCCATCTGATCGGCTACACCCTCGCCTTCGACCCCTCCTCCGTCAGAGCCGCGGGTCCGTCCCCCCTCTTGTGGATCGGAGTCGGGGTCCTGCTTGTTGCGGTGGGCGCGGGGATGTTCGCCCTCGGCAAAAGGGCCGGAAAGAAGTCATGAGGCGTCTTTTCCTGCTGTATCTGGCCCTCCTTCTGACGCTTGCCGTCTGCGGATGCGGGAAGACGGAGAGGCCCTGGGACGTCCCGCCGGAGATCCCCGGATACAGCGAGCCCGAAAAAGTCCCGCTGACCGCAGCCTCCTGTTTCGCGATCTGGCGGTATGAGAACGGCGATTCGCTGATCCTGACGGACGACGGGACGGTCTGCCTCATAGCGGAGGATCCCCCGGAAGGGATCGAAAACGCCGTCGTCGTCCCGAAGCGTCCGAAGACCGTCTACATGGCGGCGAGCGCGGTCATGTCCTTCTGGGACGCCTTGGACCGGCTCGGGGATATCCGGTTTTCCTCGCTCGAGGCGGAGGACTGGCACATCGACGGCGCCCGGGAAGCGATGGAGGCGGGGAATATGCTCTTCGCCGGCAAATACCGGGAACCGGATTACGAGCTGCTCCTCACCGGCGGATGCGATCTCTCGGTCCAGTCCACGATGGCGGAGCACGTCCCGAAGGTGAAGGAAAAGCTCGCGGAGATCGGGATCCCCGTCTTCGTCGACCGTTCGAGCTACGAAGACGACCCCCTCGGCCGGGTCGAATGGATCCGGGTCTACGCCGAGATCGCGGGATGCCCGGAAAAAGGGGAGGCCCTTTTCGCCGCACAGAAGGCCGCCTTCGACGCCGTCGGGGAAGCCGCCCGGACCGGAAAGACGGTAGCGTTCTTCTATGTCGCGGCGTCGGGCAATTTCGTCACGCGCAAATCCGGGGACTATGTCTCGAAGATGATCCGGCTCGCGGGCGGGGAGAACGTCTTCGACTTCGGCGGGGAGGACAACGCGCTCTCCTCGGTCACGGTCGGGCCGGAGGATTTCTGTCTCCGGGCGAAGGAGGCCGACATCATCGTCTACAACGCGAGCATCGGCGGCGACGTGACGAGCATCGCGGAGCTTGTCGCGAAAAACGAACTGCTCGCCTCCTTCCGCGCGGTCAAAACCGGGAACGTCTGGCGCACGGACAGCCAGATGTATCAGGATATCATGAAGACCGGCGAGATCCTGACGGATTTTTACCGGGTGATCTCGGAGAACGGCGAGGCGGCCCGCTATCTCGAAAAACTGGACTGAGAGCCCTCATATTTTTCCGTCTATGAACAAAAGAATCTTCTTTTCCTTCGTCCTGCTCCTCTGTCTGACGGCGGGGTTTCTCTGCCTCGGCATTTCGGCGGGGAGCGCGGACATATCACCCGGAGAGCTGTTCCGTCTTCTGACGCGGAAGAGCGCGGACGAGACGGCGGCGATGATCCTCTTCGGGATACGCCTGCCCCGGACCCTGGCGGCTCTCATGCTCGGGGGCGCGCTGGCTCTTTCCGGCTATCTGCTCCAGACCTTCTTTCACAATCCCATCGCGGGGCCCTTCGTGCTCGGCATTTCGTCCGGGGCGCGGCTCTTCGTGGCGGCGGTCCTGATCGGCGCGGCCCGGGGAGCGGTCCTTTTGAATTCCGCGGTCATGACGGGGGCGGCGTTCCTCGGGGCCCTGCTCGCGATGCTCTTGGTCCTTTTGCTCTCGACGAAGGTGAAAAACATGTCCCTGCTCATTGTCTGCGGGGTCATGATCGGATATATCTGCACGGCGGCGACGGATATCCTCATCCATTTCGCCGACGACAGCGAGATCGTGAACCTGCGGGGCTGGTCCATCGGCTCCTTCTCCGGCATGAAGAGCGAATCCCTCGCCGTCTGCGCCTTTGTGACCGGCGGGGTCCTCGCCGCGGTGTTTTTCCTTTCGAAGCCCATCGGGGCCTATCAGCTGGGGGAGAGCTACGCCGTGGACGCGGGGGTGAACGTCACGGCGGTGCGGATCGCGATGATCCTCTTCTCGAGCCTTTTGTCCGGGTGCGCCGCCGCCTTTGCCGGACCCGTGTCCTTCGTGGGGATCGCGGTGCCCTTCCTCGTGAAGAGCCTGATGCGGTCGGCGAAACCGATCTTCATGATCCCGGCCTGTTTTCTCGGCGGAGGGGTGTTCTGCATCCTCTCGGACATTCTGGCCCGGACGGTGGTCTCCCCCGCGGAACTCGGGATCAGCACGGTGACGTCGGTCCTCGGAGCCCCCGTGGTGCTCTTCATCATGCTCGGAAGGAGGCGCGGCGATGCTTGACGTGATCTCCCTCTCTGCCGGGTACGGCAAAAAAACCGTCGCCCGGGACATCTCCTTTTCCGTCGCGCCGGGGGAAATCCTCACCATGATCGGGCAGAACGGCTCGGGCAAATCCACCGTGCTCAAGACCCTCGCGGGACTTCTGCCCCCTCTTTCCGGCGAGATCCGGGTGGACGGGAGGCCGGTTTCCGCCATGACCCGGGGCGAACGGGCAAAGGCGGTCTCCGGGCTCTTCACCGAGCGGCCGAAGACGGATCTTCTGACCTGCCGGGAACTCGTGGAATCCGGCCGTTATCCCCACACCGGCGCCTTCGGGCTGCTGGGGGAGGCGGACAAAAGGGCGGCGGACGAGGCCATGCGGCTCACCGAAACCGGATCCCTCGCCTCCGCGCTCTTCACCGAGCTCAGCGACGGACAGCGTCAGCGGGTGATGCTCGCCCGGGCGGTCTGCCGCGAACCGAAGGTGCTTCTGCTGGACGAACCCACCTCCTTCCTCGACATCCATTACAAGCTCACCTTCCTCGAACTCCTGGACCGGCTGAGAAAGGAGCGGGGGCTGGCCGTCGTCATGTCCCTGCACGAAACGGAGCTGGCGGCGAAGATCTCGGACACCGTGCTCCTCATCAAAGACGGCCGGTGCGAAGCGATCGGGACGCCGGACACCCTCCTCTCCCGCGACCGGCTGAGAGAGCATTTCGACCTGTCTGCGGAGCTTGCGGACAAATACCTCGGTTGAATCGGGAAGATCCCGTTTTCACATACATCTTTTCTTCATTACAGGAGGAATAATCCCATGAAACTCGTCAGAATCGGAGCTCTCGCGCTCTGCGCCGTGATGCTCGCCCTCGCCCTTGCCGGGTGCTCCGGGTCGAAGAAACCCGTCATCCTCGTCGTCAGCTTCGGCACCAGCTACAACGACAGCCGCGAGGCCACCATCGGAGCCATCGAAGCCGCCATTCAGGCTGCCAACCCCGGCAGTGAAGTGCGCCGCGCCTTCACCAGCCAGATCATCATCGACAAGCTGAAAGACCGGGACGGTATCGAGATCGACAACGTGGACGAAGCCTTCGCCCGTCTTGTCAAGGACGGCGTCAAGGACCTCGTCGTCCAGCCCACCCACGTCATGAGCGGATTTGAATACGACGATCTCATGAAGGTCGTGGACGCCAACCGTTCCAAATTCAAGAGCGTCAAGGTCGGCGCGCCCCTTCTCACCTCCGACGCGGACTATGACGCCGTGATCGCCGCCATCACCGCCGCCACCGCCGAATATGACGACGGCAAGACCCTCATCACCTTCATGGGCCACGGCACCGAACACGCCTCAAACGCCACCTACGCGAAGCTCCAGGAAAAGCTGACCGCCGCGGGCAAGACCAACTACTGCGTCGGCACGGTCGAAGCGGAGCCCTCCCTCGACGACGTGATCGCGGCTGCGAAGGCCGGCGGCTATACCAGAGTCGTGCTCGAACCCCTGATGGTGGTTGCGGGCGACCATGCCAACAACGACATGGCGGGCGACGAGGAAGACAGCTGGAAGGTCATCCTCCAGAACGAAGGCTTCGAGGTCACCCCGATCCTGCGCGGCCTCGGCCAGCTTCCTGCCGTCTGCGCGGTCTACGTCGACCACGTGAAGAACGCGAAATGAAGAAAAGCCTGAAAAAGATCGCGTCCGTTCTGCTCGCCGGGTTCTGTGCGCTTGCCCTCCCCGTTTCCGTTTCGGCGGACGGGGGGAGCAGGCCCCTCTACGCGGAGGACATTCAGAACGGGACCTACGACGTCGAAGTGACCTCCACCTCCTCCATGTTCCGCGTCGTCGCCTGCAAGCTCACGGTGACGGACGAGGGCATGACGGCCCATCTCACCCTGAGCGGCCAGGGCTTCGGCAAGCTCTATCTCGGGCGCGGAGCGGAGGCCGAAAAGGAGGACGAGGGCGCGTTCTATCTCTACGGAGAGGACGAAGAGGGGCGGCACACCTTCGACATCCCCGTGGAAGCGCTGGATCTGCCCATCCCCTGCGCCGGGTGGAGCATCAAAAGGGAACAGTGGTACGACCGCGATATCACCTTTCTCTCCGCATCCCTGCCCGACGGAGCGGTGACGAGATCCGACAACGGCTGGATCCTTCCTGCCGCCGCGGGAGCCGTCGCCCTCGCTGTCGTCTGCGTGTTCGCGGGAGCGGCACTCCGGAAGGGAAAGAAGAAGGCCGGAGGGGAGAAATGAGACGGGATCTGCCCCGGGTCCTCGTGGCGGGGACTTCCAGCGGATGCGGCAAAACCACGGCGGTCTGCGCGCTCCTGACCCTTCTCGGACGCCGGGGGCTCTCGCTCTCCGCGGCGAAATGCGGGCCGGACTACATCGACCCCATGTTCCACGAAACCGTGCTCGGCGTCCCGTCCTCGAACCTGGACCCCTTTTTCTGTGACGGAAACCTGCTCCGGGCGACTCTTGGGCGGTCCCCGGGCGGACTTGCCGTGATCGAGGGCGTGATGGGCTATTACGACGGCACGGGGGAGGACGGCACGGAGAACAGCACCTTCACCGTCGCGCGGAAGACGAATACGCCGGTCCTGCTCGTCGTGAACGGCCGCGGAGCTTACGCATCCCTCGTCGCCGGGATCGAAGGATTTCTGAACTTCGTCCCCGAAAGCGGCATCCGGGGCGTGCTCTTTTCGAACGTCACCCCCATGACGTACGCGGGGCTGAAAAAGCTCGTTGAGGCCCGGTTCGGCACAAGGATCCGGGCGGTCGGATTTATCCCGCGCCTGCCGGAGGACTGTCTGCTCGGTTCCCGGCACCTGGGACTTGTCACCCCGGCGGAGACCGCGGATCTCACCGATAAGCTGGACCGGATCGCCGATCTGTGCGAAAAGACGGTGGACCTCGACGCGCTTCTCGACCTTGCCGGATCGGCGGAACCCCTGGAATTCGACCCGCCCGCCGTCCCGCGCCATCCCCCCGTGAAGATCGCGCTGGCGAAGGACGCGGCGTTCTGCTTCGTCTATCCGGACACGCTGCGGCTGCTTTCGGACATGGGAGCTGAGATCGTGCCCTTTTCCCCGCTGGCGGACGAGCCTGTCCCGGAATCGGCGGACGGACTGCTTCTGCCCGGCGGCTACCCGGAACTGCACGCCGAAAGGATCGAAGAAAACGGAGTCTTCCGCGAGAGCGTGAAAAACGCCGTTCTGTCCGGCCTCCCGACCATCGCGGAATGCGGGGGATTTCAGGTCCTCGGCGAAAAGCTCGCGGGGCACCGGATGTGCGGCGTCCTGCCCCATGAGAGCGAAGACCGGGGGAAACTCGTCCGCTTCGGTTACTGCACCCTCACGGCGAAGTCGGACGGCCTGCTCGGAAAGGCGGGAACGACCCTCCCCGCCCACGAATTCCATTATTACGACAGCACGGACTGCGGCTCGGATCTCACCGCCGAAAAACCGAACGGAAAACGCTGGGACTGCGCCGTGCACACCGAAGGGCTTTACGCGGGCTATCCCCACCTTTATCTGCCCGCCTGCCCGGACGCCGCGGAATCGTTTTACCTGAGATGCCTCGAACATAAGGAGAAGCAGAAATGATCATCACGGATCCCGCCGCCATCGAAGCGCGGAGCATGGAAATCATCGAAAGCGAATTAAAGGTGGAAATACCGCCCGAAAACAAGGCCGTCGTCAAGCGGGTCATCCACGCGACCGCGGATTTTGATTACGCCGAAAACCTCGCTTTCTCCCCTCATGCGGTCGAAAAAGCCCTCGACGCCCTCCGCCGGGGATGCCGCATCGTCACGGACACCCAGATGGCGAAATCGGGGATCAACAAGGCGGCCGCCGGAAAGCTCGGATGTGAGATCGACTGCTTCATGAGCGACCCGGACGTCGCCGAGGAGGCCAAAGCCCGGGGATGCACCCGCGCGCAGGTGTCGATGGAAAAGGCGGCGCGGCTCGGCGGTCCCGTGATCTTCGTCATCGGCAACGCCCCGACGGCCCTTCTCACCCTCCGCTCGCTGATCGACGGGGGAAAAGTCAAACCCGACCTGGTGATCGGCGTCCCCGTGGGATTCGTCAACATCCTCGAAGCGAAGGAGGCGATCCTCTCCACCTCCGTGCCCCACATCGTGGCGAAGGGACGCAAGGGAGGCTCGAACGTCGCCGCGGCCATCGTCAACGCGCTGATGTACGAAATCACGAGGAAATGAGGAATGAGAGTTAGGAGTTAGGAGCGGCTAGTGGTCAGCGGCTAGTAGAACCGTCAGCAATAAGCGAAGAGTCGGCACGAGAAGCAGATCAAGCGGCACAAGGGCTCGGAAGCGATTCGGCCATGTCCCACCGCACATTGTAATAATTCTTTTTGCGTCAGCAAAAAATACCGACACTCCTCACTCCTCACTCCTAACTCCTAACTATTTCAACGCAATAATGGACAGCTTTATCATCAAAGACGGTAAAAAGCTCCGCCGGGGCTATACTACCGGATCCTGCGCGGCGGCTGCGGCCAAGGCGGCGGCGATCATGCTCCTCGGCGGGGAAGCGCTGGACTCGGTCTGGCTCATGACTCCCCGGGGGATCGGGCTGACCCTCGAAGTGAAGGAGACCGAGCGGGGGGACGATTTTGTCTCCTGCGGGATCGTCAAGGACGCCGGGGACGACCCGGACGTCACGAACGGACTGACGGTCTATGCCCGGGTGGAGAAGACCGGCGTGCCCCGCGGGGTGACGATCGACGGCGGAGAGGGCGTCGGGCGGGTGACGAAACCCGGTCTCGACCAGCCCGTCGGAAACGCGGCGATCAACTCCACCCCCCGGCGGATGATCGGGGAGGCTCTCTTCGAGGTCATGGAAGACTACGGATACGCGGGCGGGCTCTCCGTCGTGATTTCAGCACCGGGAGGAGCGGAGATCGCGAAGAAGACCTTCAATCCCCGGCTCGGTATCGTCGGCGGCATCTCGATCCTCGGCACGACCGGGATCGTGGAGCCGATGAGCGACGAGGCCGTGGTCGAGACCATCCGGGCGGAACTTTCGATGCGGGCTGCTGCCGGAAAAAAGGCGGTCCTCTTCGTCCCCGGCAACTACGGCGCGGACTTCATCCAAAACGAGCTCGGCCTCGATCCCTTAATCGCGGTGACCGTGTCGAACTTCATCGGAGACGCCTTTTCCCTTGCGGCGGAATCCGGCTTCCGGGACGCGCTCCTCGTCGGGCACATCGGCAAGCTCGTGAAGCTGGCGGGCGGGATGTTCAACACCCATTCCCGATGGGGGGACTGCCGGGCGGAGATCTTCGCGGCCCATGCGGGGATGTGCGGCGCGTCTGCCGGGACCGTAGGACGGATCATGGACAGCGCGATGACCGACGACATGCTCGCGATCCTCGAAGAAGAGGGACTGCGGCAGGTGGTGACGGAGAGCCTCATGAAGCGGATGGACTTCCACCTCACCCATCAGAAGACCGTCGGGACCATGCGCGTCGGGGCCGTCGCCTTCTCGAACGTGTACGGCGTCCTCGGGAAAACGGAGGCGGCGGACGAAATTCTCGGACAGATACGAAAGGAATCCTGATATGGTACACATTGTCGGCGCGGGATGCGGGGCGGCGGATCTCATCACCCTGCGCGGAAAACGCCTGATCGAAGAGGCGGACGTGATCGTCTACGCGGGCTCCCTCGTCAACCCGGACCTGCTCGCCTATGCGAAGCCGGACTGCGCCTTTTACGACAGCGCGAAAATGACCCTCGGGGAGACGACGGCGGTGATCGAAGCCGCGGAGAGGGCGGGCAAAACCACCGTCCGGCTGCACTCCGGGGACCCGTCCCTCTACGGAGCCATCGCGGAACAGATGCGGGAATTCGACCGGCTGGGCATCCCCTACGACGTCACCCCGGGCGTGAGCGCGTTTTCCGGCGCGGCGGCGGCTCTGAAAATCGAATACACCCAGCCCGAGCTGTCCCAGACCGTCATCATCACCCGGGCGGCCGGAAAGACCCCCGTGCCGGAGTCCGAAAGTCTCTCCTCCCTCGCGGCTCACGGGACGACGATGGTTCTGTTTCTGAGCGCGGGTCTGCTTCGGAAGGTGACGGAGGAACTGACTGCGGGCGGTATGTCCCCGGACACTCCCGCCGCCATCGTCTACAAGGCCTCCTGGCCGGACGAAAAGATCTGCCGCTGCACCGTCGGGACCCTCGAGGAGACCGCCGCGGCAAACGGGATCTCGAAAACCGCCCTCATCGTCGCCGGACCCGCCCTCGGGGAGAACACAGCCCGTTCGAAGCTCTACGATCCGGCCTTTGAGACGGGACCCCGGGAGAAGAGCCTATGAAAACCGCCGTCTTCTGCTTTTCGGACGCGGGGGCGGCTCTGGCTCTCCGCCTGCGGGAACTGCCCCTGACCGGATCCTGTGAGATCCACGCGGCGGAGCGGCTCGCGGAACAATACGGCTTCGTCCCCCACGGGAAGATCTCGGAGGATATGGGGCCGCTGTTTTCGGAGAACGACGCCCTGATCTTCGTCGGCGCGTGCGGGATCGCCGTCCGCATGATCGCGCCCCATCTCAGAAGCAAGACGGAGGACCCCGCCGTTCTGGTCCTCGACGACCGGAGGCGCTTTGTCATCCCGATCCTGTCGGGGCACATCGGCGGCGCGAACGAGCTTGCCCGGACGGCGGCGGAAGCCCTCGGCGCGGTCCCCGTCATCACCACGGCGACGGACGGGGCGGGCAGATTCTCCTGCGATGCCTGGGCTTCGTCCCACGGATGCGCGATCTCCTCGATGGAGGCGGCGAAGGCGGTTTCCGCGGCGATCCTCACGGGGGACGTGCCCCTGTCGTCGGAGTTCCCCCTCCCGGAATCCCTGCCGGCCGGACTGGTCCCCGGGGATTCGGGCCCCCTCGGTGTCAAAATCGGCGTCCGGACGGAGGAACCCTATGAGAAGACCCTGCGCCTCATCCCGAAGATCGCCGTTCTCGGGATCGGATGCCGGAAGGGGATCTCCGAGGAGGCCGTGAAGACCGCCGTCGAAGAGACGCTCCGGGAAAACGGGATCGACGTCCGGGCGGTCTCGGCAGTCGCGTCCGTCGATCTGAAACGGAACGAGGCGGGCCTTCTCGCATACGCGCGGAGCATCGGTGCCCGGACCGTTTTTTATACGGCGGAGGAGCTTTCGGCGGTACCGGGCGAATTTACGGAATCGGAATTTGTGAAGAAAACGGTCGGCGTCGGCAGCGTGTGCGAACGGGCGGCGGCGCTCGCGGCAGGAGGAGATTCCTCGTCGCTGACCGTGAAGAAAACGGCGCGGGAGGGCGTCGGCATCGGCCCGGGGACCTTTGACGGCATGACGGCCGCCGCGGCGGAAGCGCTGGAGGGGGCGGAGATCATCGTCGGCTACACGGCCTACTGCGATCTCGTAAAGCCATATTTCCCGGAGAAAGAATATCTCTCGACCCCCATGACGCAGGAGATCGGGCGGTGCCGCCTCGCGCTGGAAAAGGCCGCCGGGGGAAAGCGCGTCGCCGTGATCTGCTCGGGGGACGCCGGGATCTACGGCATGGCCTCGCCGATTCTGGAACTCGCGCCGGAATACGGGGTGGAGGTGAAGGTCGTCCCCGGCGTGACGGCGGCTTCTTCGGGAGCGGCCCTTCTCGGATCCCCCCTGACCGCGGATTTCGCCGTCGTCAGCCTGTCCGATCTGCTCACCCCCTGGGAGACCATCGAGAAGCGTCTCGAAGCGGCGGCGGCGGGGGACTTCGTCACGGCGATCTACAATCCCGCCAGCAGAAAACGCGCGGACTATCTCGAAAAAGCCTGTGAGATCTTTTTGAAGCACCGGTCCCCCGGGACAGTCTGCGGCGTCGCCCGGAACATCGGACGGGAGGGAGAGGAGACCGCGCTCATGACCCTCGCAGAGCTGAAGGATCACGCGGCGGACATGTTCACGACGGTGTTCATCGGGAATTCGGAGACCCGGATCATCGGCGGCAGGATGGTGACGCCCCGGGGGTACCGGCATGACTGAGCGGGAACGGATCTGCCTCTTCGCCGGGACGACGGAGGGAAGAAGGCTTGCCCGCATCCTCGCGCCGGCGGCGGAAACCACCGTATGTGTCGCGACGGAATACGGGGAGATCCTGCTCGACGGGATCGCCGGGATCGAAGTGCGCAAAGGCCGCATGGATGAGGACGAAATGGCCGCGTTTTTCGCCGGGCGCGGATTCAGCCGGGTGATCGACGCGACCCATCCCTATGCCGCCCTCGTGACGGAGAATATTCAGGCCGCCGCGGGGAAAGCCGGGATCCCGGTCCTGCGCGTCCTCCGGGAAGCCGACCGGGAGATCCCGAACGCCGTCTATGTGAACTCCGTCGAGGAGGCGCGGGATCATCTCGCCGGGCGGGAGGGCAATATCTTCCTCACCACCGGATCGAAGGAACTCGCCTCGTATATCGGCCTCGACATGGAGCGGGTCTGGGCGCGGGTTCTCCCGACGGTGAACGCCCTCGATTCCTGCGCCGCCGCGGGGATCCCGTCCTCCCACATCATCGCCGCCCAGGGACCCTTTTCCGAAGAGATCAACCTTGCCGAGATGAAGAGCATCGGCGCGAAATTTATGGTGACGAAGGCCTCCGGCAAGGTCGGCGGATTCGACGAAAAGATCGCCGCGGCCAAAAAAGCGGGCGTCGTCCCCGTCATCATCGGCCGTCCGCCGGAGATCGAAGGCATGACCCTCGCCGGCGCGCTGAAAGAGCTCGGAAAGACCCTCCCGCTCAAAAAGACCGGGGTGAAGATCGTCGGGATCGGTCCGGGGGCGGAGGATCTCATGACGGCGCGGGCGAAGGAAGCGGTCCGGGAAGCCGATCTCGTCATCGGGGCGAAATCCGTCGCGGGTCCGTTCGGAGCGGGCAGGGAGACGGTCTTCGCCTTTACCCCCCTGGGGATCCTCGAAGCCCTCGAAGCACATCCCGAAGCCGCCCTCGCCGCCGTCCTCATGCGGGGGGACACGGGATTTTACAGCGGCGCGAGAAAGCTGACCGACGCCCTCGAAGGGTACGACACCGAGATCATCCCCGGCGTGTCCTCCGTCGCGGCCTTCGCGGCAGAACTGGGCGTGAGCTGGGACGACGCGGCCCTTCTCAGCCTCCACGGACGGGAGGGGGATCTTGTCCGGACGGTGGAGGAAAACCCGAAGACCTTCGTCCTCACCGGCGGGGAAAACACCCCCGGCAGACTGTGCGAAACGCTGGCGGATTGCGGCCTCGGAAACGTCCGGGCGGCGGTGGGCGAAAGACTCTCCTACCCGGATGGGAAAATCACCTCCGGCACGGCGGAAGAACTCCGGGGCAGGGAATTCGACGGCCTGTCCCTGTTGTTTCTCGAAAACGATGCCGCCGCGCGTCCGTACCGGTTCGGCATCCCGGACGGGGAATTCGTCCGCTCCGACGTGCCGATGACGAAGTCCGAGGTCCGGGCGGTATCCCTCTCGAAGCTCGCGCCGCCGGAAGACGCCCTGATCTGGGACGTAGGCGCGGGGACGGGTTCGGTCTCCGTGGAATGCGCGTTCGCCGCTCCGAAGGGTGCCGTCTGGGCCGTTGAAAAAGAAGCGGACGCCTGTCAGCTCATCCGGCAGAACGCGGCGAAATTCCGCGTCGGCAATCTCACGGTGGTCGAGGGGACAGCGCCTGACGCCCTCGCCGATCTGCCCGCTCCGACCCATGTCTTCATCGGGGGATCCTCCGGGAATCTCACGGAAATCGTCGCCCTGATCCTCGATAAGAATCCCGCCACCCGGATCGTGCTCAACGCCGTGACCCTCGAGACCCAGGCGGAGGCGGCGGAGTGCGCGAAGAAATTCGGGTTTGAAACTTACGAGACCGTAACGGTCAGCGTCGCCCGGTCGAAGAAAATGGGACGGTATCACATGATGTCGGCCCAGAATCCCGTGACTGTCGTGACCCTCGCGGGAGGGAATCCCAAATGAAAGAACGGCTCCTTCTCCAGACGGCGGCCATTTTCGCCGGGTTCCTCATCGACTTTTTCGTCGGGGACCCCTATTCGATCCCCCACCCGGTCGTCGGGATCGGCAAATGGATCTCCTTTTTCGACCGGAAGCTCCGCCGGGGCAATTCCAACCCGAAGGATGTGGGGCGGGGTGCGCTCACCGTGGTCCTCGTCGCCCTGATCTCCACCGGCGTGCCCGCTCTTGTGCTGGAGCTGTCGTGGCGTCTGCATCCCGCGGCCTATTTTGCCGTCAATGCGATCATGTGCTGGCAGATCCTCGCGGCGCGCCAGCTTTTCAGAGAGGGGAAAAAGGTCCAGAGAGCCCTCGAAAAAGGCGACACGGAAGGCGCGCGGGCGGCGGTCTCCATGATCGTCGGGCGGGACACGGACGTCCTCGACGAAAACGGGATCTGCCGCGCGGCGGTCGAAACCGTGGCGGAGAACGCGTCTGACGGGGTGATCGCGCCCCTCTTCTGGACCTTCCTCTTCGGCGCGGCGGGCGGATTCTTCTACAAATCCATCAACACGATGGACTCGATGCTCGGGTACAAAAACGAAAAATACCTCTATTTCGGGCGCGCTGCGGCGAGAACGGACGACGTCGTCAACTATGTCCCGGCGCGGCTCTCGGCGGTATTGATGATCGCGGCCTGTCCCCTCTGCCGCCTCGACGGGAAAAACGCCCGGAGGATCTTCCGGCGGGACCGGTACAAGCACGCGAGCCCGAATTCCGCCCAGACCGAATCCACCGTCGCGGGAGCCCTCGGGGTGCGGCTGGCCGGGGACGCGGTCTACGGCGGCGTGGTGAAGAAAAAGGAGTTCATCGGGGATCCCGTCCGGGAGATCGAACCCTACGATATCACGCGGGCCGGGCGGCTGATGTACGTCGCCTCCGCGCTGACGCTTCTTCTCGGCCTGATCCTCAGAGGGGCGGTGATCCTGTGCTTCTGAACGGAAAAAATCCCCACGGCGGGGACATATACAGAAATCCCCCGCGTCTGGATTTCTCGGCGAATATCAATCCCGCGGGAATGCCCGACGCGGTGAAAGAGGCCCTTGTCCGGTCGGTTGAGGACTGCGCGGTCTACCCGGATCCCCGGTGCGAAGCCCTTCGGGAAGCGATCGCCGGGGCGGAGGGGGTCCCGGTCTCCTTTATTCTCTGCGGCAACGGGTCCGCCGAGCTGATCTATCAGTACGCCTGGACGCTGGCAGACGACGGACGCCCGGCTCTGATCGTCCATCCGGCTTTTTCGGAATACGGCGCGGCTCTCCGGGCGGCGGGGGTCGGAGAGGAGCGGTACGTGATGCGGGAGGAGGACGGATTCCGGCTGACCCGGGACATTCTCCGCTATGATTTTGGGAGAGTCTCCGCCGTCTTCCTCTGCTCCCCGGACAACCCGACCGGGCTGACCGTCGAGCCCCGGATCCTCGAAGACCTGCTCCGAACGGGCGCGCGGGTGTTCTGCGACCTCTGCTTTCTCGATCTGACCGCGGATCCCGGGAAATACGATCTCCCCCGCCTGATCCGGGAATACCCGAACCTCACCATCCTGCGGGCCTTCACGAAGAGCTACGCGATAGCGGGGGTGCGGCTCGGATACGCGCTCTCTGCCGACGGGGATTTCCTCGGGCGCATGGCGGAGCGGGGACAGTGCTGGAATGTCTCGACCCCCGCCCAGAAAGCCGGGATCGCCGCCCTCGGATGCCGCGGATGGCTGGAACGCTCGGTGAAGCGGATCTGCTCGGAGCGGGAACGGCTGGCCCGGGAGATGGCTGCCTGCGGGATCCGCGTCGTGCCCGGAGAGTCCAATTTCCTGCTGATGTATTCGGATAAGCCCGTGCGGGAGGAGCTTGCGGCGCGGGGGATCGCCCTCCGGGACTGCTCGGACTACGTGGGGCTGGGGCCGGGATGGTTCCGCGCGGCAGTCCGCACCCGGGAAGAAAACGACGAACTGATTTTCCATGTCCGTGAGGTGACGAAATGAACAAAGCAAAACCGATCATGATCCAGGGGACCATGTCGAACGCGGGGAAAAGCCTGATCTGCGCCGCCCTCTGCCGTATTTTCAGGCAGGACGGACACCGGGTCGCGCCCTTCAAATCCCAGAATATGGCCCTCAACTCCTTCATCACCGACGAGGGGCTCGAGATGGGCCGGGCGCAGGTGGTGCAGGCGGAGGCGGCGGGGGTCAAACCCTCGGTCCGGATGAATCCCATCCTGCTCAAGCCCACGACGGACGTCGGATCGCAGGTCATCGTGAACGGCGAGGTCCGGGGCAATATGCGGGCGGCGGACTATTTCAAATACAAGACCTCCCTCATCCCCGACATCATGCGGGCATACGATTCCCTCGCCGCGGAAAACGACATTCTCGTGATCGAAGGCGCGGGCTCTCCGGCCGAAATCAATCTGAAAAGCGCGGATATCGTCAACATGGGCATGGCGAAGATGGCGGGGGCTCCGGTCCTCCTCGTCGGCGATATCGACCGGGGGGGAGTGTTCGCCCAGCTCTACGGCACGGTGGCCCTTCTGGAACCGGAAGAGCGGGCGATGGTCAAGGCGACGATCATCAACAAATTCCGCGGCGACGTCTCGATCCTCGCCCCGGGTCTCGACATGCTTTACGATCTTGTGAAGGTGCCCTGCGCCGGGGTGGTGCCATACGTGCGCGTGGATATCGACGACGAGGACAGCCTCAGCGAACGCCTGACCGCCGGCGAGCGGAAGGAGATCGACATCGCGGTGGTGTCCCTGCCCCGCATTTCGAATTTCACGGATTTCTCGCCCTTTTCGCGGTTCTCCGGCGTGTCCCTCAGGTATGTGAAGAACCTGTTCGAGCTCGGCTCGCCGGATCTCATCGTCATCCCCGGCACGAAATCCACGATCGCCGATCTGAAATGGATGCGGCAGAACGGGCTCGAGGGGGGCGTCCTCAAAGCGGCGTCCCGCGGGGTCCCGGTCTTCGGGATCTGCGGCGGATTCCAGATGCTCGGGACGAAGATCTCCGATCCCCTCGGCACCGAAGGCGGAGGCGAGATCGCGGGGATGGGACTGTTGCCCCTCGAAACCGTTTTCGCCGAACAGAAGACCCGGGCGCAGACGGAGGGCGTGTTCGAGAATCTCACCGGCATGTTCGCTCCGCTGAACGGTCTCAGTTACCGGGGATATGAGATCCACATGGGACAGAGCGGGAACACCGGCGCGGTCATGCAGAAAGACAATGTCTGCGGAAGCTATATCCACGGCCTGTTCGACGGGAACGGGATCGCCGGGGCCATCGTCCGCGCCTTGTACGAAAAACGCGGGCTGACCTTTGACGAGAACGCCGTATTCGACGCCCGCGCCTACCGGGAATCCCAGTACGACAAGCTGGCCGAAGCGGTCCGGAACGCCCTCGACATGGAGATGATCTACCGGATCCTCGAGGAGGGGATCTGATTTTGCCCGTTCACCCCGAAAAAGCTGCATTTTTTGAACGGATTTCGCATAAAAATACCGGCGCGGCCCCGCGATTCTAGGGGGATCTTCGCGCCGGTTCTTTTTTCGGATCGCCGGACCCTCGGCGTCCCGCCGGACCTTGCATATTTCCGGGAACTGTGGTATAATCGTCCCGGACGAGAGGGATCCGGCCGGAAGGAACCGCGGGAGCAGAGGAAAGAGGACCCCTTTTCGGAATTCTTTTCCGCGGACTGCTTGACAACTCCGGCGGTTTCCTGTATAATTATTTCAAGAAGTTTGGGAGAATTAAATATTAACCGGATTTTTCCCGAATTTCGGGTCAAAAACCGTGAATTTGCACTTTTGAGCGCTGCATCGCGCGCGAAGAGACGTTCGCACCGTCCCGCCGGGAAACCGTCCCGGCCAATGAGAAAGGAAAGGCATTCATGAAGAGAAAGATAATCGCGGTCCTTATGATCCTCGCGCTGTCGGCCGTCATGCTCGGCGGATGCGCCAAAGGAAGCGCGCAGGCGGGAGGACTTCTCGCGGCGATCAAGGACCGGGGCTACATCGTGGTCGGCACCGAGGGCACCTGGAGCCCCTACACCTACCACAACGATCAGGACGAGCTGGTGGGCTTCGACGTGGAAGTCGCCAGATACATCGCCGACTATATGGGCGTGGAGGTCCGGTTCACGGAGACCGCCTGGAGCTCGATCTTCGCCGCCCTTGACGCCGGACAGATCGACATCGTGGCCAACGGCGTGTCGTACAGCGAGGAAAGAGCCGAAAAGTACGCTTTTTCGACGCCCTATAACTACACCCAGTACGCCGTCATGACCCTTGCGGACAACGATTCGGTCAACTCCCTCGCGGACGTGGCGGGGAAAGTCTCCTCCAACGACCCGACGAGCACCATCGGCCAGTTCGCCGAAGCAAACGGCGTCGTGTTCGACGAGGTGAAGGAAGCGGCGCAGGCCATCAGCGAGGTCAGAAACGGCCGGGCCGAAGTCACCTTCAGCACGACGGTGGGATTCGCCGACTATTTCAAGCAGCATCCGGACGAGGCCTCCCTCTTCAAGGTCATCGTCGTCAGCGACCCGGAGCCGAACGCCTACATCCCCGCCCTGAAGGGGAACGAAGATCTCATCAAGGTGATCGACGAAGCCCTCGAGGCCGCGAGACAGGACGGCACGCTCTCGGATCTTGCGATCAAATATTTCGACGTGGACACGACCAAGGGCTGACAGTCCGCGCCGACCGGTTATACGGAAGTGAGTAGAAAAACGGATGAATGAACGAATCGTCTCCGAACTGATCGAATCCTTCGGGAAGCTGTTCATGGCCGGGATCAAGGTCTCGATCCCCCTGACGCTGGCGTCGTTTTCGACGGGCCTTGCGATCGCCTTTCTCGTCGCGCTGGTGCAGATCGCGAAGATCCCCGTGTTCCGATTTCTGGTGCGGGTCTACGTCTGGATCATCCGGTGCACCCCGATGATCGTGCAGCTGTTCATCGTGTATTTCGGCCTGCCGAACATCGGGATCCGGTTCAGCTCCTTTGTCAGCGCGTGGATCGTCATGTCCCTCAGCGTCGGAGCCTACTGCTCGGAGACCGTCCGGGCCGCCATCGAATCCGTCCCCGTCGGACAGCTCGAGGCCTGCTACTGCGACGGGCTGACCTTCTGGCAGGCCATGATCCACGTGATCGTCCCCCAGGCGCTGAGGACCGCGTTCCCGCCCCTGTCCAACTCCATCATCGGGCTGGTGAAGGACACCTCCCTCGCCTACAATGTCGCGCTGGTGGAGATCCTTGCGACGGCCCAGCGGATCGCGTCGAGGACCTACGACTATTTCTGGCTCTATCTGGAGGCCGGGCTGATTTATCTGATCTTCTGCTCCGTTCTGACCGTGGTCCAGCGGAAGGCGGAAGCCGCGCTCGAGAGGAGAAGATGAGATGTTCAGTCTGATAAACGTAAACAAGAAATTCGGCGGCAATGTCGTGCTCAACAACGTCAGCCTCGACGTGAACCGGGGGGACGTGGTGGCGATCCTCGGTCCCAGCGGCTCGGGAAAGACCACCCTGCTCCGGTGCGCCGGCTATCTCACCAAGGCGGACAGCGGCACCCTCGTCATCGGCGGCGAGCGGTACGACATGAAGAAGATCTCGTCGAAGGACCTCAGGAATTACCGGCGGCGCGTGGGATTCGTCTTCCAGACCTTCAACCTCTACGGGAACAAGACCGCCCTCGGCAACGTGACGCTGGGGCTCCGGGTCTCCCAGAAGATGCCGAAGGAGGAGGCGGAGAAGATCGGAAAAAGCCTGCTCGAACGCGTCGGCCTCGCGGACCGGATGGACTACTACCCCTCGAAGCTCTCCGGCGGCCAGCAGCAGAGAGTCGCCATAGCGCGCGCCCTCGCCACGAACCCGGAGGTGATCTTCTTCGACGAGCCGACCTCCGCCCTTGACCCGGAGCTCACGGGGGAAGTCCTCACCGTCATCAAGCAGCTCGCCGACGAGGGCAGGACCATGATCGTCGTGACCCACGAAATGGAATTCGCCCGGAAGGTCGCGACGCGCGTCGTCTTCATGGAGGACGGGGAGATCGTCGAGGAGAACACGGCGAAGGAGTTCTTCGAGAACCCGCGGAAGGAGCGGACCAGGGAATTCATCTTCAAGTCCTCCACATGGTCTCAGAACGGGGAGACCGGCGGGGAATCCGAATGATGCCATGCGGAAGCGGGCTTTGCCGGAGCTTTCCGCCATGCGATTTTTCAATTTGAGGAGGAAAACATGTATCTCAGAAACGTCGGAATCTTCGTGAAGGATCTGGAAGGCGCGAAGACCTTTTTCGAAAGCTATTTCGGGGCAAAGGTGCTGAAAACCTGGGACGAGCCCGAAAACGGCTACTATTCCTACATCATGGAACTGGACGGGCGCGGCTGGATCGAGCTCATGACCAAGCCGGGCGTCGTGGACATCGAAAAGGACCCGAACCGCCTCGGCCTCGCCCACGTCTGCATCTGCGCCGACACCCGGGAACAGCTGAACACGATCATCGAGCGGTTCAAGAAGGACGGATACAGGATCCAGTACGAGCCTTCGAATCCCGACGGGCCCGGGGAAGTCCGCGCCGTCACCTTCGAGGACATCGTGATCGAAGTGAATTATGGCTACTGACAGAAAGCAGATCGAAGAGAAGCTCGACCGGCTCGACCGCATCCGCCTGGCGAACCTGCCCACTCCCGTGTACCGGCTGGACCGGGTTTCCGCCGAGCTCGGAAAGAATATCTGGATCAAGCGGGACGACTTCACCGGGGCGGAAATGTCCGGGAACAAGGTCCGCAAGCTGGAATTCACAGCCGCGAAAGCCCTGAAAGAAGGGGCGGACGTGCTGATCACCGCGGGCGGCATCCAATCGAACCACGCCCGGGCAACGGCTGCGGCGGCCGCGAGACTGGGACTGAGATCCCATCTTGTGCTGAGCGTGGAGTCCGAACCGCGGATGGAAGGAAACTACCTCCTCGACCGGATGCTCGGGGCCGGGATCACCCTCCTCGACGAAAACGGGGGCGTCACGCTTTCCGCGAAGATGGAAGAGATCGCCGGGGAGTACCGGAAAGCCGGACTGAGACCCTACGTCATTCCGGTCGGCGCGTCGGACGGCGTCGGCAATTTCGGGTATCTGAACGCCTTCCGGGAGATCCTTCATCAGGAAGAAGAACTGGGCGTGACCTTTGACGCGGTCGTGTGCGCGGCGGGTTCCGGCGGGACGTACAGCGGCCTCTGGCTCGGGAACCGGCTCTTCGGGGCGGGGAAGCGGATCGTCGGGATCACGGTCTGCGACAACCGGGACTATTTCAACGGCGTCTGCTCCCGGATCACAAAATCCACCCTCGCCCTGCTTGAGGAAGAGCCGCCCGGAGACGGGGAGTTCACGTTCATCGACGGATACAAGGGCCGGGGCTACGCGCTCTCGAAGCCGGAAGAGTTGCGCTTCATCGCGGATATCGCCGCGAAGGAGGGCGTGATCCTCGATCCCGTGTACACCGGAAAGGCGTTCTACGGCTTGTACAGCGAGGTGAAAAAGGGGACCTTCGATCCCTGCGGAAACATCCTCTTCATCCACACCGGCGGCCAGTACGGTCTTTTCCCGAAGCAGGACCAGATCTCAGAGGCGATGTGATGCCGGGTAGAAATCAGATCGAAAGAAGGACAAGCGCATGAAGATCATCGAAACGAAAAACGCACCCGCGGCGATCGGGCCCTATTCCCAGGCGATCTCTGCCGACGGCTTTGTCTACACCTCGGGGCAGATCCCGATCGATCCGGTCTCCGGGAAGATCGAAGGGGAAGACGCCGCGGCGCAGGCCGAACGGGTGATCCAAAACCTCGACGCCGTTCTGCGGGCGGCCGGAAGCTCCCTCGAAAACGTAGTCAAGACGACCTGTTTTCTGAAGAATATGGGGGATTTCGCGGCGTTCAACGAAGTGTACGCGAAGCATTTCCCGCAGAAGCCCGCCAGGAGCTGCGTGGAAGTCTCCGCCCTGCCGAAAGGCGCCCTCGTGGAGATTGAAGCGGTCGCGGTTATCGAATAATACTAAATCCCTTCTAAGGGGTTACGCGGCTTCTTGAAATGAAGCCCTGCTGAACAAGTTCAGCGGCAAGAACTTCTGAAATGGATAGGGACAGGCTA
>CACZNC010000076.1 GCA_902782445.1 uncultured Ruminococcus sp.
ACGATCATGATTTCGGACGGTTGACCCCCATCGTTTCGCTTCTCATTGTCATTCTGAGGAGCCTGCGACGAAGAATCTTTGCGCTTCATCATACAGCCGTAGTTATAGTCGGAGGATTCCCGCAGAAGAAATGAAGACTGTCTTCCGACTGAAACTACGGCTTGTCAATCCAGTGCGAAGATTCTTCGCTGACGCTCAGAATGACAGCGTGGAGGCGAAATGGGACGTGCGGCGGTCTGTCTGACGGAGAAACCCGAGGATCGTTCCACATGAAACATTGGCAGAAAAAGGAATTGTTTCACGTGAAACATTACCGCAAACCCCGTGTCTTTCTTCACCTGCGCGAGGATGGACAATCCGATCCGGAATTCCGAAAACGCGACAACGCCGAATGCGCGCCTGAATCTCTGCCGGAGGCCGCAGGATTTATCCTGCGCATGTTTCGGCTGCAAGAACAGAGACCGCGCGAGGTTGACCCCATGTTCAGGCTCGTCCGTCTGAATCTGCAACAGCCCGCGAAGACCGCCCCATTCCCCGGCTGAACGACCGCGCGTCCCCCGAATCCCTGCGCAGCGGGCGGAGCGCTCCCATACAAAAAACTCAAATCCCGCACCGCACGTCACCACGATGTGGACAATCCCTCCTCATTCCTCACTCAGCCGTCAGCCCCTGAATATGCCTCCCGTCTCCCGCAAGTTCGAGTACGGGCAGTCTGGCAACCCCGGGATGGCGGTCGAAGCGGATGGCGGTGACGCCGGTGAAGGGCAGGTGCAGGAACGCGCACATGTAGGGGAAGGGGAGATTCAGAATCCGCCCCATCGCCGCCGAGGAGGACCCGCCGTGGGAGAAGAGCGCGACGGTGTGCTGTTCGTCGTCCTCCCGGACACAGCGGTAATACGCCCCGTCCCGGACATAGCCGAGGGAGGCGAGCCAGCCGTCCACCCCCGCCGAGACCTTTTCGACTTCGGCGACGACCCGGCTGCGGGTGTAATACGGGTGGGAGGCCCAGTCCGTCCGGGTCAGATCCCAGCCCTCGTTCGCCAGCGCGTCCGCGATATTCCAGGGATGCCCGCCCAGAAAGATCGGCTCCCCGTCGGCCGAGGACCAGTGGATCTCGTGCATGAAGTCCAGCGTGACCGGCTCCAGCCCGAGCAGATCCGCGGTCTCCCGGGCGGTTTCGACGGCTCTGCCCATCGGGGAGGTGTAGATCGCCTCGATCCCCTCGTCTTTCAGCCTCAGAGCCGCCGCCTTCGCCTGGACTCTGCCGAGGGGAGTGAGACAGTCGTGGGCGTAATCCGGCTCTCCGTGGCGCACAAACAGGATCCTCATTCCGCCGCCCTCCGGATCATCTCCGCCGTGAGACGGGCGCAGAGCTCGTTCCCCTCTTCCGTCAGATGGATGTTGTCGTCCTTCCGCACGTACCGGTCGATGTCTTCCGCCACCGCCGCGTGCAGATCGTTGATGAGGACGCCTTTTTCTTTCAGGAGGGGCACGAGGGCGGCGTTGTACCGGTCGATATCCGCGTTCCGGATGTCAGGGTGGACCGCGGTCACGGGGGTGGTCGTCGCAAAGATCAGGACCTTCGTCTGTTTCAGGAGAATGTCCGCGATCCGGCACATGGTTTTGAGATAGTCGTCAAGGGGCGCGAGCTGGACCCCGTCCGTCCCGATCTGAATGTCCCAGAGGCCGTTGTTCCAGTGGATCAGGTCGGCTCCCGCGATGCCGTCCTGCCAGTAGTGCATGATCGAATGGAGGGTGAAGGCGGAATAGCGGCCGTTGTCCGAGGGCTGCCAGACTTCAAACCCTTCGCCGAGTAAGCCGGGGATCTTCGGTCCGTAGCCGATCAGCCGGATGGAGTCGCCGAGCAGAACGATTTTTTTCATGGTATAGTCTCCCGGAATGAATCGGTATTCTGCTTCACATTATAGCACGGCGGACCGGCCCGGTCAAGAACGCGCGGGAAATCCGCACCCGCAAAATCGGCCCGGACCCTTGATTTTTCATTCTTCCCCTTGAAAAAACGCCCCCGAACGTGTATAATAAATTATCCGGTCCCGGCTGTTATGCGGAAACGGACCGGACACGCACCTCCGGCAAAGACCGCAGAAAGGAAACCCATACCGATGAAAAGGATCAACCGTCTCGCCCCGGTCCTCTGCGTCCTGCTCATTCTCCTTCTGACCGCCTGTTCTTCGAAGGAGACCTACCGGGTGAACTGCGAAGGGTTCAATGCGAAAAAAACGGAATACGCCCCCGGCGAAAAAGTCACCGTCTATTACGACACCATCGGGACGGACACCGATTATTCTTTCCGTGCCGAGGAGTCCGACGTGCAGCTCGAACAGCACTACGACCAGACGAAGGGTTATATCCTCTCCTTCACCATGCCGGAGCACGACGTCACCCTGATTGTCGAATCATACAACTCCATGATGATGGACCCGGACGCCCACGACTTCACGGAGGACCCGGGAAACACGCCCGAGGCGGAACCCCAGCCGGATCCCGGACCCGGGACGGTCGAAGATCTCTATGCCGAATCCATCGACCAGAAGGACGGCCCGATCACGAAGCTCGAGACGAATCTCGGCTACGCGAAGGTCGGGGACTGCGGGTTCTCCGCGTTTCTCGCCGGGGGAGGAGCTTCCTCGGATCAGGAAGTGCTGGCGTTTCTCACCAGTATGCTGAACGCGCCGGAATTGAAATTTGAACTGCCCGGCATCGGATGCAGCACCCTTTCCGCCGCCTCCCCGGACGGAGGGCATTTCTTCGGCCGCAATTTCGACTGGTCCTGCAGGGAGGTCCTCCTTCTCGAAGCCCATCCCTCGGACGGCTACGCCTCCTTCTCTACCGTCAACGTCGATTTCATCAAAGAAAGCGCGTCCGGCCTCTCCGACGAAGCCGTCGCCATGGCCGCCTACTACGCCCCCCTCGACGGGATGAACGAAAAGGGACTGGCGGTCTCCGTCAACATGATCTCCGACAGCGCGCGGATCGCCCAGAAATCCGACCGGCCGGACCTCACCACGACCACCGCCCTGCGCCTGCTCCTCGACCGGGCCGCCACGACGGAGGAAGCGCTGGATCTGCTCGCCTCCTACGACCTGCACGGCTCCTACGACATGATGGTCCACTTTGCCGTTGCCGACGCGGAGGGGAACGCCGTTGCCGTGGAATACGTCGATCAGAAAATGACCGTCACCGAAACGCAGGTGCTGACGAATTTCTACGTCTCCGAGGGCGATAAGCTGGGGATCGGCGCGCAGCAGTCCCACGAGCGGTTCAAGGTCCTCGAAGCCTTCCTCGAAGCCCATCCGACCATGAATATCTACGAGCTCCGCGACGCGATGAAAGCCGCCGGAGAAGCGAATTTCGACCCCGACCCGAACGAGCGCACGGAATGGACTGTCCTGTACGATCAGACCGCCCTCACCGCGACCTGGTACCGGCGGGAGAATTTCGAAAAAGGCTGGAACGGAATACTGAAGTAGTTGTTAGAGGGAAGCGGTTAGCGGTTAGTAGAGCGAATTGGGAATTGGGGAGACCGTTTTTCCTTGTTCCACATGAAACAAAAAACCGTCAGGGTAGAACAGGATGTTCCGCTCTGACGGTTTTTGATCGTATGGTGCGGGCTGTACACGGGTCTGAATCTGAAAATGTGCGCGAGGACAGAGAAACAGTTTCGGATTCCCGACCGCGCGTCTGTGCCCAATGCGCGCCTGAATTTCTGCCGTAAGGCCGCAGACTTGTCTGCGTATGTTTCAGCTGCACGAACAAAGACCGCGCGAGGACCTGGGATATGCAGTCGATTTTCAAATCCGGGACGAGCTGTAAGTTTATGCCATACGGCCAAGGGACCCTCGGGAGGGGCCTTCGGCCTGAGATGGTCCCTCCCGGCGCCTGTCCCGCGCAGGGATGCGTTACTTTACTTCCTCGAAAGTCCTGTAATCCTCCACAAGCGCGATCTCGTCGATGTAGATCGGCGTTTTCAGCATGGAGTCGTCGGCGTAGTCGAAGTACATGTAGACCGCCTTGACCGAACGGGAGTCGAAGGTGGTTCCGGAGGCGTCGCGGGCTCCGAAGTTTTCCGTCGGGAAGGCGAGCCAGCCCTTGAAATCCTTGACGGAGGAGGACTGGGCCGCGCCGAAGCATCCGTCCGTGCCGTGGAACATCTTCTTCCATTCGTCACCCCCCTCGGCGAGGGCGTAGAACGGAAGGTCAGTCCGCCCGTCGATGTCGTCCGTTGTGAAGAGCTCGTCGTATTTCGTCACAAGCCCGAAGGAGGACTTGCGGAAGTCGATCCCGGTGAAGTCCACCCAGACCCGGAGATACTTCGCGCTCGGATAGTCCCGGGGGATTTTGTTCACCGCGTCCGCGTAGAAGTAGACCGCGCGGTTGGAGTGGCTCCCGGCGTTCAGAGAGATCGCGCCGGCCTTCGAGCCTTCGAATCCCTTCCCGTCCGCGATCCTGAGGACTGTGTCACTGTACGAGGCGGGGCCGTCCCATTCGCCAGCGAAATAGTCCCCGTCCGCCTCGCCGCTGAACACGCCGTTTTCCGCAGTCCGGCGGATCCGCTTGTAGCTCTCGAAATCGGTGAAGGTCCCGACATAGGTCACGGGATTGTCGCATTCATAGGGCACGATCACGCTCTTCGGGGTCTCAAACTGCGCCGTGATGGGCTCCCCTTCGATGCCCCACGCGTTGATCGGGAAGGCTTTCAGGGTGTAGGCCGCGCCGTCGTGCAGACCCTTGATCTGGGCGGACACTGTCTCGGGCATCGGCTCGAAATAGTATTCGGAGAAGAATTTGATCTCCTTTTTGTGCCCCTCCGTCTCCGCCGAGAGCCGGTAGCCGTAGACGCACTGGTCGTCCTTCGCCTGGGGCAGCGTCACCGACACGGAGCTCTCCGTCACCCGGTCGAGGGCGATTTCAGCACCCTCCTCGAAATAGGGGGCCGCCGCCTTTTCGCCGCGCTCGGGGGTGTAGAGGAAGGTGGATGGATCGGAGGGCTTTTCGATCCAGTAGCAGAGCTGCGCATTCGGGTCGTCGGTGTTCGCGGCGGTCTTGAAAAAGTCGTCCGTCAGGATGTTGTAGGGCTGGATGAAGACCCGTCCCGCGGCGTCCGCCTCCACGATGTAGTACTGGGCGGCGTTCTCCTTGCCGGGCGGGAGCGTCCCTCCGGTCATGCCGCGCTCCATTTCGAAATAGTAGAGGGTCCCGGTGTTGAGGAAGGTGCACTCCTCCTGCCAGATCCCGAGGGGATTGTTCATCGGGCCGTGGGAGTCGCCGGAGAAGTCGATCACCTGCGGATAGGCCCCGTAGACCTTGCGCAGGGCCGCCGAATCCGGGGTGTACCAGGACCGGCTGACGTAGACCGTGTTCTGGATGTGGTGGTGCCGGAAGGTGAAGATCGGCATCCCCGGGGCGTCCTCCGCCGCTGCCTTGAGCTCGTTTTTCAGCCAGCGGACCTGGGCGGCGTGATAGTAATTCGAATCGCGGGGGGAGATCCCGATGATGTGGAAGCCATTAATGACCACATGGGGATCGAGGGTATCGCTCATTTCGGCGAGGAACACGTCCGGGCCGCCGCTGATCCATTCGTGGTTGCCCATCGTGGCGATCAGCCGGGTCTCGGGGCGGATGTGGCTGTCGATGATCGCGTTCAGGGCCCTGTATTCGGATTTGACGCCGGTATTGGTGATATCCCCGGCCATCAGCACCGCGTCGAGCTTCTGATAGGTCGGATGGGCGTCCGCGTACCGGTAGGCCGAATCGAAGAGCTTGCCCAGCCGCACGGCCCGTTCGTTCGTCGTGTCGGTGATGTGGGTGTCGGAGCAGACCGCCAGACGGATCACCGGGACGAAATCCGCGGGGGCGTCGTCCGGGCGTCGCGGGGCTTCGGCTTCGGGAGCGGGTTCCGGTTCGGGCTCCGGCTCGGGTTCGGACTCCGGCTCGGATGCGGGCTCGGTCTCAGCCGGGGCTTCCGTTTCGGCGGGGACCGTTTCCTCCGGGACCGTTTCGTTCACCGGGGCAGGGGAGATCTCCGGTTCCTCCTTCCCGCAGGAGACGGCGGAGAGCGGAAGGCAGAGCGTCAGGATCAGTCCGGCCAGCGCGAGCCCCTGCAGAAGGGAAGAGCGGCGCGGGAATGCAGGTTTCATATCGTGTCCTTTCTCTCGGGAAAGATCGTAAATTCCGCCCCTATTATAGCTCCTCCCGCCCCGCCGCGTCAAGGGATTTTTTTCGCTTTTCGGATTTTCGGGGGACCGGCGGCCTGTTGACCTCCCGGGCGGATTGTGGTATAATTCCCCTGAATAACCGTCAGGAGGAAAACGCCGTGAAACGCTCCCGGAACCGTATCGCATTCGCTCTGATCTGCCTGTCCGCCCTGATCCTTGTGTCCTGCACCGCCCGGAGGGGACTCGCGGAAGAAAAACCCGTACCCGAAGCCGCCCCCGCAGGTCCGGAAGACAAAGCCGAAGTCCCGGCCTCCGAGGCAGAAGAGGATCCCGCGTCCGCCGAAGAGCCCGAGATGACCGCCCCCTGGACCGAGCCGAAGATCCCGCTCCGGTTCCGGGAGGACGGGGAATTCCATATCCTCGTCTTCTCCGACATCCACGGCTCTGGGACGAAGATCTCGGACCTCGCCAAAACCAACGTCGCCCTGCTGGTGGAGCGCGAAAAACCCGATTTCATCCTCCTCGACGGGGACAACACCTGGGGCATCGGGGACGAAAAGACGCTCCGAAGCTGCGTCGGGGATCTGACGGAGGTCTTCGAGGAGAAGGGGATCCCCTGGGCCCACGTCTACGGCAACCACGACGCCGAGGGGAACAACCTGAAAAAGGAAAAGCAGCAGGAAATCTACGAATCCTTCCCCCACTGCGTCTCCCAGGCGGGGGATCCCTCCCTTCCCGGCGTGGGCAATTACGTCCTGCCCGTGTACGCCTCCGACGGGAGCGGGCCCCGGTTTCTGATCTGGGCTTTCGATTCCGGCCAGTACATCAGCGCGGCGGAGAGGGCGGATCTCAGACCCGTCGGCGGGATCTTTCCGGGCTTCGCAAACAGCGAATACGATTTCATCCGCCCGAGCCAGATCGCCTGGTACCGGGAGACCTCCGCGGCGGTCGAACAGTTCTGCGGCGGGAAGGTCCCCGGGCTCATGGCGTTCCACATCCCCCTGCAGGAGACCTATACCGCCTGGGTGAACCGGAATTCCCTCGAGCACACGGGGGAGAAGCGGGAGGCCGTCTGCGCGTCGGAGATCAATTCCGGTCTCTTCGCCGCCCTGTACGAACGCGGGGACGTGAAAGCCGTGGTGAACGGGCACGACCATGTGAACGACTATATGGTGAAATACGGCGGGATCCGGCTCTGCTATGTCTCCACCGTCAGCGAGACCGGGTACTGCGACATGGACATGCTCGGCGCGCGGGTCTTCGTGATCCGGGAAGACGATCCCGCGGAGGTCGAGACCTACATGAGCTACGTGGACGAGCGCCGGATGACCGACGTCAATGCCTACGCCGACGCCGTTCCCATCCCCGCCGGCGTGGTGCTCGACTTCGAATCCTGGGAGCCCGAGATCGAAGCCTGCGGCTGGGACAACAATTACAGCGAGGAGGCCGAGGTGGGGAACATCACGGTTGAGATCGCGGAAGGCAGGGGAAAGGACGGCTCAAAAGCCCTCGGCGTCGGACGGCTGAATTTCGGCGAGAGCACCTATCAGAACAACGCCGAGGTGAAGATCCCGCTTTCCCCCGAAACGGCGGGACTGCTGGGCGAAAACCGGTATCTCCGGGTCTGGATGGACCTCGGGGGAGACGGGACGCCCATCGACTTCCGCAAGGCCTGCTTCGGCCTGATCGTGAACGGAGAGGAGTTCTCCCCCTACCGCACGGACGACCTCGACGCCCCCTCCCCGTTCTGGGTCCTGCCCGAGGGGGAGACCGCATGGCGCGAAATGAGCCACGGGGGCGACGGGTGCTTCGGCGTCCAGCAGAACAGTTCCGTCAAAGGCATGAAGGGATGGTTCGCCTTCCCGGTCGAAAACATGCTGAAGCGCGGGAGCCTCGAAAAGCTCAGAAAGACCGACTGCGTCACCGGGGTATACTTCTACTACTGCTATAATTCAGAAGAGATGGCCGGACATCAGGTCTGGCTGGACGATTTCGTGCTGACGGAGGATTACACCCGCTTCGACTGAATCCCCATAAAATCCCTTCACGAAGGGAAAAAGGTATGAAACGCTACGCGTTTCGGATTAAATGTCCCTACGCCGCGTCGACGCAGTCACGCAGACAGGCGCCGAGCACGACTGCGTCGGTGCGGGGGACACATCTCAGGCCGACGAGTGTTGCTTCGCAAACTCTGCCCCTCCCGAGGGTCCATTTGCGGAGCAAATAGTTGGCCGTATAGCATAACTGTACAGCTCGTCCCGGCAGCCGGAATCGACAGTGCATCCCATGTCCTCGCGCGGTCTCTGTTCGTGCAGCTGAAACATGCGCAGAACAAGTTCTGCGGCCTCACGGCGGAGATTCAGGCGCGCATTACACAGGGGCCACAGCGGGCTTGTGCTGACTAAACATGTTAGAGTTGTCTTTACACAAAATCAATCCGTTTGGAAGTGAAACAGGATCAAATCACGCGCCGATGCCTTCGGGCTGACGCGCGGTTTTTTTGCGTTCGGACCGGGGCGGCGATCCGGTATGGGATCTTTCCGGGCCTTTTTGCAAACGTTCAGGCGGATCCGTCCCCGCAGCATAGAAAAAAGGGCCCCGGAAGGTGATCCGGGGACACGGTTATGTGTTTGATACCGACTTTATTCTTTCGGCGTCTCCTTCGTCGTGACCCGGCAGGCGAGCCAGACGACGACGGCGGCGGGGATGCCGAGGATCATGGCGAGCCACGGATCCGACGCGCGGAAGATCCAGCACAGCAGGAACATCAGCCCCCACACGAGGAGGGTCACCGCGAAGAACAGCCGCAGTCTTCCGCCCCAGAGCGCGGCGAACACGACGAGGA
Source organism: uncultured Ruminococcus sp. (assembly GCA_902782445.1). Lineage (GTDB taxonomy): Bacteria > Bacillota > Clostridia > Oscillospirales > CAG-272 > UMGS1696. The sequence goes on from CACZNC010000076.1 coordinate 9,022, forward strand.
GCACCGCCGATACCGGGGCCGCGAGGGCGAAGGGCAGGATGTCGGGCTTCCCAGCGAGGACCGTGATCACGAAGGCGGCGGCGGCGAGGAACCACACCCCCGCGACGCTGACCCCCACGACGTTGCGCCGGTTCAGACGGTAGACGGGGGAGACATTCTCCTCTCCCTCCTCGCTTCCGCTGTCCGGGGTGGGATCCGGGGCCGCGGGGTGGTCGGCTTCGAGCAGGTAGTCGACGCTCACGCCGAAAAGATCGGCCATCGCCTTGAGGCAGAGCACGTCCGGCAGTCCCTCGGCCCGTTCCCATTTGGAGACGCTCTTGTCGGAATAGCCGAGCTTCTCCGCCAGCCCCGCCTGCGTCAGGCCGTTCGCGCGGCGCAGGGAGGCGATATTCGCGGCGATCACGGTTTGCAGCTGCTGCTGAGTCGGTTCGGCGGCCATCGGCATACTCCTTTCGCGGGGGATCGGGGGCAGAGCGCGAATTCCGGACTTTTGGGAGCGGGATCCGCGGAAAATGAAGCGGGACAAGGGATCGGCGGTTCTCTACCGGGAGTGGAGACGCCGAAACGTCCTCTATCGGGGGTGGAATCTACGGCGGGTAGTTCTCTCTCCGGTAGGGAAAGCGGAGGTAGACGTTCCTCTCCGGCGGATGGGTGGCGCGGAGGCCGGTCCTATGGTATCATTTTAACACAAGGGGACCAAAACTGCAAAGGAAAATCCGTGAAGAGAAAATGAAGCGAATATTAATTTTCGGCGATTCGATCCTCAAGGGGATCTACTTTTCCGAAGAGCTCGGGCGGCACTGCCTCTACCGCGAACGGCTCGCCGGCCTGAAAAGCGCGGGATGGCAGATCAAAAACAACTCGGTGATGGGCGCGACGGTCACGACCGGGGAATCCCTCCTCCGCCGCAAGCTTTTCGAAGGGCTGGGGACGGACGAAAACTCCGGGATCCTCCCCTCCGAAACGGACGGGCAGCCCGCGGTGATCCTCGAATTCGGCGGGAACGACTGCGACTACCGCTGGAAGGAGATCTCCGAGAATCCGCGGGGCGATTTCCTTCCCGGGACGCCGGCCGACCGCTTTTCCCGGCAGTACGCGGAATGCGTGGAATACGTGCGCCGGGCCGGGGCGAAGGTCTTTCTCTGCAATCTCGTGCCCCTCTCGGCGGACCGGTATATGGACTGGATCTCCCGGGACCTGAACCGGGACAACATCCTCTCCTGGCTCGGCGACGTGGGGCGGCTGGCGCGCTGGCAGGAGTTTTACAGCCGGGAGGCCGAGAAGACCGCGCGGCGGACAGGATGCGCCCTCATTGATCTGCGCTCGGCGTTCCTCTCCTCCCCCTCCTACGCCGATCTCATCAGCGCGGACGGGATCCATCCGACCGTCGAAGGACACAGGCTGATCGACGGGATCATCGCGGAAGCGGTGGCGGGGTGATCAGGCAAGTCCCGCGAGCCGCTCGATGAACTCTGTGACGGAATCCGTTTCCGCGTCGGCTTCGGCTTTGACTTCCTCCGAGGCGGAGGAGACGGCGACGGCGAAATCGGCGGCTTCGAACATCGGGATGTCGTTCCGGTTGTCCCCGAAGGCGACGACGAAATCCGCGCCGGTCCAGGATCTGAGGAATTCCACGGCGTGCCGTTTCGACGCGGTTTCGGGGAAGATCTCGAGATACCAGACCCACGGCTCGTAGGCGTCGGGATAGGCGGTCAGGCTCACCCGGGGGACCCGCTCCGCCTCCCGCGCCGTCTCCCGGATCAGCCCCTCCGGCCCGATCACGCAGAAATAGACGACCTCGCCCCCGCGCTCCAGCTCCTCCGGCTCTCCGAAGACCCGGAAGGGCTTTTTGTATTTATTCACTCTCTCGTCCCGGAACCGCCGCATGGCCCCGTTCCCGATCCGCCGGTAATAGGTGACGAGGGGATCGCCGTCCACCGGATTCCCCGTGTCGCAGGTATAGACGAAGGGCTCGGCCCCGGTCCCGTCCATCGCGGCGAGGAGGGCGCGGACGGATGCGGGCGGGATCTTCTCCACGGCGAGATACTTCCCCTCCCGCATGTCCCGGATCATGGTGCCGTTCATCAGGGCGACGGGCGCGCATCCGGGATGGGAGAAATCCACGGCGGAGAGGATGGTCTTCACCGAGCGCACGGTCCGGGCCGTGGCGAAGGAGATCCGCACCCCCTCCGCGGTGAGCCGGTTGATCCGCACAGCGTCTTCGGCGGGCAGGGAGGCCGTCCGGTCGAGCAGGGTCCCGTCGAGATCGGAGAGAAAGAGAGTGGAGCGGGGCACGGCGGAGAAGAGGGACATGGGGGCTCCTTTCGAATCAATCTCAATCAAAAAGGGAAAACGCGGCTTCTTGAAAGAAGCCTGGCAAGAACTTCAATTGGGGCAGGATAGGGCTGACTCCATTTCGTTCAGTCTGAGTCCGCACACCAATATAGCCATCCAACCTTATCAGAGTTATCGTACGCGAGCTCACGACGAGGTCGTTCGCCTTCTACATATTGCGATCGAAACCCATATAGTTAGCTTTTTGGAGCGAGTATAGAATCAAAAACAATCCCCGGACAGACCGTTGTCAGCAGTCCTTCCGGGGGGAGAGATCAGAGATGCAGCACGAACGTCGCGATCCCGAAATAAACGAGCAGGGACACGGCGTCCACGATGGTCGTGATGAACGGGGAGGCCATCACCGCGGGGTCGAAGCCGAGCTTTTTCGCGATCATCGGGAGGGTGCAGCCGATGAGCTTCGCCACGCAGATCGTGACCACCATCGTCGCGCAGACCACCAGTCCCACGAGGGGAGTCACGCCCGGGTTGTTCATGATCAGGTGGTCGATCAGCATGACCTTGCCGAAGCAGGCCACGGCCACCACGATGCCGCAGAGCACCGCCGTCCGGACTTCCTTCCATACGACCCGCAGAATGTCCCTGAATTCGATCTCGCCGAGGGACAGGGCGCGGATGATCGTGACGGAGGACTGGGAGCCGGAGTTGCCGCCCGTGTCCATCAGCATCGGGATGAAAATGACGAGCACCGCCGTGAGCTTTTCCTCGAAGATGTTGAGGATCATGCCGGTGAACGTGGCCGAGACCATGAGGAGCAGAAGCCACGGGATCCGGTGCTTGAAAAGGTCAAAGGGCGAGGAGCGGAGATAGGTCTTGTCGGACGGCGTCATACCGCCCATGATCTCGATATCCTCCGTGGCCTCCTCTTCCATGACGCTCATTGCGTCGTCGAAGGTGATGATGCCGACGATGCGGGTCTCGGTGTCCACCACGGGGAGGGCGAGGAAGTGGTATTTCGAAAGCATCTGCGCCACCTCTTCCTTGTCGGTCTGGGTGGTGACGGAGATGACGTTCGGCTCCATGACGTCGACGATCTTTTCGGTGTCGTCCCGGGCGAGGAGGAGGGTCTTGACCGAAACGGTGCCGACGAGGGTGCGTTCGGAGGTGACGTAGCAGGTGTAAATGGTCTCCTTGTCCACGCCCGTGCGGCGGATGTGGGTGATGGCGTCGCCGACGGTCATGGAGGTCCGGAGGGAGACGTACTCCGTCGTCATGATGGATCCGGCGGAGTTCTCGGGGTAGTTTAAGAGATTGTTGATGTCCTTGCGCATGTCGGGGGCCGCGGCGGAGAGGATGCGCTGGACGACGTTCGCCGGCATTTCCTCGACGATATCCACCGCGTCGTCCACGTACAGCTCGTCGAGGACGTCGCGCAGTTCGGAGTCGGAAAAGCCCCGGATCAGAAGCTCCTGATTGTCCGGCTGCATTTCCACGAAGGTCTCCGCCGCCAGTCCCTTGGGGAGAAGGCGGAAGAGGAGGGGAAGGGAGTCCTCCGGCAGCTTTTCGAACACCGCCGCGATATCGGACGGGTTCATCGTCGAAAGGACGTCCCGGAGAGAGGCGTACTTTTTGCCTTCCAGAAGGAGGGAGAGCGTGTTCTCCAGGGCAAAGGGGTTGTGCTCATTCATCGGTGCATTCCTCCTGTTCAGAAAAATTCATAACACGGGAAGCCGACACATGAGACCTCAGTATTCCGTTTTCAGGGAGCGCAGAGAGAAAAAGGCCCTTCCCTTTCCCTCAGCGCGTCCGGGTGGATCTGTATCGAATCGGAGAGAAAAGCCGTCCCGGAGCGGAAGCCGGCCGGACATTTCCCCGCGGCTGTGATCCGCCGGCCGCAAAGCCCGGGGTCAGCGCGCGTATGGGTACAGATTCCGTCGTACTTCGGCCCGGAATTGTGCCGTTATTACTTCCAGCATCCATGACGTTTTCCTCCTGTTCTTTTGTAATTTTGTTGGGGCGGTCAATCGCCAAAATATATTATACCACGCGGCGGAAGGTTTGTCAAGTGGGTATGAAAGGCGGGGTTTCGGGGGGCCGGACCAGGCTCGGACGAAAAAACAGGGACACAGCCGCGTGCCCCCGTTATTTGCTGACCGCTAATCACTGACTGCTGACGACTATCCTCTTATCCCTTGCCTTTCAGCGCTTCTACGGACTTCGCCACGGATTTCGCGAAGACCTTCGACTGGCGCTGCTGGGCGGAGGCATAGTTCCCGCCCTTCACGCCGAGGCCGTAGGCGTCGATGGGTGCGAAGACGTTGAAGGCGTAGCAGAGGTCGAAGGCGCGGATCGTGATGAACTTTTCGAGCAGCTCCGCGCTCTGCTGGTCTCTCGCGCCCTTGCCGATGACGGTCTTCTGGATGTAGTCGTCGAGGACGTTGTCGTAGGTGTAGGCCGCGAGAGCTTCGAGCATGGTCCCGATCCGGGCTGTGTCCGGGCAGTCGGAGGGGATGAGGATCGCATAGGGCTGCTGGACGTACACCATGCCGTCCGTGTTCTCCTCGAGGGAGGGATAGCAGATGATGCCGTAGTCGTCCTCCTTGTCCCGCAGATTGCGGAAATCGCCGAGGAGACGGCTGTAAAAGAGGCATTTGCCGTCCTTGAACATGTTCCGGGTCTCGTCGTTGCGCCCGGGGACGGAGAGGTTCGGGTCGTTGATGATCGCGTTCAGCTTGTCGCCCACCGCCATGACCGCGTCCTGGGTCACGTCCATGACGTAGGTGTCCGCCGTCTCGTCGTAGCGCACCAGCCGCAGATTCGAGGAGTAGAGGCTCGGCAGGTATTCGAACTCTCTGCCCGACCAGCCGAAGATATCCTTGCCGGAGGTCATTTTGCCGTCGCCGTCCGCGTCCTGGACCACGGCGTTCATCATGTCGTACATCCGGTCGAGGGTCCACTTGCCCTCCATGTAGAGATCGTAGGGGGAATCGCTCAGGCCGCTGTTGACGAGGAGGAAGCCGTTGTAGAAGAGGACGGCCATGCTCTCGTAGTGGTCCCAGCCGATGTCGCAGTAGCCGAAGAACATCTTGTCGAAGAAGGTCAGAGTCTGCTGCGCGCCCTTGTCCCAGTAGGGCTTGGACATGTCGACGGTCGGCAGATCGGTGATCGGCAGGACGTAATTCGCGGAGATCAGGCCCATGCAGCTGGCGGTGAGCACATAGCCGAAGCCCACGTCGCCGGAGCCCGAGGTCACGCTCTGACGGATGCCGTTCGCCGCGCCGTTGTTGGTCTCCTCGATCACGACGTTGTACTTGTCCTGGACCGCGACGCGCCGGTTGTACAGCCCGTCGTTGAACACGTCTCCGGTCAGCTCGTCCACGCAGAACCCGCTGAAGTATTCGGAGGAGAGTCCGTCGTTCGCGATGGTCAGCTTCCAGCCGTCAAAGTCCTCGGCGGGGAGCATATTGTAGTATTCGGGCTTCGCGTCCTCGTCCTCCGCTTCGATCTCGGGGGAGGGGACGGAGGCGTCCGATCCGTTCGGGGCGTCGGTTTTCGTGCCGGGATCGTCCTGATTTTCGGCCGATTCCGAGCAGGCGGGAAGGAAGGAGCAGAGGAGGAGCGCTGAGAGGATGAGCGCGAGTGCGCGGCGGAATTTCATTTTGTTCTCCTTTCGGTTCGTCCGGGCGCGCCGGAGAGTCCGTCCGTGGATAGAATAGCACAACCGGCGGTTTTTTTCAATAGAATCCCTTCAAAAAGAGAAAAATTTTGAACCGGGGAAACGGATCCGTCAAGAAAATTTCAAAAACAGTCTTTATTTTTCTCCCGCTCATTGACAGAGCCGGTTTGAGATGATATAATGGGGACGATCTGAACAACCGGGGAAGGGGGATTTGTGCGCGTCCCCCTCCCGCATCCGGCGCGCGGGACCTTTCAGGTACGGGGTCCCGGGCAAGTTCGCTCATTTTTCATTTTTTCAGGAGGAAATCCCTGCATGAAAAAAGTTCTCACGCTTCTTTCCGTCCTCCTTCTGATCGCCGCGCTGTCGATTCCCGCGTTCGCGGATTTCGAGCTGGAAGACTTCACTCTTCCCGATTCCGGCGTGCATTTCGGCTTCAACGGCGACGCGAAGGCTGACGGAGACATCCTGACCGGCGAGCTGGTCGGAGATCCCACGTTCGTGGAAGGACGCGACGGCACTGCGAACGGCGCGGTCTACCTCGACGACAACGAGCAGTATATTTTCCTCGGCAAGTACGTCGACGCGGAAAACTATACGGCGAGCTTCTGGTGCAAGGTCGAAGACAATACGGAGCACGTGTTCCTCTGCTCTTCGATCCTCGGCTCCATCCGCATCATCCACGACGGCGGCGTGGTGGTCGGCAACACGATCAACGGCGTTGCGGACAACCTCTCCGAGTACACCGCTCCCCGCAACGAGTGGGTCAACATGACCTTCGTCTACTCCGGCGCGGAAGAAAAGATGGATATCTACTCCAACGGCGAGCTCGTGGGCACCCTGAACGGCGCTCTCCCTCTCCCGTTCACCCTCCTCGGCAACGAAGCCACCGAGCAGAAGGGCTGGCAGTCCTATCCGTTCCTGACCCTCGACGACGCGTGGTTCTTCCCGCGTGCCTTCACCGCTGACGAAGTGAAAGCTCTGTACAACGGCGAAGACGTCGGAGCTGGTTCCGGCGCATCCGCTGCTGCTCCCGCTGCGGGCGGTGCGGACGCTGCCGCGAAGATGTTCACCGACTTCGAGTCCTACGCCTCCTTCGAGATGAACGGCGATCCCGTCTTCAACATGGACGACGAGGCGGACGTCGCGGACTTCTGGACCGGCGAATGGAACGGCCCCGGCGATACCGGCGACGAAAAGACGGTTGAAATCGTGGAAGGCAAGGGCTACAACGGCACAAAGGCCCTGGCCGTGTCCTCGAGCGGGACCGAAAACGTCGGTCTCTACCTCTACTCCACCGCGAAGAACGGCATCGCGAGATCCTATCCCGACACCAACTACCTCCGCGTCTGGATGGACCTCTCCGAAGTCGGATTCCGCAAGGCGAACTACGGCGTGGTCAACTCCCTCGCCTGCCTCTTCACCACCGACGAAGTGGACGGCGCGTGGGACTGCCCCTTCTGGTTCTCCGCCGACGGCGTGAACTGGGAAGAGATGTATCACGGCGGCGACGGCTGCTTCGGTGACGCGCAGGACAGCGACGTCTACGGTCTGGCCGGTTTCTTCGCCTTCCCGCTGAAGGACTTCACCATCCGCTCCAGCGCGAACTGGGAAGCCTACGACGAACTGACTCCCTGCGATCCCGCGGACGTCTGGGGCGTCTACCTCTTCTGGGACTACTCGGACAACCGGGAACCCAACAACCCCTTCTACATCGACAACATCGAGTTCGTCAGCGACTACAAGGTCTTCAACTATGACGTGGTCGCGACCGAATCCACCGTCGAAAAAGTGAGCTACGACCTGCCCGAGATCACCACCGATCCGGGGGCCCTGCTCGATTCCGCGGACGTTTACATCTCCTTCGACGACGGCGTTTCCGACGCGAAGGGCCACACCGTCGCTTCTGTCGGCGAAGTCGCTTCTGTCGACGGCATCTCCGGCAAGGCGGTCAAGATGGACTCCACCGCCGGCTACATCACCCTCGACGGCTACACCTTCGGCACGGATTCCTTCACCGTCGCCGGCTGGTTCAACACCGAATCCTGCACCGGCGACCAGTGCCTGTTCTCCAATAAGGACTGGGGCTCCGGCGGCAATCCCGGCTGGCTCGTCACCCAGAGATCCAGCGACTGGAAGATCAATATCAACGCGGAAGGCGGCAGCCGCACCGACAAGGAATGCGGCTTCGGCATGATCCCCGCCGAATTTGAATTCTCCCCGCTCGGCCAGTGGTATCACCTCGCTGTCGTGGTCGACCGCGAAGCCGGTACCTACAAGCTGTACATCAACGGCAGAGACTTCTACATGCCCGGCGAATTCACCGCCGACAACGGCTTTGACGGCCTCGCCTTCGATTCGGGCCTCCCGTTCAACATCGGTCAGGACGGCACCGGAGCGTATGCTGACGGTACCCTCGTCACCACCTACGACGAGTTCGCGATCTTCAAGAAGGCCCTGACGCACGAAGAAGTCGCGGCCCTCTACACCCTCAACGCCCAGGAAGGCTCGGCTTCTGCGGCCGGTTATCCCTCTTCCGGCGCTGACGGCTCCATCATCGAAGGCACCGTGATCGGCAACGCGGAAGGCTGGGGCGGAAACGCTGACGCCGGCGCTGCCGCTGCGTTCGACGGCAATCCCGCTACCTTCTTCGACCCGCTC
>CACZNC010000077.1 GCA_902782445.1 uncultured Ruminococcus sp.
ATATTTGAACGACGGCATATGATCCCTCCCTATCATCGTTTGGGATCATTATAGCACATCTATCCGAATTACGCAAGATTAAGTTTTAACAGAACACTAGTTCCCCTTTCAAATCCCGATTTGTCTGTCTTTCAAATCCGTCCTGATCCCCTGCCCGGAATAGAACAGCCCCGGTCGGATCGCCGAGGCCGTTTTTTGTTTTCAGGCTCTGTCCCTTTCCCTTCCCTGCACAGCATGTCCGGTCTCTCAGGGGAATGCCGCGGGAACAAAGTATTACTGTTCGACCTCGCAGAACGCCCCTTCTCCGCAGGCGAGGGAAATCGTGATATACCCTTCCCCGTCCGGTTCGAGGCGGGTGGATTTTCCGTTCTGCCAGACAGTCAGGGCCTTCCCCGCGATTTTCAGACGCATGTCCGCTGTTTTGTCCCTTAAGAGATTCTGGCAGCTGACGACGGTGAAGGCGTATCCGTCCGCGCCGTCGGTGAAGCAACCGAACAGCAGGGGGGCTTCCGAATCGATCTCTTCGAGGACGGCGCTGAAATCGTACTGGTTCCCGAAGCGCATGAAGGCCTGAGAGACATTGGTACCCGAAGCGTTGACGGTGAACGCGCCTAGGTTTTCGGGATACCGGGCGAACGCCGGATCGAGCGCCGCGAATTCGCCGTTGATCTTCTGCGCGGCGTACCAGCGATCGGTCCGCTCCAGATTGTGGTCGATGAGAGCGGGCTTGAAATCCTCCGCCGTACTGTACGGGGTCATGTAGGTGAAGTAGATCGCCTCCGCCGCGCCGAAGGACCGGATACACCAGGTCTGCCATTCGAGATCCTTTTCGGACGGGGTCCGCTTGCTTGCGGCGAAGGACACGCTCTGGAGATACACGCTGAACGGCGTTTTCGTCCGTCGGCAGGCAGAGGCAAAGACGTCCAGATTGTCCATGTAGCCGCCGTAAAGTCCCGTCGTGTCGCAGGGGTAAATATCGACGGAAGCATAGGGCGGCTCGACGGTCGAGAAGAACTCGTCGATATGTTCTTCGTAATTCCTGTTGCCGAGCTGCTGCTGATTCGCATAGTTCGGGAAGAGGTTGATGAAAGGCACCTGCAGGGATTCCCCGGCGACCTCCTTCGCGCACTTTGCCAGATCGGGGAAAATCGAGGAATTCGGCTCGTCGCAGAGGTAAAGCCCCCAGACGTGCGGCGCGTCGAGCCCGGAGGACCACCGGGTCCAGAAGTTTTCGCCGATGGAGGTATAGTGCGCGTCCGCCCAGAGGATCTCGAGGTCATAGATCGCGCACCACTTCATGATGTTCCGCCTCAGACCGTCGTTCGTGAGCCCGCCGACGCTGATCTTTGTAAACCCTGCCTCCGCGGTCTCCTTCACCTGGGCCTCCGTCTCGTAAGCGTCTCCGCTCGTCACCCAGGCCGAGACCGAAAACGCCCTGTGCCCGTTCACGTCCGGGACCGTCTTGTCTTCGAATTCGATGGAAAGCGGCGGATCCGGCATACTCCTGTCGATCCCCGCTCCGAGCGCGCCGTAGATCAGTTCGTTGTAAAGCGCGCGCAGATCTGCCCACAGGTTCCCGCCGCCGATGTGCAGATCCTTCCCGTCGAAATGCACGATATAGGACAGATCCCACTCCCGCGGAGTCAGTTTCGAAGCTGTCCCGAACAGGATCGCGTGGGAGGTCGGGATCGTCTCCGAGGCTCCGACCACCGCGGGTCTGACCCCGCAGGCTTCGTAGAAGAGGGAGGCAAGCAGTTCAAGTTCCGCGCGGTCCTCCTTGTGGTACACGACGGGACATACGATCGACCATTCGGCCAGATCCATGCCGCAGAGGGTCATGCCCCGTGCCGGAAAAACATGCAGCCTTTCCATTTCCTTCGTCTCCTCCGTATTTCCCGCCGCTCTCAGGGCAGCGTATTCATCGGCGAAAAGCTCCGCGGCTTCCCCGACGCATTCGTCCGTCGCGGCGATGCAGTTCACCGCGCCGAACTGAATGAAATAATCGTAGATCTCCCCCGTTTCCGCCATCCTCGCGTAGAGTTCTTCCGATGCCGGCCGGTTTGTCGGACCGATCAGGATCTCGTTCGGGAAGGGCTTGATCTCTTCGCCGCGCTTCACCCAGTCCGTCTTGATGTCGACCTGAAAGTTCCGGCTTTCGAGGAGCTTCCGCAGACTTTTCGCGGCCTCCGTCACCGCGGCGGACGAGTTGTCCCCCCGCACGATCGTCAGCACGTCGCTCTCCGGTTCATCCGGGGCTTCTGAACCGTCCGTTTTCCCGGCATTCTCTCCCCCCGGTTCGGGATCCTGTTTTTCGTTCTGTCCCGATGCGGCGGTGTCCGGCGGAGCCGTCGACGGATCGGCAGCGCCCCGTTCACATCCGGCGAAGACAAGGATCAGCGAAAAAACCATTGCCCCAAGCAGCAGCGAAAATCGTTTCATGTCCACACCCCTTTCCCGGTCCTGTCGGCTCCATTATACCATCTTGTCCCCGGATTGACAAGTCCCTCCGGAAAACAGCCGGGGAAAATGGCTCCGGTTTTTCACAACTCTGCCGCGGTCCGGAAAACGATTCTGCATGCGGAAAAAGCAAGGCCCTCTCGAACCTTGCCTGATGATTCCGTTATGAAAGTCCTTCCCTGCCCTGAAAGCGGGTACAGTCCTGTGCGGGGATCGTGGGCGGGCGGTAAAATCCGGTCCGTACCGTTCGTGGCGGAACCGTCCGCTGTGGGCCGCGCCGTAATCCGTCCGGGTCCCTGCGATCTGCGCGTACAGTTCGCAGGCTCTGTCCCACGCGCTTCCGGTCGGGGCGACGGAAGCGGCATAACAGTCGTATCCCTCCCCGCGGAGAGCCGCCATCAGGTCGCCGCCCCGCATTCCCCAATAGGACATCCGCCGGTAGCGTTCGTCGTAACTGCCCCAGCCGGACAGACCGTGAACGAAGACAAATTGCAGTTTGCCCACGGTCTCCCTCCTTCCGTGAACAGCGAGATTACGAGACAGAATCCCGGATGCGTTTGTATCTCTTTCCCCTCTCACCAAGGACGCGCTTCTCCGCCGCCGGGAAAAGACCGGTCATACGCAAGACACGCGGGGGGTCTGCTTATCTCCTCTTCGCCGCCCATGCGGAGCCGAGAACGGAGACGAGCACGATGATGCCGCCGCCGATGAAGGAGCCGCAGCCGGACTTCTTCGCGGCGTCGGAGGCCGCGTTGGAAACAGCTTCCGCAGCGTTTTCGACCGCTTCGGCCGCATTCTCGGCAGCCTCGCCCACCGCTTCGCCGACAGCTTCCGCCGTGTTCTCCACGACTTCTGCGGCGGTCGGTTCGGGTTCCGGTTCGGGAGCGGGTTTCTCGGCCTTGGGCTCCTCAGCGGGGCGCTCCGCGGTGCCGGGCTTGCCGTAGAACTCTACTTCCGCCACGTCGCCGTGGTTGATCCAGTTGATGTAGCGGAACATCTTGTAGCCGTAGTTGTTTTCAAATTCCGTCACGATGTTGTATTCGGTGGCGGACGGAGCGACGTCATCGGATTCCCAGAGGGTTTCCCACTCTTCGCCGTCGTTGGAGCCTTCGATGGAAGCGCCTGCGAATCTGTCAAGGAAGGTGGAGCGGGACAGAATGGCGACCTTCTCGAGGATATAGGGCTCGTCGTACTCCATGCCGCAGAAGCCGTCGCCGACGCCAAGCGGATCGAAGAACGTATCGGGGTTGCCGTCGAAAGCGGAAGCCGCGCCGGAGCCTGCCGTGCCGTCCCAGCCGGTTTCGTTGCCGATGATTCTGCCCATCATGAAGTTTCCGGATTCGCCGGAAGCGGGGTAGCCTGCGGGTACGGCGGGAGTTTCGGCAGGGGCGGCTTCCTTGCCCTTATCCTCCGCGGACCGGATGAATTCGAGGAACATCTCCACATCCTGGGATCCGGAAGCGTAGCCCGCGCCGAAACCGTCGTCCAGCACACACTGGTCGTTCACCTGGATCGACGTGGAAATATAGCCGCCTTCGTGGTTCTCGGTCATGGGAAGGGCGTATTCCGCGACATATCCGGTATCCGTGATCACCACGGCATGAACGACCTTGTCGTTGGTAAAGGGAGGCTCCCCTCCGCCGCCGTTGTTCTTGGCGTAGAAGGTATGCCCAAAGGCGTCCGCGTGGGTCTTCCACTTCCCTTCCGATTCGTCGAACCAGTTCTCAACGGCGTCGGCCTGCCAGTTCGCGGGGTCGGCGTCGTATCTGTCTTCGCCCACGTCCATGACGTCGTCGTCGGTCACGATGGTGCAGACATAGAGATAGTTTTCATCCCAGAGGTAATACGCCTCGGCCTTCAGATCGAATTCGCCCGCGTAATCCCCCCAGACAAAGAAGCCGGGATTTTCCATCGTCTGATGCGCGGATCCGAGATAGATCTCGTCCAGCACGCCGTCGACCGTGGGTGTTCCGTAGAGGCAGTACACCTCCAGCTCCTCCGCCGATACCGCGCACATCATGAGCAGGCAGAGCGCCGCTGTCAGGGCAATCGCAAAGAGTTTTTTCATGGTTTTGTCCTTTCTTCTTTTATTGCAAACCGACGGTCCGGCTGCATTTCAGCACCGGTCAGACGGTTTGTCAGCGCCATACAGCATGATCCAAAGTTGACGTCTCATTATCAGATCTTCTTCATTTCATCCTTCGCGTCCCATGGAGGAGAACGGGAGAGGCTCGAATCCCGGACATTCCGCCCCAACCAGTTCGAGTCCCTCCGCCGTCAGTTCCCAGTCGCCGTGCTCCGGGTCTTTGAACAGCGACGGATCCGCTTCGAGATTGTCGTGGAGATTGCAGGAGCCGCCCGAGGTGATATGCGGGATCGAGACGAACAGGTTCCCGTTCACCTCGTTGGAATCCTTCGGAGCGGTCTTTGCGGCTTCCTTGCGGATGTCCTTGTCGCTCATGCTCTGCATCTTTGCGATCTTGTCCGACGTCGCATAGGTATACAGATTCTCCCAGATCGTTCCGGCGTAATGGGTCCGCCAGAGCTGGCTGTCGAAGTCCACCGCCCGCATTTTCTGGACGCTCTCGTGAAGGCGGTCGGCATTCCGGTCGAACAGCCAGAGGAACCAGCCCTCCTGCTGGATCCCGTGAGATCCCCGCCAGTCGACGAACCGGAACGCCACGGAGGTGTCCGCAAAGATGTTGTTGTAGATATGGGAGAACTGGACGCCGTGGTGCATGACTGCCGCCTGCGAGGTCCCTCCGTCGGATTCGATCCCGGCCGCGCGGACAAAGAGGTTTCCGTAGATCTCCGCGCCCATGTTCCCGTCGTCCAGATACACCGAAAACTGCCCGATGCCTCCGTAGGCGTTCCCCATGTCGTGGAAGTAGTTATAGCGGATCACCGTTCCCATCAGCGTGGGATCGCGGCCGAAGTAGATCGCGCCCATGTCGGAGCACTCTTCGACGCACCGGAACAGCTCGTTGTACTCGATCACCACGTCGTTCGTACCCACGTGGATCATCTCATGGGTGCTGTCGTACAGACGGTTATGGCGGATCACCATGCCGAGCCCGTAGGCGGAGATCCCCGGCGCGTAGGTGGACTGGTCGCGGTTGACGGCGTGGATCTCGCAGTTTGCGATTTCGCTCTCCGAAGACCGGAGCGTCCTTCTGTCGCCGCCCTCCAGGCTCATCCCCCCGTTTGCCGTGTCGTACACCTCGCAGTTCTCGACAAAGATCCGGTCCGCGCCGGTGAAGACGAATCCCTTTGCGGAAGTATGGGCGGCGGTGCAGTCCGAGACCGTGATCCGTGAGGCGTTCGTCCCCTTCAGGGCGTTCCCCCTGGTATAGACGAAGCCGATCCCGGAAAAGACCGCGCATCTTGTGCCGTCAAGGGTGATCATATCCTCCGTCAGAGAACTGACATACACGTCGTCCCGGTCCATCCCGTCCGGGGGATAAAAATACGCGACGCGGTTTTCCCTGTCGATCCAGCATTCGCCCGGGACGGTGATCTCTTCGGGAAGATCGCAGAAATACACCCGTTTGTGAGAGCCGATGCTGCCGAAATACCCGTCCAGCCCTCCCCTGAGCGTGATGGAGCGGGCGTCGCGGTCCAAAAGGGAGGCGTCGTACAGTTCGTTCGTCCATTCCGCGAAGAGGAAACCGAACATCCTCAGCTTTTTCACCGATTCGTCGGACCAGGTGGAAACGCGGTCTGCGATCTCGTCTCCGTAAAAGATGGTTTTGGAACCCGCGGCCGTGGTGACGACGTCCTTCTCCGCGGTATAGACATAGGCGTCCTTCTCCGCGGCGTCGGGCCAGCGGGCTGTGGTCAGGGCCTGTCCCCCGACATAGATCTCCACCGGCATCCTCCCGTCCTCCGCCGTGTGGCCGTAGCAGTAGAGCTCCGGGATCGCGCCGAGTGAGGACGACAGATCGATCTGACAGAGGGCTTCCCGGGCCGCGGCGTCGTTCACCCGTCCGAGGATCTCCGGGCTGTTTGCGGGAACGATGTCTTCGGGCCGGATCTTCTTCCCGCCGATGAACCGCACGGATTCTCCGGGTGCCGCCGCATAGACGACGAGCGCGCCGGGAATGCCCGAATCCTCCGCGTCGAAGCGGATCCCCGCGTCGAGGAAATAATCCCCTTCCCGGAACAGTACGTTGATCCCGCCGGGCGCGGTTTTGAGCAGTTCCCTCACCCGGAGCCGCGCTCCTTCCGGCGTTCTGAGGGGCCGATCCTCCGTTCCCTCCGCGCCGTCGTCCCCGAGCGGGGAGACATAGAGGGAGACCGGCTCAAAAAGCGCGGCGGTGTCCTGCTCCGTCAGCCGGACGGGGAGGGCGGACGCGTCAAGGAAAAGGGTCTGGCCTGTTTTTTTCGGATCAAAGCCGGTCTTCTGCTTCATCCACGCGACAAACACGGCCGCCGCGTCCTCCGGAGTACCGCCCGGTCCGGCAGTGAGAGCCAGTCCTCCGTCCGAAGTCACCTCCGCGCCGCAGATCAGGTCCCCGCCGTCCGGATCCTCCCGGAAGGAGACGTTCTTTCCGGATCTCCCGCTCATGGGAGTTCCGGTGAGGGAGAGCACCGCGGCGTTCAGTTTCTCGAGTCCCTTGCCGGCGGAATACTCCGACAGCTCGATCCCGCCCACGGACAGAGAGGCGCACGGGTATCGCTTCTCAAACCGGTATCCGTCCCCGATGGGGAGATAGAGCCTGCCTGCGTCCCGGTCCACGAACAGGGTCAGAAACGCCTCCTCCGCAGCCTCCGCGGCCTCGAGGGATCCCCCCGCGATCAGAAGGCGGTCGTTTTCCCAGCGGATCAGATAATCGCTCTCCCTGAGCCCTGCCGCATCCGCGCTTTCCGGCCGGTTCGTCACCCCTACAAGGATCTCCCGGGACGACGCGGGGACTTCTTCGCCGGGAGAGAGCCAGTCCGAGCGGATCCCCACCTTCATGCCGTAGTCCTTCTCCAGCGACCCGCGGAACCGGGAGACGTTCCAGACCATATCCTCGGAGCACTCGTCCGAGCGGACCAGGGGGCAGCCGTCAAAATAGGAGAGATCCACCGCCGCGGCAGAAAGGGAGATCTCCCCGCCGTCTCCGGGCACGGTCAGCTTCACTTCCTCCCAGTCTCCCGCCGTACTCCCCGCGGACGAATCGCCGGGATTTTCGGCTTCGGATGCCGTTTCCGGTTCCGGTCCGGACGACTGGGCAGTCTCCGGCTCCGTCCGGGTACATGCTGTCAGCGCGCACACTGCCGCCAGTACGGCAAATATGCGGAGCAATCTTTTTCCCATTGTGCTCTCCCATCGCCCCGGGACCCGTCAGACGGAACGGCAAAACCGGAGCGTTTTCTTCACGCAATCATATTCTACCATATTATACAGAGGCAGTCAAGAAAAAATGGGGAGAAATTTTAGAAATTTCCACAATTTCTTTCCAAAAAGCAATTGCATTTCAAAATGATCCATGCTATAATGAACCGAAACATCGGACAAACTCAATAAAACCAGAATTGGGAGGCCAACATGAAAAAACAGATCGCGGTGCTGCTTGCGCTGGCGCTGCTCATTCCGGCGGCGGCAGGATGCGCCAATAATCAGGCACAGGACGCGGGAGAAGAAGTGAAAACGCCCACGGCAGATGCAAGTCTTCCGGCCGCGGAGGAGACGGAAGAGCCGGATCCTTTCGAAGGCGTGGACTTCGACGGCCGCACGTTCTCGATCTATACTTCCGTCAACGAGGCGACGGTCGGGGTAGAATCCTCCAACTACCTTATCGAAGGCTACGAGGATCTGACCGGCGACGTCGCACCGGACGCGGCGATCCAGCGCAACGAAGACGTCATGCGCCGGCTGAACATCTCTCTCGCCTATGAGGACGTCAACTATTCCTACGATCAGGTCGCCTCGAACCTCCGCACCCTGCTCCAGTCCGGCGACGCGTCCTATCACCTCATCATCAACGACATCTACGGTCTCGCGCCGATCACGCCGGAGGGGCTCTTCCACAACGTCTACGACGGAGAGCACTTCGATTTCGACAAGATCTGGTGGTACGACGATTTCATGAACGACATCTCCATCAACACCAACATGCGCTTCATGCTGGCGGGGGACTACTTCATCGACCTGCTCCGCTGCACGCACTGCCTCATCATGAACAAAAACATGTACACCGATCTGTGGGGCGATCCGAACGACGTCTACGCGTCCGTTCTGGAAAAGACCTGGACCTTCGACCGCTACCGCCAGCTGATCGAGGGGGCGTACATCGATCTGAACGGCAACGGCGCGGTCGACAAGGAAGACCAGTTCGGCCACGTCGCGTTCCAGTTCTGGGGACCGATGATCCCGTGGCTGATCTCGGGAGACCCCGGATTCATCGAGCGGGACGAAAACGGCTATCCGATCATCGCCGTCAACAACGAGCGCTCCTATCTGCTGACCGAAAAGCTCAACGATATTCTGAACAACAACGCGACGGGCATCAAGGTATTCGGCGAAAACGAGCAGGCGACCATCGACGCCTTCACGTCCGGCCGCGCCCTCTTCATCGGCTATCAGAGACTCGGATCCCTCGAATCGGACAACCTGCGCTCCGCGGAAACGGATATCGCGATCCTTCCCTATCCCCGTCTGGACGATCTGCAGGAAGGCTATGTGACCTCCACCCACGATACGGCAGAGCTCGGCTTCATCCCGATCGCCATTCCAGCAGAAGATCTCCCCTTTGTCTCCTCCGTGATCGAGGTCCTCTGCCGCGAGACCTACAAACAGGTCCTGCCCGCGTATTACGAATCCTCCCTGAAAGTCAAGTACACCCGCGACAACACGGCCGCCCAGATGATCGACATCATCCACGACCACTACGGGAACGGATTCGCCCTCGCCTGGTCCAACGCGCTGAGCGGCATCCTCCTGCAGGGCACCTTCAGTTCCTGCATCGAGAACAACAACACGGATTTCGCCTCCAAGTGCAAAACGATGGAAAAACCCGCGAACAAGCAGCTTGAAAAAATCATTTCCAAGATGATCGCGCTGGAGGAAGAGCGGAACGGCTGATCCGGGAGCGGGATGCGGATCGCTTCTCCAAATCCGTCACGGTCCTGTACACGGCGGAGATCGAGCTCCGTCCGGTCATGGGCGGGACAATCGGACGAGAGTTCGACCCGGAGACCGGGACCGGATTCTGGAAGCTGTAACGGGCTGACGGATCCCGGCGCCGACGATCGGGCTCTTTCCGTTGTGAGAAAATGCCCGCATGCTCTCTTACCGTGTTTGTATCTATCCTGAATCTCTTTCAATGAAAAAACCTCCCCAGCCGTGGATCCCGTTATCCGCTGAGCCGGGGAGAACTGTTTTATCGGATCGGCCGCTCTCATAGAGGGGGATTTTGAACGCCCGTCATTCGGAAAACGCGTCGATGATCTTGTCCAGCGCTTTGTTGGCGAGCTTTTGGGACTTTTGCAGATAGGAAGCCACCTCCAGATTGGAAAACACGCAGTCGGAAATGATGTTGTTGAAGGTCAGCTTGTTGAACGAGTAGGCGAAGGAGATCGTCCGGTTGTCCGCGATCAGCCCGAGCATTTCCGCGTCGTCGGGTTCGTCCGCGAGACGGGATTTCAGCGTGCTCTCCAGATAGACGGGGAGCATGCAGTTGTAGTTGCGGCAGCTCATCGCTTCAATGACGGTGCCGACGATCGTCTCCCGCTCGGGCGTGAGGGTCTTCGGAAGCGCCCACGGGCAGTCGGTGCAGCAGGAAATGTATTTCTCCTGCGCCTCGTCGTATTTCGGCTGGGGCAGGAAGCCGTAGCGGACGTCGCTGTCCCTGTAAACATTGTACGCATCCCGGATCTCGGTAAACGCGAAGACCGCCTGTCCGTTCACAAAGTCTGTCTCACCGGCCTCCAGATAGTCGTCTCCCCCGAGAAGCGCGCGCATCTTCTGCACATAACCGTCGATGCGCTCCACGTCGAGATCGAGGAAGGGGATATTGTTCTCGTCTTTCCCGTAGGCGGTGACCCCCGCCGCTTCCTGGAGGCAGTAGTAGGTGTGGCCGTACCCGATCAGCGCGACGGTATCGCCTTTATCCCGTTTGCCGTTTCCGTTTACGTCAATGGAAAGCCCGTTTGTCAGTCCGGCGAGCCCGTCGATCGTCCAGCGCCCTTCCCGGACTGTTTCGTAAGGGGCTTCGATCTGCATGTCCGCGAGAAGATCCTTGTTGAACACCGTCACGCGGGTCCAGTGGATGCCGCAGTAGGAAGCATAGTTGGACGCGGCGCGCAGGTCCTTCCCCACCGAAAGCTGACGCACCGTCTCCTCCGGCCACCAGGGCATATCAAAATGGAACTGGTCGATATCGAACAGGTTGTAGGCGAAGCCCTTGATCCCGAGATCGCAGGTGCGCCAGTCCTTGCCGATGTGCATATCGAAGCTGTCGTCCCCGCTCGAGACGCTCTGCATGAACGTGTTCGCGGCCACGGCGTCGTCCCCCGGTTCGATCATCGTGAACTTGATATTGAAGCGATTCTCGAGATATTCCTTCGTGTCGTAAAGCTGATCGTTGAGCGGCGTGCCCGTCATCTCGTCGGAGAGGACATATCTCCAGGTATCGTTGTCGTTGAAGAAGCAGGAGAGGATGCGGAATTCATATCCGCCGAGATCGGGATCGCCGAGGCCGTCGTCGAGATAGAGAGGCTCCGTTTCCTCCTCCGGCGCGGTCTCTCCGGGGACGGGATCGTTCGCGGCGGAAGCAGTCACATCCGGCGCGCTTTGAGGATCCGCGTTTTCCCGGCTCTCCCCGCAGGACGAAAACGCCGACAGGATCATCAGGGCGGAAAGAAGGAGCAGAAACGATTTTTTCATGACTGTGTTCCTTTCTTTGAATTCACTGTATAATGATACCATAAAAAACTTTGTTACGTCAAGAACGATCCCTCTCGTTTTTGAATGGATCCATGGTATTGACCTTTATCCAAATACACTCCCCTGACATAGCTTCAAAACGGCGGTCTGCCCCGGGAAGGAATCGCTCTTCCCGACGGAGTATCGCGTTTATCCCGATCCGGGATCCTCAGTTGTCCGACGCGTTCTCTTCCGCGATCAGACTCTCGGGGCAGAGGACGACGGCCGTGCGGGCGGGCAGGTACAGTCTCACCGTATTGCCCTCCTCCCCCGGCGTGAACGCGCTGACCGGATCCCGCCCGATCCGTCCGTAGCCGCCGTAGCAGAAGTCGTCGGTGCTCATGAGGACCCGGTAGTCCTCCCCCCTGCTCACCGGGACCGGGTATCCGGTATGGCTCTTGTCCGGGGAGAAGTTGAAAACGAAGAGCAGCCCGCCCCGCTCGAAGGCAAGCACATGATCGTCCTCGTGGATCTTTTTCAGGGTGGGCCAGGGTTCGTCGAAGATCCGGTATCGCTTCGCCGTGCGGATCATATCCCGGTCGAAATCGTTCAGGCCGCGGTATTTCAGATTCGGATCCGCCGCGAGGCTCCACTGGCGGCGGCAGTACTGGAAGCTGTTCCCGTTTCCGGGACGGGGGAAGTCGATCCACTCGGGATGGCCGAACTCGTTGCCCATGAAGTTCAGATACCCGTCGCCGCCCGCCGCCATGGTGACGAGCCGGATCATCTTGTGCAGCGCGGTCGCCCGGTCGATGACGAGGGTGTGGGTCTTTGCCTCCATCTGATCGTACATCGCCGCGCCCGCCAGACGGAACATCATGGTCTGATCCCCCACCAGGGCCTGATCGTGGCACTCCACATAGGCAATGGTCGGGGCGTTGCGGAAGGTCAGTTCCTTCCAGAGGGTCCCGAGGTGCCAGTCCTCGTCCGAGCGTTCTTTTACCCACTTGATCCAGAGGTCGGGGATGCCCATGCCGAGCCGGTAATCGAAGCCGATGCCTCCGTCCTTCACGGGCTCGCACATCCCCGGCATACCGCTCATATCCTCAGCCACCGTGACGGCGTGGGGATTGACGGCATGGGCTAGCTCATTCGCCAGCTGGAGATAGGTCACGGCTTCCGTGTCGGTGTTCATGGTGAAGTAGGAGGCGAGAGAGTCGAAGGATTCGCCGAGTCCGTGGCTGTGGTAGAGCATGGAGGTGACGCCGTCGAACCGGAAGCCGTCGAAGTGGTATTCCTCCATCCAGAATTTCAGGTTGCTGAGCAGGAAGTGGAGCACCTCCGGCTTGTCGTAATTGAAGAGCTTCGTGCCCCAGGCCGGATGGTCGCCCTCGGGTCCGTCGTGGAAGAACTGATAAGACGTCCCGTCGAAGAGGTTGATCCCCTCGAGGGTATTGCCGACCGCGTGGGCGTGAACCACGTCGAGGAGGACCCGGATCCCCATCTCATGGGCCCGGTTGACCAGATATTTGAGATCGTCCGGATATCCGAACCGGCTGGACGCGGCGAAAAAGCTCGACACCTGATAGCCGAAGGACCCGTAGAAGGGGTGCTCCATCACGGCCATGAGCTGGACCGTGTTGTAGCCGAGATCGGCGACCCGCGGCAGGACGGTGTCGGCAAACTCCCGGTAGGTGGCGATGCGGTGCTCCTCGCTGGACATGCCCACATGGGCTTCGTAGATCAGAGGGGGCTCGTCGCTCGAAAAGCCTTCGTCCGTCCAGGGATAGGGCTCCGTTTCGTCCCAGACCTCGCAGCACCAGCTCTGGGTCACCCAGTCCTGCGTCACGCGGCGGGCATAGAGGGGGACGTGCTGGGTCAGGCGGTCGCCGTTTTGGACGATGGTGAGCACACGGCTGCCCTTTTTGAGAATATCTCCGGGCAGAAGAAGCTCCCAGTTCCCCCGGGCCAGCTTTTTCATGGGCGTGTCGGTCCAGCGCCAGTCGTTGAAATCCCCGGTGAGATAGAGCTGATCCGCGCCCGGCGCCCATTCCCGGTAGATCCATCCGGCAGGGGTATTGTGGAAGCCGTAATAGGTGTGCGCGTTGGCGAAGTCGACGAGGGTATTCGTCTTTCCGAGAATCTGCTTCCTCTTTTTCCGGTAGAGTGCCATGCGCAGATCGAGGTCCTTCTGATACGGGACAAGCTCCGGGTGGGTCTTCAAAATACGCAGCATAGGGTTCACCTCTTGGGATTTGATTTTCCTGCGGGGGGGGCTGAGGGGGAGCGTCGGGCCGGGCGTCGTCCGGTGAACTGCCCTGCACAAAATCCGATTTCATTATATCACTTCCCCGCCCTTCCCGTCAATAGGCAGGGCCGCTTCGCCGTGAAAAAAGCCGCTCCCGGAAGACAGGGATTCAGGTAATACTAAATCCCTTCTAAGGGGTTACGCGGCTTCTTGAAAGAAGCCTGGCAAGAACTTCTGAAATGGATAGGGACAGGCTACATCAATAATGTGAA
>CACZNC010000078.1 GCA_902782445.1 uncultured Ruminococcus sp.
TTCTTCGGGGAAGCCGCGTTTCCTTTTTAGCTTGAGATTAGTATCATTCGGTTTCGGATCAGTCCTTGCTCTTTGCCATCACGATCAAAGCGAAGACAAAGGCCAGAGCGGAGACCGCGATGCAGACGATGGGGACGGGATTGAGACCGCCGTCTTCTTCGACGGATCCTTCCGTCTCCGCGGTTTCGGTTTCATCCGGAGTAGGAGGATTTTCGGTTTCTTCTTCCCCGGGCGTTTCGGCGGGTTCATCCGTTTTCGGAGACTCGGCCGGGGCGGATTCGTCCTTGTCCGTTTCCCAGAGCGCGTATAGCGTGTGGTCGGAGAGACGGGTCACGGCAGAGCCTTCCTTCACCGGTACGCCGCCCGAGGGAAGGGAATACCACCCGAGGAATCCGGGAGTTTCGTCCGAGGCGAGGTCCGGCAGAGCGGGATAGGTTCCCCCCGGGGTGACCTTGAAGGGCTCGACCCCCACGCGGAGATCGTCCCTGCCGTAATCCAGGCGCACGGTCACTTCCGTCACGGGAACCGCCAGCGTCGCCGGGGTCGGAGGCGTGTAGTCCCCATCCGGCGGATAGCCGTAGAACTGGAGTTCCGCGACGTCCCCGTGCTCCTGTCCGTTCCAGTAGCGGTAATAGCGGTAGCCGGTGTTCTCGTCTAGCTCGGTGATGGTCTGCCAGTCCCACGAGGAGGCGGCGGACGGGCTTTCATAGAGCGTCACCCAGTCCTCGAGATCGTTGGATCCCTGAATGGAGCCGCCCTTGTACCGGTCGAGCCAGCCTTCCCGCGGCAGGATGCGGACCCGGGACAGGATGAAGGGCTGTCCGAGGTCGATCCCGCAGTAGGCCCGGTCGTCGGATTTCGCGCTCGGGTCGTAGTAGGTGTACCGGTCGCCGTCAAAGGCAGCGTGAGCACCCTTGTCCCTCTGTCCGTTCCATCCGGCCGATTCGCCGATCACCTCTCCCGTCAAGAGGACCGGTCCGACATAGTTCCCATCGGAAGGCCGTCCGTAGAATTCCACTTCCGCCACGTCCCCGTGCTCCTGCCCGTTCCAGTAGCGGTAGTAACGGAAGGGGGCGGAAATGTCGAAATCCGTGATCTCCTGCCATTCCTGGGAGCCGAGCCCCTCGCTGCTCACGAAAAGGGTCTCCCAGTCCACCATGTCGTTCGACCCCTGGATCGAAGCGCCGAAGAACCGTCCGGGCTGACTGTCCCGGGGCAGGATCATCACTTTCGTGAGAATGTACTGGGCTCCGGCGTCGATGCCGCAGTAGGCGTAATCTGCGGCTTTCACCGTCGGGTCGTAATAGGAGGATTTGTGTCCGTCAAAGGCCGCGGCGGCTCCTGTCTGGGGAGAACCGTCCCAGCCGTTCTGCTCCCCGATGATCTCGCCCATCAGAAGGACGGAGCCGTCGGGAATGTCCGTCCCCGAAACCGGGTAGGCGGCGCAGGCGGTGGACGCGAGCACGATGCCGAAGAGGAGAAAGATCCCCGCCGCGAGGAGGAGGGATTTTGTCAGAGTCTTATGCCGCATCCGCGCGTCCTCCTTTCTTCTTCGAGAGCGTGACCGCGCTCATGATCCCGCAGACCGCCACGATCCCGACGGTGAGGACGATCCACTCCGCGTTGGTGAGAGCGGCGGCGCGCACGGTCGGGGAAGAGGGCGTTTCGGAACCTTCCGAGGTCTTTTCCGCTTTCACGGGTTCGGCCGATACGGGGACTTCGACCTCCGTGGCCTCCGCGAGACCGTTTTTCAGATCCAGACGGCGGTAGTAGGCGTTCGATCCCGTGATCCCCGTGGCCATCGGGCCGTCGTCCGGGGAGGTGATGACATTGCTGTAAATCGTCAGGGATTTCGAGGCGAAGATCTTGCCCCCCGCGCCCTGACAGTAGGCGTTGTTCGGACCGGTGACGGAGGCATAGTACACGCCGCCTGCCGGGACCGTGACGGTGTTCCCGGAGTCGAACTGCGTACCCTTCGTCACGTCGTCCGTGATCTCGTACCAGAGGCAGTAGTCCGAGTCGATCCTGCCGTAGGGGGTGGCGGTGAGGGTCCAGGTGCCGTCCCCGTTGTCGGCGCACTCCGCGGTCAGGCCGATCAGGGATTTCTTCTCGCTCCACACATTGTTGTACCAGTTGTCGTACCGGTAGTGCAGCGCTTCGGTCATGGCGGCGCGCCACTCATCGAAGGTGTTCGGCTGATCCCAGCGGATCCAGTTCATCTCATGGGAGGGCTTGACCTCGTCGGCGATCTCGTCGAGGGAGCGGATCACCCGGCGTCCGTCCTCGGGCTCCGCGAATCCGAACATCTGGTCGAGGATGTCTTTCAGATCGAGGTTCAGCTCGGCGATCATGTGGAGGTAGTCCCCCTTCTTCCACGCCTGCTGATACCAGATATACTGCTGTTTTTCGGTGTAGCCGAAACGCACGCCGAAGATGGTGTTGTCGTACATCACCCCGGGGCCGCTCTCGAAGTCCCACACCGGCCCGAATTTGAGCACGCCGCCCTTGTCCTTCGTCATATAGGTCGAGGTGCGGTAGTTCTCCCAGTTGAGGAAGAAGGTGTAGATCAGGGTCTGGGCGGCGTAGCTCTTCACGTCGGCGTATTCCGTCCAGTGCTTCCCCTCGTCGTTGTAGCCGGTCTCGGAGAAGAGGGCGTTTTCAAAATCCTGCACGTATCCTGCCACGTACTGGACCATTTCCTGTGTCGGATAGGCGGGGGATTTGATGTTGACGAACATGCCCTGCTTCGTCTTGAATCCGCATTCCCCGTAATGGCCGCACATGATCTCGAGGATGTAGCCTCCCGTGATGTCCGTGCCTTCGGGGACCGAGGATTTTTCGGCGTAGCTGTAGCTTTCGATCCCCTTCGCGATGGCGGGGTCGGATTTCTTGCGGGCCACCTGCTTGATCCGGCCCTCGGGCATCGAAGTCTGGGCTTCGAGGTCCGTGACGTTCATCGAGCCGTTGATGTCCATGCGCTCCGTCAGCACGTACACCCCCCGGTAGTCGCCGTTGATGTAGACGTCCACGAAGCGGGAGCAGAGGTTGAAATAGGCGTCCTTGACCAGCGCGTTGTAGGCGGAGAAGGCGGTCACATAGGAGAGTCCGGTCGCGTCGTATTCGCCCCAGGTGCGGATGCGGAGCAGGCTCCATTTCTTGCTTCTGCCGGCTCCTTCGATCAGTTCCGCTTTCTCGCCGAGGTTGATGTTGTAGGAGTTCTTGGTGTTGACCCGGCGGGAGGCTTCGTAGGAGGTGAGACCGTGGCCCTTCATCCGGGTGAGCGCGCCGTCGAAGGTGACGGAACCGTCGGGCTCCACGACCGTGATCTCCCCGGTCTCCACCGTGTGCTGGGAAGAGTTGATCCGGAGCAGGGATTCGTCCCCGTCTTTCAGTTCAATATAGAACGCCGCCAGATTCCCGCCCTGCATGACGGTGAAGGGATAGGCGTCGTACACCCCGTATTCCTCGTCGTATTCGTAGAGGACGGAGGAGGGGTTCGACAGATCGGCGGTGAAGGTCTCGCCCGGGGCGACCGTTTTGCCCGTTGCGTCGTCGTAGGCGGTCTTTTTGCCGTCGTAGCGGACCGTCAGGCAGCGGGGATCCGCCGTCGCGGGAAGGAAGAGGAAGTATTTCTTCTGCCTGCCCTTGTAGATCCCGAGATCGCAGCCGATTTTGATCTCGCCGTTTTCCCCCTTGTCCGCGAGCACGGTAAAGGGAGGCTCGTCCTTCGGCGTATACACCGCGGGGACCTCTCCCGCAGCCGAGACTCCCGCGGCCCCGAAGAGGATCAGAGCCGCCGCGGCCGCGCAGAGAACCGCGAGAAGCCGGGCGGAGCGAATGAAGCGTTTCGTCATGCGTCCTCCTCCTTTGTCCGTCTCCCGACCTCGCGGAGAATGTCGCAGGCGGGAGCGGGGATCCTGCCGAGCGCGTCCGGGCCGACGTTCAGAAGATAGTTGATCCCGCGTTCGTTCAGGTGCTTTTTCAGTTCGATCACCCGGTCGGCGTTTTTCCAGTTGTTGTCAAAGCTCTTGTAGCCCCAGGTGTCGTTCAGGGTCGCCGGGGTCTCGAAGAGCATTTCTCCCTTGTCGTCGTCCGGGATCTGGTTGTCCCCGGCGGAGGTGTAGTCCCCGTACCCGTTCCCGATGCGGGAGTTGACGAGACAGTCGGGTTGGTATTTCTTCACGAGACGGTAGAGTTCGTCGGTCTGGGCCGGGCTGATGGTGAAGGGAACGTCGAACCAGACAAGGCAGAGGTCCCCGTAGCGGGTGAGGATCTCCGTCACCTGGGGCTTGATCTTCTCCTCGAAGCAGATCGCGTAATCCTTCTTGTCGGCGTCCGGGAAATCCCAGTTGTTGGTCCAGTACGCCTTGCCGCCGCACCAGGTCTTGCCGGTCTTGTACCCGCCGCCGTGGGGATGGCTCCAGTCGAGATCCTGCGAATAGTAGAGGCCGAATTTCAGTCCGCGCTTCCGGCACGCTTCGGCGAGTTCCCCGACCACATCCCGGCCGAAGGGGGTCGCGTTGACGATGTTGTAGGGGGAGACGTCGGACTTGTACATGGCGAATCCGTCGTGGTGCTTCGAGGTGAAGACCATGTACTTCATCCCGGCATCGGCCGCGAGTTCTGCCCATTCGTCCGCGTCGAAGAGGATCGGGTTGAACGCGTCCGCCAGACGGGCATATTCGGCGTTCGGGATGCGGAAGTATTCCTGCGCCCATTCGCCGATGTCCTCCATCCGGCGGCCCTTCCATTCGCCCGCGGGGAGCGCGTAGAGGCCCCAGTGGATCATCATGCCGAATTTCGCGTCCTTGAACCATTCTTTGTTTGTCATGCCGGATCCTTTCTCAAATCGTGAATCCGAAGAAATTCTTCGTGTTGTTGTAGCAGATATCGCACACAAGGGTCGCCAGCGCGTCCGGGTCGAAGGGATAGAGCCCGTCTTCCACCCATCCGCCGATCAGGTCGCAAAGGATCCGGCGGAAATACTCGTGCCGCGGGTAGGAGGTGAAGGAGCGGCTGTCCGTCAGCATCCCGAGGAATTTACCGAAGGCGGAGAGGTTGGCGAGGGATCGCATCTGGGCGCGCATCCCGTCGATGGAGTCGTTGAACCACCAGGCGGAGCCCTGCATCACCTTCGGGAAGCCGTCGCCCGCGGTCTGGAACGCGCCGATCACGGATCCGACTGCCGCGTTGGCGGTGGGGTCGATGGAGTAGATCACCGTCCGGGGCAGACCCGCGCCGCTCTCCATCAGATCGAGGAGGGAGAGAATCGCCGGGACATTGGTGAATCCGATGGTGTCGAATCCGGTGTCCGGCCCCAGCTTCTTCCACATGACGGAATTGGTGTTCCGGGCGACTCCCGCGTGCAGCTGCATGACCCAGCCCCGCTTCGCGTATTCGCCCGCGAGGAAGGCCAGCATTTCGCATTTGAGGACGCAGAGCTGTTCGGGGGTGACGTCCTTTCCGTCGGAGGCGAGGGCGGTCTTCATGGCCTCGTCCGCATGATAGGGATCGGGCTTCACGAAGAGCGGGAATTCGTCGAGACCGTGGTCGGCGGTGCGGCATCCCATCGAATCGAAGAAGTCGATCCTCCGACGGAGAGCCTCTTTCAGGGAGTCGAGATCCCGGACGGCGACTCCGGCGGCCTCCCCGAGCTTTTCGTAATAGGCGGCGAGCCCCGGCTTGTTGATGTTGAAGCTCTTGTCGGGGCGGAAGGCGGGCAGGACCTTCGTC
Organism: uncultured Ruminococcus sp.; assembly: GCA_902782445.1. Classification (GTDB taxonomy): domain Bacteria; phylum Bacillota; class Clostridia; order Oscillospirales; family CAG-272; genus UMGS1696. The sequence goes on from CACZNC010000078.1 coordinate 5,734, forward strand.
TCAAATCCCGCGTCCCCGGCGATCTGACGGTGGTATTCGAGGGAATCCGCCGGGTCGTCCGTGGTGCAGAGGAGCTCGACCCCGGACTGCCGGATCAGATTTTTGACGCTCATGGACGGATCGGCCAGCTTTTCCGCCGTCTCCGCCCAGATCCGCTCCGCCGTATCCTCCGAGAGGATGTCCTCGATCCCGAAATACCGCCTGAGCTCCAGGTGGGTCCAGTGGTACAGGGGATTTCCGATGAGGGACGGCATGACCGACGCGTATGCCTTGAATTTGTCGTAGTCCGACGCGTCTCCGGTGATGAACTTCTCCGGGACGCCGCAGCTTCTCATGGCGCGCCACTTGTAGTGATCTCCGCCGAGCCAGAGTTCGGTGATATTCGGGATCTGCCGGTCCTCGGCGATCTCCCGCGGGGAGACGTGGCAATGGTAGTCGATGATCGGAAGATGCTCCGCGTACCGGTGGTATAAGGCTCTCGCCGTCTCGGTCGACAGAAGGAAATTCCGTCCCATAAAGTTTTTCATAAGTACCTCTGAGAGAGTGAATTGTCAAAGAAGGGAGCCGAGATAAGAAAGGGTGCGCCTGAGCTTCGGAACGTCCCATCCGTTTTCCCCCATCACCGGGGATTCGAGGGTGACGCTGCCGGCGTATCCCATCCCGTCGAGCAGACCGGCCAGGGCGGGGAAGTCGATCTTTCCCTCCCCGGGGTGCAGGATCGGACGGAGCGCGGAGAATTCCCGGTATCCGCCGCCGAAGTCGCTGACGTGGACGTGCTCGATCCGGGGCGTCACGGCGGGATCGGTCAGGGTCTCGCGGATCTGCTCGTGGAGCTTGCCGAACCGGGAGTCGAAGATCAGGCCGCCGTTCCCGAGAAAGGGCAGGACGCGCTTCCAGTTGGAGAGGGGATCCCCGGCGGAGGAGGGCACGTTTTCGATAAGCAGCCGGAGCCCGTGTGCCGCGGCGGTTTCGGTCAGATCCGGGAGCGCGCCGACGTTGCGGGCGATGTGGGAATCCGAGGTGCGCCCGCCCCAGAGATGGATCACCATCCGCGGGATCCCGAGATCTTCGGCAAAGGAGCAGTTGAGCCGGAACAGGCGGAAAGCCTCCTCCGAAAGCGCGCGGGCTTCTTCTTCATGCCCGGAATCGGTCAGCGCGCCGGCGTCCGAGAGCATCGTGCCGATCTCCTTATCGCAGTGGATGACGGGGGAGGGCACACCGCTTTGTCTCACCGCCTCCGTCACCGCCGCCCGGTTTTCGTAATAGGCCGGGAGCATCATCAGTTCGAGCCCGCGGATCCGTTCCTCCTCATACAGGGACCGGAGGATCTTCATCGCGCCGCGGAAATCGTAGCCGTTCACGCGTCCGACGAGCGCGCCGGTCGAACAGTAAAGGGGTCTTTTCATCCGCACCTCCGCGGGAACAGGATAGGTATATAATACAATAAGGTAAGTCCTTTGTCAAGATTTCCGAAGCAATGTTTACAAATTCGGCCTCCTAACGGGCGTCGAAGGAGAGGATATGCGCCTCCGCCCCTCCTCCCCAGAGCGAGAGCGGGATGAAGGAGAGTTCCGAGAGCGCGAGGGAGCAGGGGATGTTGACGCACTGGAGCCTGTTGCACCCCTCCTCCCGGAGCACGACCCGCTCCCCCTCCGCCGTGACGCCCTCCACCCGGTAGGATTTCACGAGGGTCGCGGGCATCGGCATCGACGGGGATTTCGTTTGGTCGTCCGGCCAGACGTTCGCCCGCATGGAGTGCCGCCGTTCGACGTCGTCCCCCGGGAGCGTGACGCGGGCCAGGTCGGAGTCGAGGGCTATATGGACGTTTCCGATTTTCTGCGGAGCGGTGAATCGGTATCCGGCGGCTTCCCCCAGCGGGACCGTGACGCCCTGATCCTCCGGTCCAAAGAGCCGGTTGGTGCGGTCGCGTCCGTTGCGGAGGTTATCCGTCCCGGGGCGGAGAAGAGCGGCGTCCGTCACAAAACCGGGGATCTCCCGCGGGATCCGGGGCAGGAAGCAGCCGTTTTCCATCAGCCTCTGCTGCAAAAGCCCGATCTTCTCCCGGTACACGCCGCGGGGGGAGAGGGAGAATTCCCGGGCGATGTTCGCCGCCGTTCCCACAGCCTCCCCGAGGGTCGCGCAGGTCGCCATCACCCGCGAGGAGCTCATGGCCGCGTGGGTCAGGGAGATATTGCGCCCGGCGAAGAAGAGATTGCCGATGTTCTTCGAGTAGAGACAGCGGTAGGGGATGCCGTAAGGCGCGGGTGTGCTTCCCCAGACATTCGGGTTCCCGCGGTGGTAGAATCCGTCGGGATGGTGGTCGTCGAGAGGCCAGCCCCCGAAGGCGACGGTGTCGGGAAAATCCCCGCCCGCAAGCACGTCACCCTGGGTCATGATGTAGTCCCCCACCATGCGCCGCGACTCCCGCTTGCCCGGCAGGAATCCGAGAAAATCGAGGGCCCAGTATTCCGCCCCCGGGACCTCCCCGCTGTTCTTGATCCAGTCGAACATGCCGTAGGCCAGGGCTACCAGCTCGTCCCGGACTTCTTCGGTGTCGCCGATGGAATCCCGGTTTCCGCCGAGCTCGAGATACCAGAAGTTCTCGCCGGTGGAATTCATGTGCGGGCGGCGGAGGGCGATCTCCTCGGGGGTCAGCTTCTTCGCAAAGGAGGGGGCGACGAAGGGAACGGGGCGGTTCATGCGCCGGCACTGGAAGAGACAGCTCATGCCCATCGTCTTGCGGTCGGCGGTCTCCTGGGAGGTCTTTTCGCCGAATTCGTCCCGCGCCTCCCGTCCGACCCGGTATTCCGCCCCCGTCAGCGGAGCGAGGATGCTGTCCCCGGAGCAGTCGGAGAAATATTTTGCGCGGACCTTGTGCCATTTCTGAGTCGTGGTCTGCCAGCCGGTGATCTCCGCGATCACGGTTTCCCCGTCCGGGGACGTCTCCGTTTTCGCGTCGCAGCAGGAGCAGTTGAGCAGGGGCGTGATATTGGCCTCGTCCCGGACCTTGCCGTAGAGGATCCCGTCCCAGACCGCGTAGATCTTGTCGGGGTTCGCATACAGGGATTCCAGCTGGATCTCCTCGATGATTCCGGTCTCCCGGTTGTCCCCGCCGTCCGAGCCGCAGACCCACATGCGGATCTCCGAGGACGCGTTTCCTCCGAACATCGGGCGGTCCTGCATGAGCACCACCTTCGAGCCGCCTCTTGCCGCCGCGATGGCCGCGCACATTCCCGCAAGTCCGCCTCCGACGACGCAGAGATCGCATTCGTGCAGTACGGTTTCAAGTGCCATGATCCGTTCCTCCGTGAGAGAGAATTCATTTTGTCCATTATACCATTTTTCTCCCGTCCCCGCAAGCCGTTTCGACGAATTTGCCAAAAACGCTTGACCTCGCGGAGCAAAACGTGTACAATAAAGAAAAAACGGACAAAGGAGCTCCCCCATGCTCTCCCTTCCTTCGATCTTCTCCTCCTGCGCGCTCTATCAGGCGGACGCGCCCCTCACCGTACACGGAAAAACCGACCCCGCCGTCCTCGTGACCGTCAGGCTGAGCTCCGGAAACGGGACAGTCTTTTCGGAAGCGGCCGCGGAATCCGGTCCCGACGGATCTTTCTCCGCCGTCCTCACCACCCCCGAAGCCTCTTATGCGGAATACGTCCTGACCGTCGCGGCGGGGGAGGAATGCCATACCGCGGAGCATATTCTCTTCGGCGAGCTCTGGCTTGCGTCCGGGCAGTCGAATATGGAACTGACGAACGTCTTCATCCCCGACGCGGAGCTGCTGTATGACGCCGTCGCCGGAAAGAAGATCCGGGTGTTCTCCGTGAGCTATGACGTCCCCGAAAACCGCTTCCCCTGGGAACCCGACGAATACACCCGGGGCGAATGGATCGGGGCGGAGGACCGGCGGGGGCTTTCGAACGTCTCCGCGATGGGACTGAAATTCGTCGAACAGCTCTATGCCGCGCTGAACCGGAACGCGGAGATCCCCGTCGGATTCCTGAACGCCTCGTGGGGCGGGACCCCGATCTCCGGCTGGCTGCCCCGGGACGCGGTGCTCGCGGATGAACGCATGAAGGAGATCGCCGCCCGGACCGGATGCCTGACGGAGTTTGAGAAGTGGAACACCCGCGGGGACCTCAATTTCCAGCAGCCCGCCGCCCAGTACAACCTGAAAATCGCCCCCCTCCACGGCGTGAAAGTCCGCGGCGCGATCTGGTATCAGGGCGAAAACGAATGCGGCGGCGAATTCTGGACAAAGACTTACGCGGACTGGCTCAGACTCTATCAGAAGGTCTACGCCGAACGCTTCGGAGCCGACCCCGCGCGCTTCATGATGATCTGCTCCCTGATCTACCCCTGGACCTACGGGCCCTCCGGCGAATGCAATCTCGGGTATCTGAACGACGCGTTCGTCACCGTGGCGAAGGAAGCGCCGGACAAATTCATCGCTGTTCCCATCGGGGATCTGGAACCGGACTGGGCCTTCACCCTTTCGAATCACCCGATCCACCCGACCAACAAATACCCCCTCGCGGTCCGCACGGCAAAGCTGGCATTGGCGAACGTCTACGAAAATCGCCCCGAGGCCCTGGCAATAGCCCCGGCAGTTCTCGAAAGCTGGAAGGCGGAAGGCAAGGGAATCCGGCTCGTCTTCAAAGGCGGGACCGGTCCGCTCCGGGTGGGGACGGGAAACGGCGAACGGATCCGCGGGCTCTATGCGGCGGGGGAGAACGGCGTCTATCTCCCGGCTGAGGTCGAGATCCTCTCGGACCGCGAGCTCTTCGCGTATTGCCCCGAGATCCCCGCCCCGGTACACGCCGCCTACGGGATCCAGTCGATGGAGCCGAAGGTCAATCTCTTCGCGGGGGACTATCCCGTCCTGCCCTTCTTCACCGACCGGGAGAATTATATCAAAATCGAAGCGCGCCCCTGGTACGATCCCGGCGTCGGCGCTGCTTGGGCTTCGAAGATGCGCGGGGATCTCTTGGACCTCTTTTTCCGCCCCGTCTGGCTTCCGCTCGGGGAAAGCGAGGTCTGCCCGGACACCGCCTTTCGCTGCTGTGACGCCGCCTCCCTGCGGATCGAAGCCGCGGACGGGAACGGGGGCGTCTTCGGAACGGCGGTCCGGTCCTATCCCTATCAGCGGCTGGACTTCGGCAGATTCGGCGGGATGCGCGTCCACCTCTGGCACACCGATCATACGTCGGCCTCCCTCGCCCTGACCTCCGCCGACGGGACCGAGACCGTCTTTCCCTTCCGCAAAACCGGCGCTCTGCGGGGGACCTGGGAGATCTGGGAAGCCTCCTTCGACGGGATCCCCGAAGACGTTGAGTTCGCAAGGATGGAATTCCGCTTCGAGAGGGAGGGCGAAAGCTTCCGCTTCGTCAACCTCGAGCATCCGCGGCTCTTCTTCCGTGAGACGGTGGGAGAGAAAGCATGATCCCCGTCAGGTTTCCTCTTCGCGCAATGACCGCGCTTTTCATCGTCCGTGAGGACCGGGTCCTCCTGCTTTGGAAACCCTCCGGCCGTGTTGTGCGGGAGACGTGGTGTCCGACTGCCGGCGGGCATATCGAACCCGGAGAACATGACGATCCGCTCGCCTGCCTTCTCCGCGAACTGCGGGAGGAAACCGGTCTCGAAGCCGACGCGCTTTCCGGTCTCAGCTTCCGCTATGTGACTCTCCGTTACGTAAAGGACGAAATGCGCGAGAATTTCTATTGGTTCGCTTCGCTCAGAGACGACGCGGACCGCGGGATCACGTCGAACGAAGGCCGTCTCGAATGGTTCCCCTGCGGCCGGCTGAAAGAAATCTCCATGCCCTGGACTGCCCGTGCCGTTCTCGACCACTGGTTTCGGATCGGGCGGTTCACGGAACTTTCCTATGCGGGCACCGCCGTTCCGGAAGGGGCGGTTTTTACCCCGCTCGAGCAGTTCTGAGCCTGTTTCCCTGTTTTTTTGATTTTTCGGGTCCGCCCGGCGCCCCTGAAAGGAGGCACTTTCTTTTGATGAAACGCATCCTCGCCCTTCTTCTCCTCGCGGTGATCCTGCTCCCGCTCGCGTCCTGCGGATACGGCCCCGGCGAGCCCGCGGACGGACCCGGTACGGAATCCGCTGAAACCGATCCCCCCGAGACGGAGCCGCCCGTCCCCGAAGAGCCGCTCTTTCCCGATCTTTTCGAGGCAAAGCGCGCCGTGCTCCGGCTGGAGGACCTCGACCTCCCCATGAAGCTCTACACCGAGGAGAGCTACGCCCGGTTTCAGACGACGCGGGACAAGGTGACGGAAGAACTCAGAAAAGAGGATCTGACGATGGAGGAGGCGGAAAAGCTGTACAAAAGGCTCTCCGCCGCCCGGGATCTGCTCAAGGTCGTCCGGGGAGACACCCCCCGCGTCTATATCTACAAGGAGGACGACGTCCACCACAGCTATTATACCCCCTGCACCTGCGTGGTGGTGAGCGCGGCGGACGAGAAATACAAGGCGGTTTCCGACACGAACTGCGAGATCTCCTACCGCGGGAACTCCACCTCGGGCGGGGATAAGCCCCCATACAACATCCGGTTTTCGGAGCAGGTCTCCCTCCTCGGCATGGACCGGGGACGGAAGTGGTGCCTGCTCGCCAATCTCTACGACAAGACCCTCATGCGCAACTATATCGCCTACCGCCTCGCCGCGCAGATGGGGCTCCCCTATACCTCCGGGTGCCGCTTCGTGGAGCTTTACTACAACGGCGAATACCGCGGGAGCTACACCCTGCTCGAACCCGTGACCGACGGGCGGGGCAGAGTGGAGATCGACACCGAACGGCTCGACTTCATTTTCGAGGTCGACATGAACCGCAACGACGGCTCCTACTACGTCAAACCGAAGCTGGGCCAGCGGATGAAGGTGGACAAGCCGGACAAGGTGGATTCCGAAGGCCGCGCCGTTCTGAAGGATTTCTTCGCTCTCATGGAGGAAGCCCTGAAAACGCACGACATGGAACAGTACGGCAAGTATATCGACGTCGACTCCTTCGTCAACTTCTATATCCATTCTGAGATCACCAAGTCCATCGACGTCTACGACTTCTCGACCCGGTATTTCATGAAGGACGGGATCCTCTACGCCGGACCGGTCTGGGACTACGACCTCTCGATGGGCAACGTGTCCGCTTCCTGCAACGAGGACAAGTATTTCACCTACTGCAATGTCCGCGGGTTCGGCACAAAATCCGGGGATTCCGCCGAGGGGGAGTGGATGGACAACTACTGGTTCCACGAACTCATGGAAGATCCGGCGTTCCGGGACCGGGTGATCGCCCGGTACGAGGAGGTCTTCCCGCTGATCGAAAATCTCTATCAGGACAACAGCGAGGGCCCCTGCCTGATCGACTGGATCACGGAGCGGTACGGCGCCTCCTTCCGCCGGAACTACGACGAGGCGGGATGGATGGAAATGCGCCGCTATTCGGGCCTCGCGAAGGACGAGACCCTGCCCTTCGAGGAGGAGGTCGCATGGCTCAAGGACTGGTTCCGCAGAAGAGCGGAGTGGGTGAGCCTGATGATCCTCGACAAGTGCGGGTGAGAAGAGTTGGGAGTCAGGAGCGGTTAGTGGTTAGTAGAACCGTTTGTTTCACGTGAAGCATTCGCTGCCAAAACTTCAAGTTTCGCCCGAACAGGTTTTTGATCGCACGGCTCTGTCTGCACCCGAGTCTGAATCTGAGCATGTGCGCGAAGACAGAGAAACAGTTTCATACTATTCTCGCTCTAAAAAGCTAACTATATGGGTTTTGATCGCTCTCCGTAGAGTGCGAACAATCTATGATTGTGAGCTCACGAACGATAACT
>CACZNC010000079.1:0-13550 GCA_902782445.1 uncultured Ruminococcus sp.
TACGGCTGACGTAAGCGAGAATTCCCAAAGGGGATTCTCGGGGGTGGGATGATTGACGTCATGTTTAGTTATATGGCATTCCCACCCCGTCGTTCGCATCCTACGGAGAGCGATCAAAACCCATATAGTTAGCTATTTAGAAAGAGAATAGTATCTTTCCTTTTTCGGGGAAACTACCTTGTTTCGATCACGAGCTCGTAGGAATTGGCGAGGATATCCCCGTTTCCCCGGTCGAGCTCCGCCGTGACGGTGAAGCGTTCCTTCGGCGCGGCGTCTTCCGGGATCTGCCAGGTCACGGCCTCCCCTTTCGCGTTGCCGAGGGGCTTCGCTTCGAGATCCGCCGACCCGAGGACCGTCTTCTCCCCGCGCCATAGGATGGAGAGGGTCACGGTCCCCTTTTGGCTTTCCCGGGTGTCGTTGAGCAGCCAGGGGACGAGGACCATGGTCTCGCCGGGGGACCACATGAATTTCGGGATCTGCGCCGATCCGAGGACATCCCGCAGGGAATCCCGGACCGCATAATACGCGTCCTTTTTCCGCTCCGGCCACGCGATGAGGGAATTGTTGACCGCGCATTTCCAGGGCTCGCCGTAACACCAGTTGATCGCCATCCCGCAGTACGGTTTCTGCCGCCGGGCCGCCTCGAAGATCGCCTTGTATCCGACCGACTGGAGCCATGCCGAAGTCTCCGCCGTCTTTTCGAGGGAGGAGACGTCGCCGAAGCGTTCGAGGGTCCCGAAGCAGAGCCAGGCGTCCGATCCCCAGGCGTTGAAGGCGTGATGGGCTTCCCAGGAGCTTTCCGGTCCGGGCTTCGGCGGGAAGAGTTCCTCTTCGGGGACGATCTCCCGGATGAACTCTGCCGAGGGGATCCCGGGGACGCCGAATTCGGTGTAGGCCGTGGCCCGGGACTGTCCGAAGAGCGCGAAGGGATCGAGCCCGGTCTCCCGGTCGATGAAGGTGTAGCCGCCGTGCTTCATGCCCGAGAGCGGGGAGGTCATGTTGAAGGGGATCTCCGGCGCGAGCTCGAAGGTCAGCTTGTCGAGGAGCCGCAGGGCAAGGCTCTGTTCGGTCATGCCGGACCAGCTGTTGAAGAGCTCGTTTCCCCCGCACCAGAGGACGAGGCAGGGGTGGCGGCGGATCTTGCGGATGATGGCGGAAGCCTCCTGTTCCAGCACGGCGAGATACCGTTCGCTGTCAAAATAGTTGTTGCAGGCCAGGGGGAATTCCACCCAGAGCATGATCCCGTACCGGTCGCAGAGGTCGTAGAAGTCCTCCTTCTGCACCCCCGATCCTCCCCAGCACCGGAGGATGTTCATATTGCACTCCGCCGCGTCCCGGACCGCCTCCTCGTACCGCTCCCGGGTGAGGGTCCCAGTGAAGATCTCCTGATTGACGTAGTTGGACCCCTTTGCGAAGACCCGGAGGCCGTTGAGCTCGATCTGCGCCGGGGGATTGCTCCGGGACTTCGGAAATCCCGCCGGTTCCCGCCACGCGCCCGCGTTCATGACGAGCCTTGTACGGCGGAATCCGACCGTTCCGGTTTTCCGGTCCCCGCCGGTCGATATTTCGTATGTATAGAGGGCGGGATCCCCCATGCCGCGGCAGTACCAGAGGACCGGATGCTCGAGGGTGAAGCATAAAACGGGCGAATCCGGGGACGTCCGCCCTTCGAAAACGGTCTCGCCCGAGGGGGAGCGGAAGAGGACCTCGGCGGGACGTGCAGCCTCCACCGTGATCCGCACCTCCGCCCGGGAGAGATCCTCCGAGAGGACATAGCGCGCCTCGACATCCGAAATATGCGCGTCCGTCCGGGTCTCGAAATATGTCTCGTCCCAGATCCCGGAGGGAATGACGCGGGGATGCCAGTCCCATTCGTAGGAGACGGGGGGCTTGACGCACTGGGCTGCCTGACTGCGGTGACGGGGCGTCCGATCGGTGGCGGGGTAGAGCATCGGATGGGGATGGATCTTCACGGCGAACTCCGCCCTGGGTGTGAGCTTGTCCCCCAAAAGATCCGTGAGACAGAGCTCTACCCGCGAAAACATCCCCTCGTGGGCATAGAACTCCTCCCCGTCGAGCAGGAGGGACCAGATATAGTCGATCCCCTTGGTGACGAACCAGAGTTTTTCGCCGGGAGCGAGGGCATAGTCGAGGGTCGTTTTGTAAAACCAGGCATAAGCTTCCAGAGGGAGCATCTTCCGGTGTTCGAGACCGAAGTTGAGGTCCCCCGCGAACTCCGGGTGCGCCTTGATGAAATCGGATTGGATATTGCCCGGGACCGACGCCGGGAAGGGAGGGATCCCCGGCATATCCGGCGAGGATCCGAAAAAGACCGGTGTGAATTTCATGTTCTGCCTCCGTTTATGAGGGCCGATGGGCGGGGGAGAGGTTCAGTCCTCCGTTTCCGGGAGCCTGACCCCTCCGCAGACGGCGTTGAGCTGGGTGACGAGATACCGGTAGCGCAGGCGTTCGAGGGCGGTGGAGTGGTTCAGGGTGACGAGGGCTCCGGGGGCTGATCCGTCTTCCGCGTCCGAACGGGTGATCTTGTAGGTCACGGTTTCCGCTCCGGCGAAGGGGGAGTTTTCGTCGGTCCATCTGCCGCCTTCGATCCCCTCCGCGATCTTTTCGTAGACCGGGGAACTGCCGGCGGCCCGCCATACCGCGACGGGTCCTTCGAAGTCCCACATCAGATTCCCATCCCGGTCCGCATGGAGGGAGGCGGGCACGGGCTTCTTCTCCCAGACCGGGATCTCCGTGATCTCATAGCTTTCTCCCGCCGCGGTTTCGAATTCGATCCTGTCCGGTCCCGCCGAGGTGTGCGGGAAGGGGATCTTCGCCCCGGCGATCCCGGGATAACGGATCCGGCAGACGTTCCCGGCCAGCGAGCGGACCGTGAGAGTCTTCGCGCATCCGTTCTGCCATACCGCGCCGATCTCGAATCCTCCCCTGGCGCAAAGACCCGCAAAGGAGCCGGTTTCCCAGGCGTCCGGGATGCAGGCGAGGGGCGCGATACAGGTCTCATGGCTCTGGAGCAGCATTTCCGCCACGCCCGAGCAGCCGCCGAAATTTCCGTCGATCTGGAAGGGCGGATGGGTGTCCCAGAGGTTCGGCAGGGTCCGCGTCCCCAGCAGATTGCCGTAGAGTTTGTACGCGCGGTTTCCGTCCCCCGTCCGCGCCCAGGCGTTCAGACGGTGCGCCAGGGCCCAGCCCGTCGATTCGTCGGAGCGGAAGTTCAAAGTCACCTTCGCGGCGTCGAGCCATGCGGGGGTCTCACGGGTGATCTGCGTGCCGGGATAGAGCCCGACGAGCTGGGAGATGTGGCGGTGGCGGTATTCCCCGACCTCGCCGTAGAACTTTTCTTCCCGGTATTCCTTGATCTGCCCGCTCCATCCGACCTGCACGGGATCGTACCGTTCGATCTGCTTTCGCAGTTCCCGGATCACGGGGAGGTCTTCCGGAGGGAGGTTCTCTTCGCCGATCCGATCCACGCACCGGAGCAGATCCAGCCCGTTTTCGCGGATCATCTGCTGGTCAAAGGCGCATCCCACCGTGTGGTAGTACTGCACGGGATTCGTCCAGTTGTTGCAGATGATCTGTTCGGGGGAGGCGGAGAAGACCGAGAGATACAGCCCGTCGTATTCCCGCACCACCCGGAGAAGATGCTTCGCCATCGAGAGCAGGGCGGGGTAGGCGGTCTCCCGGAGGACCTTTTCGGACCCCGTGAAGGCGAAGACCTCCCAGAACAGCTTCGACGTCAGCCCGCCCGTCCCGGGACCGGAGTGACCCCCCGGACCGCTGATCTCGTAGGCGTAGCTCCCCGTCCCGATGGTCCAGCCGCAGGCGCCGGGCTCCTCCGACCAGTTCTCGGGGACCGTGCGCCGGATGTACTGCCGCGCGTATTCCTCCGCCGCCGGACGGAACGCGAGGTTGAAGTCCTTATAGGCTTCGAAGGTTTCGGCCAGATTCCCGACGAAGGCCGGCCAGTAGTTCATCTGCACGTTGATGTTGTGCCAGTAGCCGCTGCCCCAGGGGGACCGGTCGTGACAGTTCCACACCCCCTGCAGATTCGCGGGGAGCCCGCCCGGACGCGAGGAGGCGATCAGCAGGTACCGCCCGTACTGGAAATAGAGCGCTTCGAGATACCGGCTCTTCTCCCCCTTCGCGTAGTCCGCGAGCAGCTCGTCCGTCGGCTTTTCGGGGACCTCCGTCTCCCCGAACTGGACCGAGACCCGGCCGAACAGGGAGGCATAGTCCGCTGTGTGCCGCTCTTTCAGTTCTTCCCGGGAACGGGCGCAGGCGGCGGAGAGAATCCCCGATACCTTCTCGTGGGGATCGAAGTCCCGCAGTTTCTTCCGGCCGTCTTTTTCCAGAAAGACCTCGGGCCGCAGTTCGTAGTTGGTCCCGCAGCAGAAGACGAAAACCGTGTCCTGTGCCCCGGTGACGGAAAGCCCGCCCTCCTCTGCCGTGATTTTCCCGTCGGAGAAGACCCGGAGCTGACCTTCAAAGCGGAGATTGTAGGCCTCCATCACGCCGGACATGGTGATGAGATCCCCCTCCGAACGGACGGTGCCCTGCTTTTCCCGGCCTTTTTCCTCGGTCAGAAACGGGATCTGCATCTCGATCCGGTAATCCGACGGGGCGGAGGTGACGATATGCCCGACGAGCGCCCGGTCCGGGTAGGAGGCGAAATACTCCCGCTCGACCTTCACGCCGCCGCAGTCATACCGGACGTATGCGAGGGCCCGTCCGATATCCAGCCCGCGTTCGTAGTTCCCGGCGTCCTTTTCTCCGTGGGGGAAGCGGATGAAAATGTCGGCGAAGCTGTTCAGTCCTCCGAGCCCGCCGGGGTTTTCCGCGGAATTCTCGGTGATCTGGATCCGCTCGTACCCGACGCCTCCGAAGACATTCCCGCCGAAATAGGAATTCCCGACGGGGAGGGAGTATTTTTCCCATCCCTCCTCGCTGTCCGGGGCGGGGCTTTTGTAGCGCAGTTTCAGTTCCATCATGCTGTTCGTCCTTTCCGGCTTAACGCCCTGTTCCCTGTGGTGCATTTATAAATCGAAATACCGGTGATCCCGGAAGATCTTCACCCGCGGCCTCTCTTCTACGCCGCCGATCAACTCCTCGAGATCCTCCGCCTTTTTCACAGCCTCCCCGTCCCATTCGACGATCAGATCGCCTTTCCGGAGTCCTGTCTTCTCCGCCGGGGAAGCCGGATCGACCGCCAGCACGAAGGCTCCCCGGTGTTCCGCCGATCCGAGGACCGACATTTCGCCGTCCGTCTCGATGCTTTTGACCGTCAGCCCGAAGGCGTCAAGGCGGATCTCCCGGTTTTCTCCCTCACCGGGGTCCGCGGTCCGGATGCGGGGCATTTCGGGGACGTCCGCCAGCTTTTTCAGCGGCTCGTACCGGACGCCGAATTCCGAGGGGAAGGTCTCGAATCCCGGGAGGTCCGTCGGCGTGAAGTCCCCCTTCTCCGGAGCGCGGAACCGGACGTTCTGCTTCACCGACCGGGCGTCCTGCTTCGAGAGGGCCGAGAGCTCCTTGGCGGGTGTGGGAGTGTCCGCGCCGGGATCGAAGAGGATGTTTTTGTCCACCGAGCGGCCCCAGCGGTCGGGCATCCAGACGGGGGCGTAGGGGCGGAAAACGAGATTATCTTCGACTGTGTCCCCGCTGTTCTCATACCAGACGTGCGGATGCAGGGTGTTGTTCACGGTGATGTTGTAAACGGCCGTGCGGTCAAAGCCCTCCCGCAGTTTCAGCCCGCCGTTCAGACAGAGGTTTTCGGATATGACATAGTGCGAGGATCCGTCGTCCAGGTCGATGTCCCAGCCGTGATCGCAGCGGAAGCGGTTCCGGCAGATGATATTCGGCGCGAGCATGTCGAGATCCGCGTATTTTCCCGCGATCCCATGGTCCGAAAGATGCCAGAACCGGTCGCGGCCCCAGGAGTTGAAGCTCCCGTGGTCCCCGGTCTCCCGGACGGTGTCGAAGACGTCGCAGCCCTCGATCCGGTGTCCGCCGAAGGTCCCCTCGGAGATGTTGATCCCGGCCCGGGGACAGTGGCAGATCGTGCAGTTCTTCACCGTCACGCCGAAGGACATGGAGATCTCCACCCCGGCGGACTGCTTTTCCGTCTCCCCGGTGTACTCGATCAGGCAGTCCTCCACGGAACAGTTCTTCGGATAGTCCTCCGAGGCGGGACCGGGCGTTTTGTCGATCTCGTCCTCCGTCATGCGCAGTCCCAGATCGGTCATCGGCTGGCGGACGGAAGAGGGGGAACCGACGAAGCAGACGCCCGACGCCCCGATGTTTTTGAAATGGGAGCGCGAAACGGAGATCCCCCGGCAGTTCCCGTCGACGAAGACCCCGTTCGAGCCGAGTTCCCGGAAGACGCACCCGACGAAGGAGCAGTCCGCCGAATTCCGCACGAGGACCGCCCCGGCCCGCGCGATGGTCCAGTCGCTGCACAACAGGGGCTCTTTCGTCTCCATGAAGGTCCGGGCCCCCCGCTCGAAGACGATGTTTTCGAACGTCACGTCCTCGCACCCGTCCAGCACAAGGAGGGTCGGATTCACGACGACCTCGGCTTCCTTCCGTTCGTCCCCGGGACAGAGGATCGCGCGGACGCAGGCGGCGTCTTCGTCAAACATCCATTCCCCCGGCTCCGTCATTTCCTCCCGGATATTCTCGACGAAGCGGTATTCGTCGTGCATCCCCATCTGCCGGTTGTTCTGCCAGCCCCCCGAGAGGATCAGCGTCCCGTCGGGGTTCTTGCCCTCGATCCGGTAGGAATAGCCGCCCCAGAGGTGTTTGTGCATGGCGTGGAGATATCCGCCCTTCGGATCCTTCCAGTCCTTTGTCTTTTTGGGATCGGTGCAGTCCGCCGCATATCCGCCGAAGGGCAGGGAGGGGTCCGAGGCTTTCGGATAGCGGGCGGTGCGGTACCGGCGGTCTCCGATGTAGAATCCGTCGGCCTTCATGTTGGTCGGGACGGGGAAGACGTCTCCCTCCCGCCGGACGGGTACGGTTCCGCGGAAGACGACGGTCCCCTCCCCCACGACGCGGAGATGCTTCCCCCGGAGGACGAGGGGTTCGGCGAGGCGGTAGATCCCCGCGGGTATGACGACGGTCCGGTTATCCGCGTTCAGATCGGGCAGCTGCGGCATGATTGGCTCCTTTCGGCAGGGTGATTTCGCTCTTTGCTCCATTATACCCCATCGCCGCGGGCAAGTCAAGACGAAAAGACACTCCCCGTTCCCCCGCATTCCGCCCCCGGAAAACCGGGCATTGACATCCCGCCCCGGCTTTGGTATAATAACAGAAAAACGGATTCAACCGGAGGACCCATGAAAACCTATATGTTCTGCAACGCCCACCTGGACCCCGTCTGGCTCTGGCAGTGGGAGAGCGGCATGAGCGAGGCGATCTCCACCTTCCGCTCCGCCGCGCGGCTGATCGAAGAATACCCCGATTTCATCTTCAACCACAACGAATCCCTCCTCTACGAATGGGTGGAGGAGCACGAGCCCGCCCTGTTCGAGAAGATCCGGGAGCAGGTCGCCTCCGGCCGCTGGGAGATCGTCGGGGGATGGTTCCTCCAGCCCGACTGCAACATCCCGGCGGGGGAGTCGATCCTCCGGCAGATCCTGAAAGGGCGGATCTATTTCTGGGATAAATTCGGAAAAGTTCCGATCACCGCCGTCAACATGGACTCCTTCGGCCACGCCCGGGGACTGGTGCAGGTGCTGGCGAAATGCGGCTACAAACAGTACGTCAACATCCGCCCGGGCCGCGGGAACTACGAATTCCCGAGTGAGGATTTCCGCTGGATCGGGTACGACGGCTCCGAGGTCCTCGTCCACCGCTCCGACAAGGGCTACAACTCCGTCTTCGGCCAGGCCGCGGAGGAGCTCACGGGGACGGAGGAAAAACCCGGCTGGCTCGAGCGGCACAAGGACGAAAAGACCGCCCTCTATCTCTGGGGCGTTGGCAACCACGGCGGCGGACCCTCCCGGAAGGACCTGGACGACATAGCCGCGCTGAAAGCCTCCGGCGCCGACCTCGTCCACTCCACCCCGGACGCATATTTCAAAACGCTGGATCCCGAGACGCTTCCCGTCGTGGAGAGAGGGCTCAACCACCTCATGGAGGGCTGCTATACCTCCATCATCCGCATCAAGCAGCTCCACCGCCAGCTCGAAAACGACCTCGTCATGACGGAGACCATGGCGGCCCACGCGTCGATCGCCGGGCTGTCGGAGTACGACAAACCCCATCTCGACGAGGCGTGGCGGGATCTTCTGTTCGCCGAATTCCACGACTCCCTGCCCGGATCCTGCATCCAGCCGGTGGAGGAGGACATGATCCGCGCCCTGCACCACGGACTCGAGATCACGAACCGGCTCAAATCGAAGTACTTCCTCGCCCTCTGCTCCGGCCAGGAACCCGTGTCCGACGGCGACACCGTGCCGATCCTCGTGTACAACCCCCATCCCTTCGTCCTCACCCAGCCGGTGGACGTGGAATTCCTCCTCCCCCGCCAGCTCTGGCACAAGAAGTTCTCGAATCCCGTCGCGTATGTGAACGGCGAGCGGGTCCCCTCCCAGCAGGCGAAGGAATCCGGCAATTTCTACATGGACTGGTGCAAGCGGATCGTGATCGAATATCCCCTTCCGCCCATGACCGTGACCCGCTTCGACGTGAGATTCGAGACCCTCGACGGCCGCCCGATGCCCACCCTGGGAACCGAAAAACCGGAAGGACGGGAAAGATGGGAAAAGCGGAACCTCCTCGTCGCGGAAACCGCCCGCGGATCGGTGACGGTCAACACCCGCACGGGGCTGGTGGACTCCTATATCGTGGACGGGCAGGAATTCCTGAAACCCGGAGCCTTCGCCGCCGAGGTCTTTCAGGACGCCATCTCCTGCTGGGACGGGCATCCGAATCTCGATCTGCGCTATCCCGAGGGCCGCTTCACCCTCATGACCCCCGGCGAGGCCACCGATTTTTCGGGCGTCAAGGGCCAGACAGTCCCGCCCGTCCGCCCGGTGGAAGAGGGGGAAGTCCAGACGGTCATCGAGGCGGACATGAAGTACGGCCGCTCCCGGATGCTCGTGCGCTACATCGTCAACAAGATCTCCGGGGCCCTCGACATCGAGATCCGGGTCTTCTGGGCGGAGAACGAAAAGCGGCTCAAGCTGGCGGTCCCGACGGTCTTTGAAAACGGAGAACACCACGGCATGACCATGTTCGGCCGCGAAAAGCTCCGTCCGGGAAGCCGCGGGGAGGACACCTTCTCCCAGTACTGGCAGGCGGTCTGCGGCGAGGGAAAGGCCCTCACGGTGATCGACGACGGCGTCTACGGCTCGGACTTCAAAAACGGAGAACTCCGCGTGACCCTGCTCCGCTCCGCCGGGTACGGTTCCGGCCGGTCCGCGTGGGGAGAGCCCTTCCACGAACCCATGTATCAGCAGAGGATGGATCAGGGCGAACGCCGGTACCGCTTCCGCCTGATGGGGGGATCCCGGGCCGAACGCTCCGCTGAGATCGACCGGGAAGCCGCGGCGTGGAACCGGAAACCTTACGCGCTGGCATTCTGTCCCTCGGGAGAAGGAGAAAAGCCCCTGCCCCTGTGTGAGATCGACCGGGAAAACATCCTCCTCTCCTGCTTCAAGCGGAGCGAGCGGGAGGAGGGCGTCTGGATCCTCAGACTCTACGAATCCCAGGGCAGGGAAACGGAGGCGGAGATCTCCCTCCCCGCGGCGGGTGTGAACTTCCGCGTATCGTTCAAACCCTTCGAGATCCGCACCTTCCGGCTGAAAAACGGACGGATCGAAGAGTGCGATATGCTCGAGGGAAGCGTTCCGCTGGCGTGACGGGAGGAAAGGAGAACGGCATGAGCAAGAGGATCGCGTGTTTCGGCGACAACTGCGTGGATTCCTACGGGGAGACCGGGCAGATCTTTCCGGGGGGCAATCCGGTGAACGTGGCCGCTTATGTCCGCCGCCTCGGGGAACGGGCGTCCTACGTCGGGCCGGTGGGGAAGGACGCGAACGGGAAATTCCTTCTGAACGCGCTCGGAAGCCGCGGCGTGGACGTGAGTCATGTCCGGGTCCGGGAGGGAAGCACCGCCGTGACCCACATCAGGATCGTGAACGGCGAGCGGACCTTCTCCGGCTACGACGAGGGCGTCATGGCGGATTACAGGCCGTCGGAGGAGGAGATCGGCTTCATCGCGGAGCACGATCTTGCGGTGACGGGCCTCTGGGGGCATTCGGAATCCGCCCTGGAAGCGATCCGGCAGAGAGGGGTCCCGACGGCCTACGACGCCTCGGAAGCGCCGTTTTCGGAGACCGCCCGGACCGCGCTCCCCCACACGACCGTCTTCTTCCTCTCCGACGACAAAAGCGGGGAGGACGAGATCCGGGAAAAGCTCAGGGAACTCCGCGCCTTGGGACCGGAGATCGTCGTCGCCACCCGTGGCAGCCGCGGGAGCATCGCCTATGACGGCCGGGAATTTTACGCCGCGGGGATCGTGCCCTGCGAGGTCGTCGACACCATGGGCGCGGGGGACAGCTACATCGCGGGATTCCTCGTCTCCCGGCTCCGGGGCCTTCCCCTCCGGGACTGCATGAAAGCCGGAGCCGAAAACGCCGCCGTCACCATCGGATACAGTGGAGCCTGGGAGCCGGACGGGGCGTGAGACCTTCTCCTTCCGGTACGGCAGGCTGAAAAGTCAAGCGAAACTTGAACTGTGCGACACGATCGTTCCCTTGCGGCGGACGGTTTCCCGGGGTATAATGGGATCACCGGTACCGGAATACGGAAAAACAGGGAGAACAGAATATGTCCATCGGAACCACCATCCGGCAGCTGCGGCGCGAACATGACATGACGCAGGAGCAGCTCGCGGGATTTCTCGGCCTCACCTCCGCCGCCGTTTCGGGCTGGGAGTGTGATCGCAACGCCCCGGATATCAGCCAGATCCCCCAGCTCTGCGCGATCTTCGGCGTCTCCTCCGACGTGCTCCTAGGGATCGACATGACGAACCGGGAAAAGAAGATCGACGAGATCGTCACGCGGGCCATGATGAACGGGAACCCCCGCGAAGAAGTCGGGATTTACAGGCAGGGGCTGGCGGAATTCCCGTCCTCCTTCGAACTGATGCTTGGTCTTGCCCACGCCCTCGATTACGGCGGGGAACCGGAGACCTATGAAAAACGCTGGAAGGAGCGGGTCGCCCTGCTTGAAGCCGTCCGGGAGGGGACGCGGGACGCTTCTCTGAAAAACAGGGCGGAGGGATCGCTCTGCATGGCCTACAAGGAAAAGGGGATGCGGGACGAAGCCCTTCGGATCGCCGAAAACATGCCGGAGCCGGGTTGGACCCGCGGCAGGCTGATGCGGCTTCTGGCTCAGGGGATGGAAAAGGTTTACGAGATCCACATGGGGATCGAAGAGCATTTCATCTCCCTCTGCGACGACCTGCTGGATTTCGCCTCCTTTTCCTCGGACGGCGGACCCCTGCTTTGCCCGGAAGACGCGATCCTGGTCCTCAAAAAGATCCCGGAGCTTCACCGCGTGTTTTTCGAAGACGGGGATTATCTCGAAACAAGTCAGACGGTCTCGCTGGCCTATACCCGCATGGCGGAACGGTACGCCGAACGCGGCGACGGGGAAAACGCCCTGTCCTCCCTCGGTTCCGCGGCGGAGTACGCAAAGGCTTTTGACGCGTATACCGATGGGATGATCGGAGGGCACGGCGTCACCGACCGGGGGGAATGCCCCGTGATGCCGAAGGAGAAACGGCACACCTCCCTCCTCATGCGCCCGGAGTATTATCATCCGACGGCGACGGTCTGGTATTCGACCGACGGGGATCCGGACGGCGAGATCGACCGTGTCCGAAGAGCGGCGGGGAATCCCTGCTTCGACTTCATCCGCCCCCGCGTCGAAGAGCTTTTCCGCGGATTTTGAACCTCAGCGCCATTCCCAGGGATGCGGGATCCTGTTTCCTTGTCCCGGGCCTTTTTCGTCGTTTTTTGGCGGCGGGACTTGCAATTTCGCCCGGATCCGTGTATACTGACGGAGGAGACCCGCTTCTGATACTGTTTACCTTCTATGAAGCTGACTTCATGGGTTTTGATCGCTCTCCGTAGAGTGCGAACAATCTATGATTGTGAGCTCACGAACGATAACTCTGATACGGTTGGATGACTATATTGGTGTGCGGACACAGACTGAACGAAATGGAGTCAGCCTTGTCTTGCCCCCAATTGAAGTTTCTTGCCAGGCTTCTTTTCAAAGAAGCCGCGTCACTCCTTAGAAGGGATAGAGTATGAGACCATCATCTTTTCCATACCGAAAGGAATCAAGCCATGCTGAGAGATTTTACCGAAGATAAATTCGACATCCTGATCCAGGCCGGGCAGTCCAACGCCGAGGGTTACGGATTCGGGCCCGTGGACGAGCCGTGGCAGCCCGACGAGCGGGTGTGGACCCTGAACGAAAACTTCACGATCTCCCTCGCCGCCGAGAAGGTGACGGGCAACCAGATCCAGAGCAATTTCTCCTTCGCCTTCGCAAGGGAATACCTCAACTCCGGCAGACTGGCTGAGGGACGGAAGCTCCTGATCCTGCGCGCGGCGGTGGGCGGCACCGGATTTCTTGACAACCGCTGGAAGCCCGCGGACGACCTCTATCTCAGAATGCTCGACATGATCCGCACGGCGAGCGGATTAAATCCCGAAAACACCCCCGTCGCCCTGCTCTGGCATCAGGGGGAGACGGACGCCGGACTGAAAGCCTCCTATCAGACCCATTACGATAACCTCATGACCCTCGTGAAGGGCGTGCGGGCGGAGGTCGGCCGGGAGGATCTTCCCTTCGTCGCCGGGGACTTCGTCCATCACTGGAAGAACGACAACATCGCGGTCTGCACCCCCGTGGTGGATGCCATCCGCGCGGTCTGCCGGGACTGCGGATGCGGAGGATTCGCCGAGACGGACGGCCTGCTCTCGAATTATCAGGAATTGAAAAGCAATCCCCTCGGCTGGGAGGATCCGATCCACTTCTCCCGCAAGGCGATCTACGAGCTCGGGAAACGGTACTACCGGATCTTCGACGAAATCGCCGCGGGAAAGGCCTGATACGGAAAGGAAACACAACACATGAAAGCGATTCCGATCATTGCCGCGGTCCTTGCGGTGCTCAACCTCCTATCCTTCTGCCTGATGGCTTATGACAAACGCCTCGCCAAGACCGGCAGGCGGCGCGTCCCGGAGAAGACCCTCTTCCTCGCGGCAGCCTGCTTCGGCGGACTGGGGGGCGTCCTCGGCATGATCCTCTGCCGGCACAAGACAAAGCACTGGTATTTCAAGCTCTTCTTCCCGCTCTTTCTGATCGTCCAGATCGGCCTGCTCGCCGTGGGATATCGGTTTTTGTAAAGTTTTCTCATACTATATTCCTTCTATAAAGCTGTCTTCATGGGTTTTGATCGCTCTCCGTAGAATGCGAACGGCCTTGCCGTGAGCTCGCGAAGGATAACCCTG
>CACZNC010000079.1:13601-15412 GCA_902782445.1 uncultured Ruminococcus sp.
ACCGTACTTAATTGGTATAACCTTGTCCTCCCCCCAATTGAAGTTCTTGCCAGGCTTCTTTCAAGAAGCCGCGTTTCCTTTTTAGCTTGAGATTAGTATCACTTTGTCAGCGAAACAGCATGAAAAGCAAAAAACCGCCGGGCGTCCGTCCAAAGGATACCCGGCAGATTTATTTCCTGTTGTCCCGTCATTCCGCCCGATCCCGGCAGAGCGGATGGGTGAAGGTCCTCAGCCCGGTTCTCCGGCTTCCCAGCGTCTTCTGACCTCGTCGAACACGGAGTCCGGGATCTCGATATTCTCCTGAACATTGTTCGAGACCCACTGATCGCCCGCGCTTTCGGGGAAGGTGCAGAAGGTGTCGTTCCGGTAGGCGTCCCGCTCTTCCTTGTTGCGCAGATTCGGGAGCTTGATCGGGACGTTGCCCTCGACGATGGAACGGTAGCCCACCGTGCCGGGCATGCACATATCCACAGCCTGATACACGTCGATGGCCCGCTCTCTCGCCACTTCATCCCCGAGGATGGAGCGGATGAAGTAGTAGGTCGTGAAGAAGTCGCCGCCGCCGTGGCCGCTGTTTTCCGTTCCCGCCACGATGGGAGCGGGCGTGTAGACCTTCGTCTCGCCGCGGCAGTTCTGACCCGGCTGCTCGATGTAGACGCCGATCTGTCCGTTTCCGAGATCGTGGACTCCGCCGAGGTCGCCGTTGAGCTGGTAGTTGGAGTGGCGGTAGGACTTGATGTTGAAGTGCAGGGATTTGAGCATCGCCCCGTTGTCGAGGGTCACGATCTCCATGCCGAGGGAGCCGGAGGCCGTGCCGAGATCCCGCATGAAGGGCATGTTCTTCGTCTCGAAGGCGGACACCTGCACCGGTCTCAGACCCGTCATGTAGAGGATCGGGCCGATGGAATGGGTGCAGTAGAAGGTGGAGGGCATGATGTTCCGCCAGTGGTTCCGCTCGCCGTAGGTGATGGAGGGCCAGATGGAGGAGCAGTCGTGGAGATATTCGCCCTCCGCGTACATCAGCTCGCCGATGGCCCCGGAGCGGTAGATGTTCCGCATTTCCCACCGGACGGGGGTGTAGCAGTAGTTCTCGGCGTAGGTGTAGATCTTCCCGGTCTTCTCGACGGTCTCGATCAGCTGGACGGCCTCGGCCATGTTCGCCATCGTCAGGCACTCGGTCATGATGTGGCGGCCGCTTTCGAGGAGTTTGATGCCGAATTTCGCGTGCTCGTGGGCGTAGTTGGCACAGACCACCGCGTCCATGTCGTGATTGAAGAAGTCGTCGAAGCGCTCGTAGTAGGTGATGTCGTAGAGACCGCAGGCTTCCGCTTCTTTTTTGCAGGCGTCGAGCAGAGGCTTGTACTTGTCGCAGACCGCGACGAGCTCCGCTTCCTTGCTGTTCAGGATCTGGCGGATCATCGTCATTCCCCGGCCTGCCCCGAACACTCCGATTTTGATTTTTGCCATTGCTGTCTTCTCCTTTCATCCCGCGGGCACTTCCGCCCGTCGGGTCCGGGTTTGCGGGCTTCTTATTCTGCCGGAGGACGTTCCCCGGCTTTTTTTGATTTATACTATTCTCTTTCTAAATAGCTAACTATATGGGTTTTGATCGCTCTCCGTAGAATGCGAACAACGGGGTGGGAATGCAATATATCCCAACATGACGTCAATCATCCCACCCCCGAGAATCCCCTTCGGGAATTCTCGCTTATGTCAGCCGTAACATTGAGCTCACGAACGATAACTCTGATACGGTTGGATAGCTATATTGGTGTGCCAAGGTTTCGACGATACGTTATTGGTCTAGCCTG
>CACZNC010000080.1 GCA_902782445.1 uncultured Ruminococcus sp.
TAATGTGAAGTTGATGCCTTGACACACCAATATAGTCATCCAACCATATCAGGGTTATCCTTCGCGAGCTCAATGTTACGGCTGACGTAAGCGAGAATTCCCGAAGGGGATTCTCGGGGGTGGGATGGATGAAGTCATGTTTGGGAAAATGATATTCCCACCCCGTCGTTCGCATTCTACGGAGAGCGATCAAAACCCATGAAGACAGCTTTATAGAAGGAATATAGTATTAGCAGAGCTTTTGCCGAAAGCCGGGAGAAAGTGCTCAACAGGCACATGGAAGGTGTATATCCATGAACAATGCTGTGACAAAGAAACCGAGAGATAATCTGTTCACGTTCTTCGGGCTGCCGTGGTACGTCTTTTGTGTCATTGCGGTGATCGTTCTGGGGGCAGCCTACCTCGGCGTACTGCCCCAGGGTATGGCGGGCTGCTTCGCGTTCATGATCGTGCTGGGCGAGATCCTGTTCTGGATCGGCGACCATACCCCCATCATCAAGGATTATCTGGGCGGAGGCGCCATCGTGTGCATTTTCGGGGCCGGACTCCTGGTCTATTTCGGGCTCCTGCCCGCGGCGGACTGGAACCTGCCCTTCGGCTCCCTCGACCTCACGGAAAACATCGGCGCGTTCTTCAAGACGACCGGCGGATTTCTGGACTGGTACATCGCGGCGCTGATCACCGGCTCCATTCTGGGCATGAACCGCAGGCTGCTGATCAAAGCCGCGGCCCGGTATTTCCCCGCCATCTTCGGCGCGCTGATCCTGGCCTTCGCACTGTGTATGGGCACGGCGGCACTGCTCGGCTACCCGGTCCTGAACGCGCTGCTGCTGATCGCTCTTCCCATCATGGGCGGAGGTATGGGGGCCGGAGCGACGCCGCTGTCCAAGATCTTTGAGGCCAGCAGCCCCATGTCCGCCACCGAAGCCCTTTCTGTCATGACTCCCGCCGTAGCCATCGGCAACGCCGTGTCCATCGTTCTGGCCGGCGTGCTGGTCAGGGTGATCCGGGGGAAGCTGAACGGAAACGGCCAGCTGATAAAAGCCGGAAACATCGATCCGAAAGAACTGGAGATCAGTCCCGAAACGCAGATGAAGCGAGACAGGATCGATGTGAAGAGCCTCGGCTTCGGGCTGCTCGCTTCCGGCGCGTTCTTCGCTTTCGGCTTTATCCTGCAGGGCTTGTGGAATTCCCTCGGCACCGGCGTCACCATTCACGCCTACGCATGGATGATCGTGACCGTCGCCGTCTGCAAGATCGCCCGGATCGTGCCGGAATCCATCGAAATCGCCTGTTTCCAGTGGTTCCAGTTCATCATGAAGAACCTGACGAACATGCTGCTCGTCGGCATCGGTATATGCTACCTGGATATTGCCACCGTGATCGGCAGTTTTTCGCTGACCTATCTGGCTCTGTGCGCGGCCACCTGTATCGGCGCGTTCCTCGGGGCGGCGCTGATCGGCAGGCTGGTCGGATTCTATCCGTTTGAGGCCGGCATCACCGCAGGATTGTGCATGAGCAACATGGGCGGCACCGGAGACGTGGCCGTGCTGTCCTCCGCGGATCGCATGGGGTTGATGCCGTTCGCGCAGATCTCTTCCCGTCTGGGCGGCGCGATCATTTTGCTCATCGCCAGTCTCATGCTCTCCGTCCTGTCCCAGTTCATTACGGTGTAAACCATAACCGCAAAAGCTTTCTGATTTCATCTCGGCCCTTGCGATGGCTGACGGGACTTCCGAATCTTTTCGCCGCAGAGCCGTGGCTGAAAACAAAAAAGCCTCCCCTCACGGGAATTCCGCTTATGGAAAGGACAATTATGTTCAACTGGAATACGATCCGGCAGACGGTGATCCGGCCCCGCGCCGCCAGTCCGCGCGTCTGTCGGCTGAAAAAAGGTTCCCTGATTGCCGCGGCGGAGACCGGGGAGGGCATTCGGGTATTCTCCACAGAGGACGACGGACGCACGTGGCGGGATGCAGGCCCCGGGAGCTTTACCCCGGATCTCACCTGCGCCAATCCGGAGTTTTTCGAACTGCCCGACGGACAGGTCCTTCTGGCTCACCGCGCTATCGGGAAGCGGGAGAACGGTTTCTATACCTCCATCCGCGTGAACATCGGCGACGGGAAATCCTTCCGTCCTCATTCCGTCGTGACCGAATATACCGAAGCGGACGGAGGGTTCCGGGGCGTCTGGGAGCCATGTCTCGGCCTTCTCGGCGGCGTGCCGACCTGCTTTTACGCCAACGATGCGACCTCCGTCACGCCCCAGCAGAACATCGAGTACATGCAGTGGGACGGGAGCAGATGGGGGAACCGCACCATTGTGTGCTGCGGCGAAGAACACGATTCCCGGGACGGGATGCCGGTGTGGACCCCGCTTTCGTCCGGGGGATACGCTCTGGTCATCGAATCCACCCATCTGCGGAACGGGGCCGGGAAACACCCCTTTGTGATCCAGCTGCTCCGCTCCGCGGACGGGAAGAGATGGAGTGATCCCGTCGACATTTACATCCCGAAAACGGACTGTTCCAAAGCCGGCGCCCCGTGGATCGCGGAACTGCCGGACGGCAGGCTTGCGGTCTCCTTCCAGACCGACGAAGACAAGGCGGTGAAGGGGGACCGGACCTCCGTCATGAAAACGATGGTTTCGGACCCGCATCGGGAATCCTTCAGCCCCGCCGAGACGGTTTTCGACGTCCCTGAAGATGCCGGCGCGCTCTGGACGGCGGTCTATACGGACGGTCGGGAGCTCTTCGCCTCGGCCGGAACACCGGACGGCGCTGTTTTGAAACGGGTAAGTCTGACCTGACAGATCGTTTCCGACAAAGCAAAATATAAACACCTGGCCCGTGATATCACGAAGCCGGCTTATCCGATATTTTCCTTCCTGTCATAACGCGATCGTTGAAGAATTTCGGACAGTTGCCTTTCTTCCCCCTGCTGCCCGCTTATTCAGGCCAGCGCGATCCCGTGCCTCGCGCATACCGTTCTCAGAAAGTCTGCGGCGAGGGCAATGTCGCGTTCCGGGGAAGCCCCGACTTCCCGCTCGATGGTGAGCCAGCCGTCGAATCCCGTTTCCGCGAGCGCGGGAAGGTAGACGTCGAAATCCACGTCGCCTTCTCCGAGGGGCATTTCATACCAGATCCGGCCTCTCTCCAGCATCTGCCGCATTTCCGCACGCACCGCGTCCCCGAAAGCAGGATCTTCCATCCGCTTCGGAATCATGATCCCGTCCTTCGCGTGCGTATGCACCACGTATTTCCCAAGCCAGCGAAGAGCCTCCTCCGGCCGGTCGTCCGAGCACATGACGAGATTTGCGGGATCGAAATTGACCCCGATGCCACCCCCGTCCAGCGAATCCAGCAGTTCCCCGAGGATATGCCCCGGCTCCGGTCCCGTTTCGATCGCGAAGCGCGCGCCGATCTTTCCGCCGTACAGGGAGATCCTGTTCAGGGCGTCCCTCATGGCGTCTTTGGCCCTGCATTCGTCCGGCGGAACGGTCCCGATATGGGAGGTGACGATCCTGCATCCGAACCGGTCCGCCAGATCCAGCGCGAGGCAGGTCTTCTCCACGCATTCGTCGTTTTCGGCCGGATCGTTATATTCATATCCGCTCAGTCCGCAGAGAGCGGTCAGTTCCAGTCCGTGGGCATCCAGGCTGTCAAGGATTTTCCGTACCGGGTAATCCCGCACCGCTTCCGCCGTCAGTTCTCCCGCCGCCACGGTCAGCTGTACGCCGCCGAACCCGAGCTCCGCGGCTTTTTTGAGACTTTCCTCCCATCCGCACCGGAAGGAATCGAGCATCACGCCGAGTTTCATTCTGTTCCTCCGTTTTTCTGTCAAAACGATCGGGTCCAGGACCCTGCTGCCGAAATCATGATAGCATACCCGCCGGACCTTGTCAACCCCCACATGAGGAGAAGGCCCCGCCGGATCGGGAGGCTTATTCAGGGATGATCCTCAGAAGACCGGACACGGGTTTATGCGGGGCGGGAAACCATGTCAAAAGCCCATAATCCCACAAGATTATTCAGTGAAGAAAAAACAAAAACCGCGATCGCTTCCATCCTCCTTCAGCCAATCGCGGTTTCTTCTGTTGTATGCCTTCTTGCTTTCGAAGACCTTTGACACCGGGGAGTGCGCCCATACGACGCGTCCCTGTCTGTCCAGTTCCTTACGGGCTTTTTTGCTCATCTTTTCCCGCGGGATGAATTTCTGTCTGGCCATCGGTATGCTCCTTTCCGCCGGATGCAGGGTCCGGCCTCCGTTGATATTATACATCATCGGGAGGCAGATTGCAAGGGGGAAAAAGGATGTGCGCGCGGAAATGACACTTCCCTGTCCTTACCGCCCGATCCTCCGGGAAACGGCGCGTCGGGCTTGACTTCGCCTCGATCCGAGGTTATAATAACCTCAGACACCCTCCTCAAAAGGACATAAAACAATGAACACCATAACGGAAGAAATGCGGGCGGAGCTGACCGGGCGAATCATTCCCTTCTGGCGGGGGCTCCGGGACGATGAACACGGCGGGTATGCCGGAACGGTGAGCTTCGACCTGACGCGGCATCCGGAAGCAGACCGGGGATGCATCCAGAACAGCCGGATCCTGTGGTTCTTCTCCGAGGCTTACCGGACGCTGGGGGACGCGGAGCTGCTGGACGAGGCGGACCACGCCTTTGCCATGCTGCGGAAGATGACGGACGGGGAGCGGGGCGGCGTGTACTGGTCGCTTCACCCGGACTGTTCCCCGGCAGATACGGTCAAGCATACCTACTGCCATGCCTTTGCCGTCTACGGGCTGTCCGCGTACCGGGCGGCGTCGGGATCCGGGGAGGCGCTGGAGCGGGCAAAGGACCTCTTCCGGATCATGGAAACCCGCTGCCGGGACGAGGACGGCTATCTGGAAGCCTTCACCGCCGACTGGCAGCCTGCGGAAAACCGGCAGACCAGCGGAAACGGCGTCAGAGCCGTCCGCACCATGAACACCCTGCTCCACGTCATGGAGGCCTACACCGCCCTGTACCGGGTCTGGCCCGATCCGGAGCTGCGGGACCGGCTGATCAACATCCTCCGCATCTGGGAGACGAAGGTCTGGAATCCGGAGAAGCGGCGGCAGGAGGTGTTCTTCGACCGGGAATACAACTCCCTCGTCGATCTCCATTCCTACGGCCACGACATCGAGACCAGCTGGCTGACGGAGAAGACGCTGGAAGTCCTGGACGATCCCGCTCTGACGGAAAGGATCCGGCCGAAACTGCTGGCCATGGCGGATCACACGTTCCGGGAGGCTATGTCGGATCACGGATTCGCCAACGAATGCTGCCGGGGGATCCGTGATGAAAAGCGGTGCTGGTGGGTGCAGGCGGAAGCGCTCCTCGGCTTTCTCAACGCCTGGGAGAAGACCGGCGAGGCGCGGTACCGGGACGCTGTACTGACACAGTGGAGGTATATCCGGGACTGTGTATCCGATCCCCGGCCGGGCTCCGAGTGGTTCCGATACGTGCACGAGGACGGACGCCCCGGCAGCGACGAACCCATCGCAGAGCCGTGGAAATGCCCCTACCACAACGGACGCATGGCGCTGGAATTTTTGAAAAAAGCACCCAAACTGTAATTGCGTTCGGAGATCGTCTCTTCACACCCGCTTCACCCGATGATCGGAGATAAGGTCTTCCTTTTTCAGCTTGACACGCCGCTCCGAACTGTGGTAGAATAGTTTCATACTGTGAGGGGAAAGAGAGGCCCTGATTATGCTCAGTCTTGAAGAACTCGCCTCCCGTTTCGCGGATCCGGACAGACGGTACGGCGTTTTCCAGATCATTCACGGCGGCGCGGAGGATCCTGCCCGGGCTGAATTCTACGACCGGCGCGGTTTTGCCGGGATCGTCGGGAATATCGCCTACAACCGCCGCTTCCCCGAAGACCGGGACGGCTGGAAAAGGACGGAGGCCGGTTTCCGGGAATACATCCGCCGCGGCATGCGCACGTGGATCTACGACGAAAAGGGCTATCCCTCGGGGACTGCCGGAGGCTACGTACCGGAGACCCACCCGGAATTCGTCGCCAAGGGGCTGTACTGCTACGACTACTGGCGCGTGATCGGGGGGCCCTCGGAATACCGCGCGGACGTCCCCGGGGATAAGCTGTGGAAAGCCGTGCTGATCCCCCTCGGCGGAGCGGACACCCCGAACGGAGGAGAGCCCTCCCCCGACGCGGAACCCATCGACGTGACGGACCGCCTCAACGAAAACGGCGTCCTCTACATCGACGTACCTCCGGGACGCTACTGGCTGTTCATGATGTCCGTCCGGCGGCTGTTCGACGGCACGCATGCCACCGAGAGCTACAGCGAGCCGCGGAATTATGTCAGCCTTTCCGACCGGAGGGCGACCGAAGCCTTCCTCGCCTGCACCCACGAGAAATACCGCGGGATCCTCGGGGACGAATTCGGACGGGGCGTTCTCGCCATGTTCACGGACGAACCGTCGCTGATTTCGTGGAATATTCGGAACGGGGTCTTTCCGATCCTCCCGTGGCTGGATTCCTACCCGGAAGATTTCGAGAAGCGGTTCGGCTATCCCTTCGTGAACGCCTGCGTCGCCGTGGTGATCGGCAAGGGGAAGGACGTGGTGCAGAGGCGGTGCGATTTCTGGGATTTCATCGCGGACACGGTCGCCGACGGGTATTTCGGCCCGATCCGGGAATGGTGCCATGCAAACGGACTGAAATCCTCCGGCCACATGCTGGAAGAGGAGAGACTCCAGGCCCATATCGTCAATTACGGTTCCTTCTTCCGCGCCGCAATGCGGTTCGACTGGCCCGGGATCGACCAGCTCAACACGGAAAAAGAGGCGCTGATGGTTGAGGGAGCCATTCCCATCGCCCGTTTCCTCGCTTCCTTCGCCGATCTGAACGGGGAGCGGGAGGTGTTCACGGAGTTTTCGGATCACAGCGTCCGGGAACGGGGGCAGACCGCGCCGATCTCCTGCTACTACGACTCCGTCAACTGGCACCTTGCGATGGGAGTCAACAATTTCACAAGCTATTATTCCTGGGCCGGAATCGACGACGAGGCCTGCCGGGAATTCAACCGCTATACCGCGCGTTCCGGCTGGCTCCTCCGTCAGGGGATCCGCGACAGCCGGGCGGCGGTGTTCTACCCCGAGGCCGCGATGTGGGCGAGCTACACCCCCTCCACCGCTCCGCGCGCGATCGACAATTCGGAAAAGACGCGGAAGATCGACATCGCTTTTGCCCGCTCCATGTGGGCTCTGCTTCACAATCAGATCGACTTCGACTGCATCGACCGCAAAATCGCCGCCGAATCGGAAATCCGGGACGGAAAACTGGTCTGGGGAGACCGACAATACGGCGCGGTCGTCCTTCCCTGCGCGCGGGTGATCGAGAAGGACGCCATCGAAAAGCTCCTCTCCGCCAACGACGCAGGGGTCCGCGTGATATTCTGCGAAGAGCCGCCCGCCATGCTCCGGGAAACGGGAAGAGAATCCGAAGAAACGGAGGAGATCGCGCGCCGCATCGCAGACGGCCGGATGTCCCTCTCCCCCGCAGCGGATTTCACGGATCATCTCTGCGCCGTTCTGCCCGACGAATGCCGGAGCATCCGGGTCATCGGGGACGGATCTTCGGCCCTGCTCGCCCATGTGCGGACGACGGAGGACGGGGGGAAGATCGTATTCCTCACCAATATGGGAAAAGAGGATTTTTCGGGAGATCTCAGAGTTTTCGGCGCATGGGAAAGAGTCTTATCCGCCGACGCGGGATCGGGGCAAATCTTCCCCGTCGACTGGACAGAGTCCGGGGATCCGGTTCCCTCCCTCCGTCTATGCCTCGGACCCGGGAAGGCGGTCCTGTTCATCCTGAACTGATTTTCGGGCCGTCTCCGGTTTTCACGGACTTCATGCTTCAAATACAGAAAGGCTTACCATGAATATTCTGAACATCACCTGCCGGGAAGACCGGATCGTGCTGCGTACCGATACCCCCAAAGGGACCGCCGTCGTGCGCGCCTGTACCCCCGCGTCCCGCGAACAGCTTCTGATCGGGGAGTTCACCGCCGAGATCAAAGACGGCGCGGCCTCGGTCCCGCGGTTTGTGAACGGGCGGGACGGGCTGACCCTGCGCTGGGAACTGTCCTCCGGCGGCGAAACGGCGAGCGGGAAGAAATACGCCGAGGATCTCGCGTTTCCCGCTTCCTGCGCATCCCCGTACCCGACGGCGGACAGCAAGAAGGGGCTTCAGGTCGCCATGATCGAGGACGCGGTAAAGCTCGGCGTGAAGCACGCGGCGCAGAACGTCTGCATCGGGGACTTCATGCGGCCGGCGGACGAGTGCGCGCATCCGATCCGCTTCACCCACGACGGCGCGGAATACGTCTTCGACGGGAACCACGCCGAATCCTTCGATAAGCGGCTGAAAACCCTCTCCGATAACGGCATCCTCGTCACCCTGATCCTGCTCAACTCCAAACGCTGGCAGAAGGACACCTCGAAAGCCCTCTACGGTCCCCTGCTCCATCCGGATTTTCTGCCCTATATGAACGAGCCGGACGTCCATCTCAGCGCGTTCAACATGACGACGGACGAGGGGATCCGGTACTACTGCGCGTTCGTCGCCTTCCTCGCGGAGCGGTACATGAAGCCGGACGAGGACGGGACATGGCCCCACGGCCGGGCGGTCGGCATGATCGTCTCGAACGAGGTCAATTCCCAGTGGATCTGGGGGAACGCCGGGCACAAGACCGTCGGGGAGTACATGGCGGAATACACCCTTGCCATGCGCCTGACCTGGCAGACCGCCGCCACTGTCTGGAAGGACGCGCGGGTCTATATCTCCCTCGACCACTTCTGGACCGGCTCCCAGAATCCGGCGGAGGACACGAAGTACTACGGAAGCCGCCCGGTGCTGGAAGAACTCAGCCGAAACAGCCGCGAGGAGGGGGAATTCCCGTGGAACGTCGCGGCGCATCCCTATCCCGAAGACCTGCGTTTCCCGGACTTCTGGAACGACAGATCCGCGACGGACGACAATGACACCTGCCGCGTCACGTTCAAGAATCTCCCCGTTCTCCGGGACTTTCTCTACCGGGAGGAAAACCTGTACCGGGGAACCAGACGGAGGATCATCCTCTCGGAGCAGGGCTTCAACTCCCACTTCACGCCGGAGAGCGAGATCCTTCAAGCCTGCGCCTACGGACGGGCGTACCGGATCTGCATGGAGATCCCGGAGATCGACAGCTTCATCCTCCACGCCCACACGGACAACTGGCAGGAATTCGGGCTGAACCTCGGCCTCTGGCGCAGAAAGAAAGACGGCCCGGAGCTCGACGCGCCGAAGCCGATCTACGACGTCTTCCGGGTGATCGACCAAAAGGACGAATCCGGGAAGTATCACTGGGAACGGTATTGAATCAAGTCCCTTTATCATTTTCAAGGAGGATCCTGCCATGTCATTTGAACTCCGCGCCTTTGGAAACGGCGTATTCCGCATCCGCGCCTGCACCGACGGCGTATTATCCGATACGCTCCTTTCCCGTTACGGACTGATCCGTGAACCCGAAGCCATGGGGATCTCCGACTCCGCCGTTACCGACGGGGATCTTCGCCTCACCGCGGACGGCGGCGCTCTGACCCTCTCCGGCGGGCGGCGGACTTTGAACTTCACGGTCTCCCTCCCGAACGGGACACCGAACGGAGCGCAGAACTCCCGCCGCGGATATGCGCTGGATCTGCCGCTTGAGCCCTCTGAGCGATTCTACGGCCTGGGAGACGAGACCCGGGACTGTATCCAGAAGCGCGGACACACCGCCGACATGTGGATCCGCAACGTGGTCTCCTACGGTCCGATCCCCTTCCTCGTGTCCTCCGACGGATGGGGGATCTTTGTCAACACCACCTTCCGCCACCGCTTCGACATCGGAGACAGCGATCCCGACCGGCTCCGCGTCACCGTATCGGACGGTCCCTTCGATATCTACCTGTTTGACTGCGGCTCCATGAAGGCCTGCATCGCCGCCTATACGAAGCTGACGGGACGGCCGCAGGTGCTCCCGAAGTTTGCCTACGGTTTCCTGTACGTGCTGAACATGGAGACCGACATCCGCTCGATGCTCTGGGACTGCCGCACCTTCCGCAAAGAGGGAATCCCCTGCGACACCGTGGGGCTCGAACCCTCCTGGATGGCGCAGAACTACGACTACTCCACGGACAAGAAATGGAACCCCGGGAAATTCCCCCTGCCCTACTGGAAGCCCGCCAACGTCAGCGATTCCAGCACCTTCTTCTACCCTCTGCGCGAAATGTCCTTCCGCTTCTCCCTCTGGCTCTGCATGGATTACGACCTCTTGCTCAAGGAGGAGCGCGACGCAGGACACAGGGTCAGTCTGAGCACGGATCCCGCCGACTTCACGGACGCCGAGATCATCGACGAGCATCTGGACGACGACGTCTGGATGGACAGGATCACAAAACACGGCGAAGACTGGTTCGAGCACCTCCAAAAGTTCGTCGACAACGGCGCGGCGGCCTTCAAGCTGGACGGTTCCAATCAGGTCAGCGCCCACCCCGACCGTCTGTGGGCCGGGAAATACCTGGACGCCGAAGTGCACAACCTCTACCCCGTTCTCTATGCCCGGCAGATGGCGGAGGGCTTCGAGGAGTACACCGGCCGGCGTTCCATGATCTACACCGCGGCCATGTACGCCGGGACCCCCGGATATGCCGCGACCTGGGCGGGCGACACGGGAGGCGGGCCGAAGTCCATGACTTCCCTGCTCAATTTCTCCATGACCGGCCACTCCAACTCCACCTGCGACATGATGGTCACCTCCGTCGAAGGGATCCACTGCGGCTTCCTGATGCCCTGGGCGCAGTACAACGACTGGGCTTACTGGCGTTATCCGTGGTTCCTGCGCCCGTCGCTGGAAGAGGCGATCCGGTTCTACTCCAATCTCCGCTCTTCGCTCTTCCCGACCCTCTACGCCGCCGCCTATGCCGCCTGGGAGACGGGTCTTCCGATGGCAAGGCCGCTCTCTCTGATCTACGAGGACACGAACCGCTACGACGACGCCATGACCCTCTACTTCCTCGGCGATTCCCTGCTGGTCGGCGCGTTCGAGATGCGCTTCCCGCTCCCGGACGGAAAGTGGATCGACTTCTGGAACGGGAGCGAATACGAAGACGGCGGTGTGCTGGACTACACGCCTCCGGAGGGACGGGGCGGCGCGCTGCTCGTGAAGGCCGGGGCGATCCTCGGGCGCATGGATCCCCAGCCCGCCATTATGGAGCGCATTCCCGAGACGATCTATCTCGACTGGTACCCCCGCGAAGGCACGTGCGGCGAATTCACCCTGTGCGAGGACGACGGCGAGTCCCTGGCCTATCGCAGCGGCACGACGGCGCGGACCCGGGTCACCGGCGAAACGAAAGACGGTGTCAGCGCGTTGAAGGTCTTCCCGCGTGATCCCGGCGGCGTCGCGGACGAGTTTCTGTCAAAGAAGCTCACCCTGCGCATCCACACGCCTGACAGGCTGACGGTCTCTGACGCGTCGGCTCGTTCCCGGTTGTCTGCGGACTATTCGGACGGCGTTATCACCGTCGAACTGCCCTTCGGTTTCGGCGGAGGCTCCGTGCGTGCGGAATAACCGCGGAGGCCGGAGAGGAATAGAGCAATTCTCTGAAAAGCCAAACGATCCCCTCCTTTGAGAAGGAACTTCCCCTTCCCGACGGATGGGGATTTTTCAATATGGACCGCACCGCCGCCGGGTTTCTCTTCCCCTCATCCCATCATAACGGTTTCCTCTGATTCAGTCTCGCCTCAAACCGGTCCTTGCGCGTGTCCTCCGGGATCTTTGTGGGATACAGCCCGTCAAAGCATGCCGCGCAGAGATCGTCCCGGCCCGTCATCTCCCGCAGGCCGTCGATGGGCAGGTACCCGAGGGAGTCCGCGCCGATGATCCCGGCGATCTCTTCCACCGTGTGCTTCACGGCGATAAGGTGCTCCTTCGAATCTATGTCCGTACCGTAATAACAGGGGCTGATGAAGGGCGGAGAGGAGATCCGCATGTGGATTTCACGCGCCCCGGCCTCCCTGAGCAGCCCAACGATCCTTCCGCTCGTCGTTCCGCGGACGATGGAATCGTCGATCAGCACGATCCGCCGCCCCTTCACGCATTCCTCGATGGCCGAAAGCTTGATCTTCACCTGATCGAGCCGTCCGTGCCCGCTCTCCTCCGGGGCGATGAAGGTCCGCCCCACATATTTGTTCTTGATGAGCCCGATGCCGTAGGGGATCCCGGACGCCTCGGAAAACCCCAGCGCCGCGTCGAGGCCCGAATCCGGCACGCCGATCACAAGATCCGCTTCCGCAGGGCAGTCCCGCGCCAGGATCCTCCCCGCCTCCCGCCGCGCGCGGTGCACGCTGACGCCGTCGAGGGTGGAATCCGGGCGGGCGAAATAGATGTACTCGAACGCGCAGAAACGCCGCGGTTTCTCTCCGCAGTGATCCCGGCGGAATGTGACGCCGTCCTTTGTGAAAACGATGATCTCCCCCGGTTCGACGTCCCGGATGAACGCCGCCCCGACCGCTTTCAGCGCGCAGGACTCCGAAGCGACGGCCCAGATCCCGTCCTCCCGCCTGCCGTAACAGAGAGGGCGGAATCCGTAGGGGTCTCGGGCACACAGCAGCTTCTGCGGGGACATGAGGACAAGGGAATAGGCCCCGTCGAGGTGCGGCATGGCGGCGCAGAGAGCGTCTTCGATGGACGGGGTCCGCAGCCTTTCCCGCGTCACCATGTAGGCAATGGTCTCGGTGTCCGAGGTGGTGTGGAAAATCGCGCCGGAGAGTTCCAAGGCTCCTCTCAGTTCCGCGGCGTTCGACAGGTTTCCGTTGTGCGCGATGGCCATGTGTCCCTTGACATGATTGACTTCGATGGGCTGGCAGTTCGCCCGGTTGTTTCCTCCGCCCGTGGTAGCGTACCGGACATGTCCCACCGCCATGATCCCGCGGGGCAGTTTCGAGAGCGTCTCCGGGGTGAAAACCTCCCCGACCAGCCCCAGATCCTTATGAGAGGAAAACACGCCGTCGTCCGAGACCACGATTCCGCAGGCCTCCTGTCCCCGGTGCTGT
The DNA here is from genome assembly GCA_902782445.1 of uncultured Ruminococcus sp. Lineage (GTDB taxonomy): Bacteria > Bacillota > Clostridia > Oscillospirales > CAG-272 > UMGS1696. The sequence goes on from CACZNC010000080.1 coordinate 13,147, forward strand.
AAGGCGTAAAGGCCGCAGTAGACGATCCCCGCCGCGTCGACCGGGTCCTGCCCCGGAGAATACACCCCGAACACGCCGCATTCTTCGTGAATACTCATTTTCCCCTCCTTTGCCGCTGTCTCCAAACAGCGCTCCTTCTGCCCCCTGATACTAATCTCAAACTA
>CACZNC010000081.1 GCA_902782445.1 uncultured Ruminococcus sp.
GGTCCTCACCGGTTCCAAGACTGCCGCTCCCGCTGCGGACGAAGCCCTCGACGCCAAGGAAGAAGCTCCGAACACCTTCGACTTCGGCGTGATCGCTGCTGTTGCGGCTGTCGTGTCTCTCGGCGGTTTCGCAGTTGCGAAGAAAAAGCACTGAGTCCTGATTTCCCCAGTCGGGGAAGACAACTTAAAAAACAGCCGCTGGTCTTTTGATGGGCCAGCGGTTCGTTTCATTTTGCGGTACTTATTCGTTTGCCGGACAATTCCGGTTCGGGCGGGCGGAAATCCTACCCCGCAAGTTTCTGCCGCCGATCGAAGCGAAGCGGGAAAGCCTGCGGTTTATTCTCCCCCGTTCATTTCACGGAAGCTCTTGTTGATTTTGTCGAGCATCTTTGTGATCGTCTTCTGATTCTTCGCAATGGTGGAGGACATATTCCCGGAAGTCATGTTGGAGAGCGCCCGGACAAGGACGTTCAGGCCAGCCACCTAACAGAGGTGAGGATCCGGAAGGCGTATCCCCCGAGATCCGCCGCCTCGGGACCCGCGACTCTTTCTTCCTCTTCCGGCGGAATCTCTTCTTCCGCGGGAACTGCCTCTGCCTCCTCAGCGGGAGCCGGACTGTCCGGGGTGACCGGATCGCCTGTTTCGGGGTTGTTGGTGCTGCACGCCGTCCCAAGCAGGAGAACGGCCGTCAGCAGAGACAGAACCGCGTTGATTTTCGAACCATGATTTTCCTCCTCAAAAGTATGTTTTTCAGTGACAGCGGGAACGCTCCGTCAAACGGCGACGCCGCTTTTTCCGGTTCCCTGTGCGGCAGTATTCTGCACTCCGCGTAAGCCGGGACGGAGCCCTCATATTTCGACGCGCCTGGTGAAAAGGACCCGGATGGTGCCTTTTCTCTCATCCAGTATAGCAGGAAAAAGGAAAACAGTCAAGGCAGTAGTGACCGTAAAAAACGAGAGGAAAGACCGCTTATGGAACGAAATTTCTGCGCCTTCCGATTCATGATAGAAAGAAAGGGTTCCGGGAATCCGCAAAAATCCGCGGTACGGCGAAGCGTTCTGCCCGATGTTTTGCGGGAATTTCGGAAAACCTATTGCAGGCGGTCCCCGGTTCTGATACAATGTTTTTCAGGAAGAAGGATTCGGAACGGCTTTCAAAGACCGCCGGATCACGGAAAAGGAGAGACAAAATGTACCAGAGAAATCTGTATCCGTCCCCCAGATCGTTCTGGGAGGACGAATCGTCGTGCTTCCGGTTCGGAGCCCGCGTGACGGCCCGGGTGAGCGGACTGGACGAGGAATGCGCACAGCGGGCGAAATATCTGTGGAATCGCTTTTCCTGCAGCGCCTCCGAACTGGATCTGCTCCCGGGCGGCGAGGGCTTCCGCTTCACCGTCGGAGAGGCCTCGGCTGAGTTGGGCGAAGGGGACAGCTGCGCGGTGAAAGCGGCTCCCTCCGGCCTGGCCGTTGTCGGAAAAGACGCCTTCTCTCTGATGAACGGCATCGAGACGCTCGTTCAGCTGATCTGCCCCGACGTGCTGGAGGAAGGGAAGGAATCCTTCTATGTATCCTCCGCGGAGATCCATGACAGCCCTGCGGTACCGTTCCGGGCCGTGCATTTCTGCATCTTCCCGGATACGAAGCTCTATAACGTGGAAAAAGCCATCCATCTCGCGGGCTTTCTCAAGCTGACCCATGTGATTTTCGAATTCTGGGGGACCTTTCCCTATGCATGCGAACCCGCTCTCGCATGGAAGGACCGGTCTTTCTCCAAAGAGGAACTGAAACCCCTCGTCCGGCTGGCCGCGAGCTACGGCATGGAAGTGATCCCCATGTCCAATCAGTTCGGACACGCGACCCAGTCCCGCAGCTGTTACGGGAGGCATGTGCTCCTGAACCGGAATCCCCGTCTGTCCCGTCTGTTCGAGCCGGACGGCTGGACCTGGTGCCTCTCGAACCCGGACACATACAAACTGCTTTCCGAAATGCGCGCGGAACTGGCGGACTTCTGCGGGGAGGGCGGATATTTCCATCTCGGATTCGACGAAGCGTATTCCTTCGCCACCTGCGACCGATGCCGGAAGCGGGTGCCGCACGAACTGCTGGCTGAATTCCTGAACCGTCTGACGGAGGACGTCTGCAAAACGGGACGCCGCCCCATCGTCTGGCACGATCAGTTCCTGCGCCGGTCCGATTTCGGGGAAGGCTCCATTGTGGCGAACGGGGACTACCGGGATACGGCGGCCGCCCTCGATCTGCTCGACCGCAGGATCATCATGGCGGACTGGCAGTACGGATATCGGAACGATTTCAACGTCTCGACCGCCGTTCTCATGGAGAAGGGCTTCGATACGGTGGTCTGTCCTTGGGACGATCGGGAGAATATCCGTTCCCTCGCCTCCGACGCCAAAAAGCTGGGAGCCTACGGCGTCATGCTCACGACCTGGGACCACCTTCCGAACTGGCTCCGCGACGCCACTTTCGCCGCCGCCTGCCTCTGGAACGAAGGAGGGAACAACCCACCCCATTCCTATACCGAAAGCGCGTATCTGCTCAGAACGCTCTACGATACGGACGGCAGATACGAAGAGTCGGGCTGGAATCTGAACGAGGTACTGCAATAAGCGTGAATCGGACCTGCGTCGGTGAGATAGCGGGACCTTAAAATGTCCGGCGCATACCGTCGACGCCGATTTGTACGAATTCAAGCCGAAAACCTCTTCGCGCGGGCGGGATCCTTCCCTCCGCCGGAGAGGTTTTTTGTGAAAAGAGGAGAAAAAACGCTTCTCTCCCCTTCGGTTCTTGTTGACATTTCCGTAAGATTGTGGTATCCTATTCCCGTACATAGATCGGAACGAGCGGGGGCAGGACCTCCGCGTGACCGGAAGGAGGAATCCGCATGAGATTCAGAAAAACCATCAGCATCCTGCTTGTCCTCGCCCTTTTGACGGGGATTTTCGCCGGATGCAGCGAGAGCGGAGAAAATTCGGACGAAACGACGCCCCCCTCCGCCGACGTCCTCGAGCCGGGAGAGACGGAACCTCCGGAGCCCGAACCCGAGAACGAGGCCGAAGCCCGTGCGAAAGTTCCGGACGGTCTGCCCGAGAAGGACATGAACGGCATGGAATTCCGCATCGTCACCCGCGACCGGAGCGACTTCGTCAGCGATCTGAGCTTCGAGGAAGAACTGAACGGGGACGTGGTGAACGACGCCATCATTTCCCGCAACACCGCCGTGTCGGAACGCTTCAATATTGCGTTTTCCGCCGACTATGAGAACAATCCCGTCCCGGTGATCCAGAGCTGCGTGACGGCGGGCGACGACTCCTACGACGTCTGCCTCGGCCAGATCATCCAGCAGACCGCGATCTGCTACAAGGGCGGATTCTACGACTGGTACACCGACCTGCCCCGTATCGATCTCACGAAGCCCTGGTATATCGGCAACGCCGCGGAAGCGCTCTCCGTCAAGAACCACGCCTACGTCATGATCGGCGAGTTCGACCTCGACGTCCTCCGCTTCACCTACTGCATGTACTACAACAAGGATATCGCCGCCTCCTACAATCTGGAGGACATCTATCCCGTGGTGCGGGAAGGCCGCTGGACCTACGACACCCTGAAAGGCTACGCCGACACGATCTACACCGACATCGACGGCAACGGGGTCAAGGACGAAAACGACCTGCTGACCCTTTCCGGCGACCCGTATTCCGCCGTCGTCACCTATCAGTATTCCTTCGACAACCCGCTCTTCACCCTCGACGCGGAAGGCGTTCCCCAGATGACCTTCGACCGGGAGAAGGCAAACGACATTGTCGTGAAGCTGAACGCGCTCTACTGGGAATCCCCGGGCAGCTATACCCAGGGCTGGGGGACCGGCGGCACGGCCTGGACCTCCAACCGCCTCCTCTGCTACACCGGCCTCTTCTCCAGCTCGGGCGGATACCGGGATCTCGACTTTGATTTCGGCATCATCCCCTATCCGAAGTTCGACGAAGCCCAGCCTTCCTATTACACCATGTCCGACGGCGCCCACGGAGGCATGATGGTCCCGATCACCGTGGCGAACACGGAGGACGTCAGCATCATTCTCGAAGCCCTGAACGCCGAGACCTGGAAGCAGGTGGTCCCCGCCTATTACGATACCTCCCTCAAGGTCAAGTTCTCCCGGGACACCGAATCCGCGGAAATGCTCGATCTGCTCATGAACGCCCGCGTGTTCGACTTCGGCTACATGTGCGGCGACTGGGGCATGGCCTTCGTCATTCAGGACCTCGTGTCCACCAATTCCAACAACACAGAGTCCGCTTATAAAGCGAAGGACAAGGTGGCGCAGAAGACCTTCGGGAAGATCATCGACGCCTACCTCGCCCTCGAAGAAGGGACTCCGTGATCCCGCCCCGCGATCTTCATTCCCGCCGTCCGGCAGACAAAAGGATCCGACTCCACAAAAGGGGCCGGATCTTTTTCTACATATTTTTCCGGATCCGCTCGATCGCGCTTTTCTCGATCCGCGAGACCTGGGCCTGGGAGATCCCGATTTCCTCCGCGATCTCCATCTGCGTCTTTCCGGCGTAGTAGCGGCCCGCGATCACGTTCCTCTCCTTCGGGGACAGGCGGGAGATCGCCTCCTTCAGCGCGATGTCTTCGAGCCAGAGTTCGTCGTCGGCGTCCGCGTCCCGGATCTGATCCATCACGCAGACGGAATCCCCGCCGTCGCTGTATACCATCTCGAAGAGGGACACTGGGTCCGCGATGGCTTCGAGAGCGCGTCCGACCTCCGCGGGATCCTCCCCGATGGCTTCGGCGACTGCCCGGAGCGTGGGTTCTCCGTCGACGGAGAGCTTTTCCCGCGCGGCGAGGGCCCGGTACGCCAGATCCCGCACCGAACGGCTCACCCGGATCGCGTTGTTGTCCCGCAGGTAGCGGCGGATCTCCCCGCAGATCATCGGGACGGCGTAGGTCGAAAACTCCACGTCCAGATCCGTGTTGAAATTGTCCACCGCTTTGATGAGGCCGATGCACCCCACCTGAAAGAGATCGTCCGGGTTCTCGCCCCGGTTTGAAAATCTCCCGACGAGGGACAGCACCAGCCGCAGATTCCCGTCGATCAGGCGTTCCCTTGCCTCCGCGTCCCCCTCCTTCGTCTTCCTCAAAAGCTCCTTTTTCTCCGATGATGTCAGAACAGGCAGCCGCGACGTGTTTACGCCGCAGATCTCCACCCTTCCGCCGGCCATCCCGCTCCTCCCGCAAAAGAAATACGCCCCGCGGCGACTGTTTCCTTTGCAGTATTGCCGTCCGGGACGTTTTCTTATGCAGATTCCGCCGTCTGCCAGCTTTTGGCGGAGGAGGGAAGAGTGATTTCACGGACTGCCCGTCCATGTTTTGCGCGTCCTCCGGTTATTCCGAGAGCCACAGGCACACCGTTCCGAGCTCCGAAGCCGAACCGCCCGCCGCGTGGAATCCCAGTTCCTTCACGGCCGGGACGGAAAACAGCATCTTCTCCCCGAGCAGATCGTCGAGGGCTTTCTGCGCCATCTCCGCGTCCGGGAATTTCAGATAGATCCGTTCCGCGCCGTCTTCCAGCTGACGGGCCACAAGGTCCGAGACTTCGCCGAAACCGTATTCTTCGAGTTCATACCCGAGGCGGCGGTAATACCCGTATTCCTCCGACACGCAGGGGGGAAGGGATTCGGGCTCCGCGATCCGGTGGGTCTTTTCGATCTCCGCCGTCGTGATGCAGAAATAGTCGTAGGACCGGCCGCCCTCCGATCCGCCCGTGAAGATCGGATCGTCCCATGTCACGTCCACATGGACATAGTCCTCCCCGAAACGGACGATGTTCCATTCGTGAGGGGCGCCGGCGGAAAGTTCGGTCCCCTGTACCCTCCGGCACTCCGCTCCCAGCCGCGAGGCCAGAAGCTGGAACGCCGCCGCGTAACCCGAACAGACCGCCTTCCGGCTGCAGAGACACCCGTAGGCCGACGAGCTCTGCATCACGGCGTCGTCGGCATTTCGGCTGTCCGCCAGCAGAAGAGCCGCCGTTTCGGTGTCGTAATCGCATTCGTCCGCCAGAATGTCGTGAAGGATGAGGAGCCGGTCCCAGAGCGTTTCGCCTTCCGCGCATCTCGCGAGGATCTCACGCGCTCTCTCCTCCATTTCCGCGGACCGGCTGAGGATCTCTCCGTCGGAGAGGGGACAGTCGGGGGCGAAGAACACGGTCGTCTCATACCCCGTGGTCTTCTTCGTCATGGATCCGCCGCCGGGAAGCCAGAACAGTTCCGGGTGATCCGCGAGGACTTTCTGATAGATCCCGAAAATCCCGTCCGCGCAGTCGAAATCGAAGACGATCTCCCTCTCCCCGGCGGCAAGGGCTTCGTACAGCGTCCGATAGATCTCCTCTTCACCCGGGACCGGCGTCGTTTCGGGTTCCGCCGCGGGGCCTGAGACGGAGGGGGCGTCTTTATCAAGAAAAGAGGGAGTCCAGATCTGCAGGGCTTTCGCCCCGAGGATCGAGAGGAGCGCGATCACGATGACCTCGGCGAGGCTGACGCGGTGCCTGTTTCTGTCCGTCATAATACCTTTCGATGCCGTATCGTTTCGTTCGGTCAGATGGAAGCGTAGTCGGGAACGCTCGGCGCGCCGCCCTTTTTCGTCGTGCAGAGAGCCGCCGCCTTGTTCGCCCGTCCCATGGCGGTCCGCAGGGCCTCCCCGTCGCCGAAGCGCAGTCCCTTCGTGACGAATTCAAAGAGGAAGGTGGCGAAAAACACGTCCCCCGCGCCCGTGGTGTCGACCGGCGTCACGGGATACGGCCCGACGAAGAAGAAGACATCCCCGCTGGCGAAGCAGGAGCCTTTTTCCCCCATCGTCACGGCGGCGAACCGGGGGCCTTTTTCGAGGATCGCACGGGCGATCTGTTCGGGATCCCGGTACCCCGTCAGCATTTCGCCCTCCTCCTCGGAGACCTTCACGAGATCCGCTTCGGAGAGGACGGCCCCGGCGAGTCCGACGAAATCCTCCCCAGCCCAGAGGGATTCCCGGTAGTTGGGGTCGTAGCTCACGAGAGCCCCCGCCGCTTTCGCCTCCCGGATCGCCGCGTAAGTCGCGGATCGGGCCGGTTCGGCGCACAGGGAGAGGGAACCGAAATGAAAGAGCTTCGCGTCCCGGATCCGATCGAGATCCAGCTCGTCGGGGCAGATCTTGAGATCGGCTTCGTGCCTGCGGTAGAATGCGAAATCCCGCTCCCCGTTCGGCTCGAGGGAGACGAAGGCAAGGGTCGTGTTGCGGTCGGGATCGACCCTCAGTCCCCGGCAGTCCACGCCGAGATTCGTGAGATAGTCGGAGAGGAAGCGTCCGAAAAGATCGTCCCCCACTTTGCCGAGAAAGGCCGCCCGTCCGCCGTATTTCGCGAAAGCCGCCGCCGCGTTGACGACCGCTCCGCCGGGATTGCGGATGAACCGGGGAAACCCCTCGGGGCTGAACCCGTCCGGCGTGAAGTCAATGAGGATCTCTCCGAGGGTGACAAAATCAAAGTGTTTCATGGTTATTACGCTCCTGTGTAAGCGCCCTGGGCTTCGAGCTGAGCGCGGATCTTTCCGGTGTCCGCCCGCTGGACCGGAACACCCTCGTCGATGGCGACGGAAGCGCCGACCCCAGCGGCCTCGCCCGTCGTCGTGCAGATCGGGATGATGCGGACGGACGCCTGTGCTTCGTGATCGCAGGAAATGCACCGGCCTCCCACGAGAAGGTTTTCGCAGTCCTCCTCCTTCGGGATGAGCGAGCGGAAGGGAATGGTGTACCAGGTCCCCTTCGGGAAATAGTAGTGGCTCGTGCCGGATCCCTCGGGGTTGTGGATGTCGATGTCGTAGTTGCCCGCGGCGATAGCGTCCGGGAATTTCTCGCAGGCCACGAGGTCCTTTCCGGTCAGGACGTATTCGCCCACCAGCATCCGGCTCTCGCGCACCCCGATGGAGGGAGCCGTGTAGACCAGCCGCGCCCGCTCCATGCCGGGAACTTCGTTTTCGCGGAAGAAGGCGAGAAGCTCCTGAACCTGCCGCCGCGCCTCCATCTCCGCCCTCGTCACGTCGAAGGGATCCACGGGATTGAGCTTCACGACGCGGGTGGTGTTGAAGTGGAGCATCCCGTCAATGGGATAGTCGAAGACGAGGATGTCCTCCCGGGGATTCGTGAACCGTCCCGCTTCCTTCCACTCCTTATGCAGCTTCGACCACATGGGGCGGGCTTCGAAAAACGCCTTTTTGTCGACGTTCGCGACGCGGAAGCAGAGGGTCATCGGCTGGCAGAGGTTGTCCGGCTCCCGTCCGAGGCGCGTGGGGACTCCCGCCATGACACAGAGATCGGCGTCCCCGGTGCAGTCGACGAACATCTTCGCCGTGAAGGTCAGGACTCCGGCCTTCGTGGCAACGGAGACGGATTCGATGCGGTTCCCGTTTTTCTCCATCCCGCAGAGGGTCGCGTGGAAGAGGGGCGTCACCCCGGCTTCAACGATCTTGCAATCAAGGAGCAGTTTCAGGGCCTCGTCGTTGAACTGGCTGTCCCCGCGAATATCGCCGGAAGCGGAGAGATCGTTCACCAGTTCCGAGAGAAAGCCGCGGCTCAGATAGTGTCTGCGGTCGTTTCCGTCCTCGTCGGTCACGAAGGTCGAGTAGGGCATCAGAGGGAAGATCAGGCAGTTCGACGCCGCGCCCCCGAGAAAGCCGGACGCCTCGAGCAGAAGCACCGATTTCCCGAGCCTCGCGGCGGAAACGGCGGCGGCGCATCCGGTAAACCCGCCCCCTAGGACGATCACGTCGAAATTGGATTCGTATGACATGGCAGTCTCCTTTTCGTATGAGTAGAAGGGTATGTATTCAGGATTGTTTCAGGATCCCGTGCCGAGGGTTTTCATCCGCTCCGAAAGATCCTGTTCGTCGAAGGCGAAGGAGCGGGAATCGCCGTCGAGCAGGGGATCGGATCGTTTGAGGAGCTCCGAAAGGACGGCTTTCATCCCCGATCCGTCCATCCAGTTCTGGCAGTATTTTACGGAAAGCCCGAATTCGGTGTCCCGCGGGAGGAAGAAGGTCACTTTTCTGAGCTTCACGGCGTCGAGGACCGTGGTGTCCGAGCCGTAGATCCAAAAGGTCCCTTCCTCTTCCGCCTCCGCCTTTTTCAGAAACAGCAGCATTTTGTTCCCGGCGGTGAACAGAGGATAGCCCGCCGCCGTCGCCCCGGAGTCCCCGTCCTGGATCAGCCGGATAGGACTCTGGGCCTCCCCCTTGTACGTGCGGACGATTTCGGCGGAATAAAAGGTCGCGTGGGCTTCTGTGTCCTCTCCGAGCCAGTCGCTGATTCGGACGAGGGCGACGAGATCCGCCTCCCGGTACGCCGCATCGAAATCCGGTTTGACTGCCGGGTAAGCGCATTCGATCACGCCTTCTCCTTCCCGGACCGGAGGAAGCGAGGGGGAGCGGCCGCAGGAGAAGAAGCCGAGGAGCGTCAACCCCGTGAGAAAGAAGGATAGGATCCGTTTCATGCCTATCATGGCCGTCTCCTTTCGCTGTGATTGTCTTTCAAATGTATTATAACGGATTTTCCCTCCCATTGCAAGAGGGCGGGCATTATTTCACCGGGAAAAGAAAACGGAAGCGCTTGCGCCGCGGGCGGATTTGTGGTATGATAGGGCAGAAATCCCGGGAGAGGAGCGGAACCATGCCGAGAGAACTCGAACCCGTCCGGCTGATCGAACGAAGCATTTCGAAGAAATACCGGAAGGAGATCTGGAATCCCTTCATCGCCGCCGTCAAACGCTACGAACTGATCGAGAAGAACGACAAAATCGCAGTCTGCGTGTCCGGGGGCAAGGACTCCATGCTGCTCGCCAAGCTGATGCAGATGCTGGAGCGGTACAGCGAGATCCCCTTCGAGACAGTCTATCTCTCGATGGATCCCGGTTACAGCCCCGAGAACCGCGCAAGGCTCGAAGAGAACGCCGAAAAGCTCGGGATCCCCCTGACCGTATTTTCCACCAATGTCTTCGACGTGGCGAACAAAACGGACCACAGCCCCTGCTACCTCTGCGCCCGGATGCGCCGCGGCCACCTCTACGCGAAGGCGAGGGAGCTCGGATGCCGCAAGATTGCCCTCGGCCACCACATGAGCGACGTGATCGAAACGACGGTCCTCTCGATGTTCTACGGAGCCCAGCTTCAGGGGATGATCCCGAAACTGCACAGCACGAATTTCCCGGGAATGGAGCTGATCCGCCCGCTCTACTGCGTGAACGAGGAGGACATCGTCGCGTGGGCACGGTACAACGGGCTCGAATTCCTCCGCTGCGCCTGCCGCTTCACCGAAAACGCCGCTTATGACGAGAACGCCTCAAAACGCCGGGAGATCAAGCTGCTGATCCACCGCCTCCGCGAAACCAACCCGGACATTGAAAAGAGCATCTTCAACAGCATCCACAACGTCCACATCGACACCTTCCCGGGGATCAAGACCGGGGGCGTCCGCCGCAGCTTCCTCGAACGGTACGGCCGCGAAACGGGATCCCCCGGCGAGGACGAAGAATGACTGCAAAAACCGCGCTTCCCCCGATCAGTTGGGAGAAACGCGGCATCTTTTATTCGGCGTCTTCCGCCCGTCTTCCGGTCTTTCCGACTTCCTCGTAGTAAGGATCGATCATATACTGTTTGATCTTCGGGAACGCCCCGTAGATGCCCATCATCATGAGGAACGCGGGCAGAATCACGAAGGGGAAGATCACGCCGAGGGGGAAATATACGATCAGAAGCGCGTATTCGAAAGCGGCCGTGAACAGGGTTCCGAGGAGTACCATGACGTTCCGCTTCAATCCCGCCGCCACGAAGCGCAGGGAGTTCTTCACCATCTTCCAGATGCTCATGTCGAAGGTCACGAGCATCAGCCAGAGGTAGGGGCGCATCAGGAAGTACAGCACCAGCATCCACAGGCTCATGAAGAACATCGCCGTCATCATCGCGCTCGCCGAATAGTTCAGCCAGAAGAACACGATGTCGTAAATAATCAGTCCGAGAAGCGCGAGGTCGAGGATCCCTAGGATCAGAGCCTGACGGAAATTGCGCCTGATCGTGTCGAAGAAGTCCTGCAGAAGGAAGACCGGCTTGCCCCGGAACATATTGCGCAGGATGTAGGTCACCCCCGCGCGCACCGGTCCGAAGGTGAAGAAGAGCAAAAACGCCAGTCCCATGAAGACGTAGTCTCCCGTCGTATGCACCGTCACGGGCGAGGTGCGGGAGTAGATCGTCCATAGCGCGGACACCGCCGGGGAGTTGTGAAAGAGCATGGCTCCCCTCAGCGGTGCGTACACCGCGTAGTTCGGCGACACCGTGTGGATCGACATGTACCCGCTCATGGCGAAGAAAAAGAAGAAGATCGGGAAGTTCCCGCATATCGTCAGCAGGTTTACCGACAAAAGCTGGTTCAGCTTCCGCCAGCAGAGCCGGAAAAAGTTGACGAAGGTCGGGTTGTCCGCGATGGCGAGCTCGTCCTTGTCCACGCCCTTTCCGTCCCGGAACGCTCCGGCGAAAAGGTTGAACTTTTTCTTTTCCTTTTTTTCCGCAAGCTCTCTTGCTTCGATCTCGTCGAGGGAGAGCTTTTCCCGCGGATCTCGGTTGAAGTCCGGCATCGGTAATCTCCTTGGTTGTTATGAAAAAAGGCCCGCGAGCGATCCCGCGGCGGAGGCGAGAAACGCGCACCCCGACAGCGCGAGAGCGGAAGACAGTCCCCCGCCCAGAGCGCGCCGGAACCGGAGGACGTCCCCCTGTGCGTACCCGGCGAAGAGTTCGTCCGAAAAGATCCCGACCGCAGTCCCCTCCGCCAGCCAGAAGAACAGTTCGGCGAGCGAAAAAATCAGAACGGGGACGGGATGGGAAAGGAGCAGCCGTCCGTCCGCGATCATCCCGAGTACCGCGCCGAACGAGACGCCCCGCAGAACGCAGAGACCCCGCAGGAAAGGCCGGCAGAACACGGTCATGCCCGAGAGCAGCGCGACGCCGCAGTACAGGACGGAGGGGACGAGGCTTTCGATTCGGAGCCGCAGGATCCCGGCAGCATCCATGGCGTTCCGTGATGCGACGGCAAAGACCGATCCGCTCCCGAACCGGCGGAAAAAGGGCAGGGCAAGGACGCAGGCCAGCGAGGTCAGAAGCAGTCCGCGCACCCATGAGAGCACGGCGCGGCGTAGGACGGATTCGTTCACGGCGGATTCCTCCCGCATTCGGTTTCTGCCCGATTCTATGCGGCTTCGGTTCCGGGAATGCCTCCGTCCGAAAGGATAGCACAGGGAGGCTCCGATTGCAACCCCCGAAATGTTAATTCTGCGTCCCCCGGCGAAAATCTTTTCCGAAAATCTCTCCGCCGTCTTGCAATGCACTCTCCGATGGATTATAATAGAGACGGACAGCATCGGAGAGGAGAGGAGGATCCCCATGAATCACGACGAACTGACGAGGATCTTCCGCGATCCGCCCGTGCTTGATACCCCGCGGCTCACCCTGAGACGGATGCTCAGGCGGGACAGCGAGGATATGTTCGCCTACGCCCGGGATCCCGCGGTGTCCGAATTCCTCCTCTGGCAGCCCCACGAATCCGAGGCCTACACGCGGCGGTATCTCAACTACCTCCAGAGCCGCTACCGCTCCGGGGACTTCCACGACTGGGCGGTGGTCTGGCGGGAAAGCGGGAGGATGATCGGGACCTGCGGCTTCACCCAGTTCAATCTCGAAGCGAATTCCGCCGAGATCGGATATGTCCTCGCCCGTCCCTACTGGGGGATCGGGATTGCCCCGGAAGCCGCCCGCGCCGTGCTCCGCTTCGGATTCCGCGAGCTCCGCCTCCACCGGATCGAAGCCCATTACATGATCGGCAACGACCGGAGCCGCCGCGTCATGGAGAAGATCGGGATGCGCTTCGAAGGCGTCCGCCGCGACAGCCTGCACGTCAAGGGCCGATACGTCTCCGTGGGCGTCTACTCCATCCTCGAAGACGAATTCCGGATCCGATACGGCTTCCCCCCGGAGGATCCCCAAAACTGAAACGCGCCGCTCCGACCCGGAAGAGGAAAGGAACAGCGCGTTTTCTTTTTATACTAAATCCCTTCTAAGGGGTTACGCGGCTTCTTGAAAGAAGCCTGGCAAGAACTTCTGAAATGGATAGGGACAGGCTACATCAATAATGTGAAG
>CACZNC010000082.1 GCA_902782445.1 uncultured Ruminococcus sp.
ACGTTATTGGTCTAGCCTGTCCTTTTCCCATTTCAGAAGTTCTTGCCAGGCTTCTTTCAAGAAGCCGCGTTTTCCCTTTTAGTTTGAGATTAGTATCAACAAAACTTCCCCGGAGCGTTCATTTGCGTTCCGGGGGATGGCTTTTATACGTTGACGCGGAGGTCGTCTCTGGCGGTTTCGAGGCCGAATTTCGCGAGGACGGCGGCGGTCTCGGCGTGGGTCGCGGGGTGGAGAGTGCGGGCGAGGTGGCTCACCATGAAGCGGGGACAGATCTTTTTGAAACTTGCCGCCATTTCCGATACCATCGCGGCGTTGTTGTGCTCGAAGATCCGGTAGTCGCCCTGGATATCGCCGATCGTGCAGTCGAAGATCATGAGGTCGATATGCCCGAGGTCCAGCAGCGCGCGGTACGTCTCGTAAAAGAGCCATGCGCCGTCGCATCCGTAGAAGAACCGTTTGCCGTCCGCCTTCGATTCCACGGTGAAGTGCACGGGATCCTTCGCGGTCCGGTGGTTGGCGGCGTATGCGCGGACGATGCAGTCTCCGAGGTCCAGCGTTTCGCCCGCCGCGGGGAAGAAGATCCGCGCTCCGTCCCGCGTCAGCCTTTCCGCCGTTTTTTCCGAGTAATGATCGTCGTGGGGGTGGGTGACGATGGTGTTTTTTACTCCTCCGAAGAGGTTTTCATACCCGAAGGTCTTTTCGAATTCGAAGAGGCAGGGGCCCGGATCGATCAGCAGCTTGCCGTCCACGAGCAGGGAGGAGTACCGCCGGAAATCGGGGGACGCGTCCGCCTTGGAGATATCCCAGTCCGCGGCTCCGGTGCCGAGAAAATGCAGTTCCATAAAGTCCTCCTCAGTCGATGGTCATGTTGAAGCTCACGAGGTATTCCGCGATGGACACCGAGAAGATGTACGACCCGGACGGAAGCGGGGAGGAGGGGACAAGGGCCGCGCCGCAGTAGTCGTCCCCGTCGAACATGTCGGGGAAGGAGGTCATATCGAGGGTCGCGGGGAAGGATTCCGCGGAGTCGTCGGAGATGAGGCCGACCGAGCAGATCGTGTCCGGCTTGTACCAGACGTCCGTCTGCTTGAAATAGAGGATCAGGATGCCGTCGCGGTATTCGGCGGGCTTCGCGAGTTCCAGATCCGTGAGGGTGGTGTACTGGGAACCGTCGGGGAATTCGAGCTGTACGGGCTCTGCGGTCTCCTCGGGTTCCGGAGTTTCGGCCGCTTCGGATGTCGTTTCGGCAGGCAGAGTTTCCGGCGTCTCATCCCCGGCGGATTTGCCGCAGGAAGCAGCGGTCAGAAGCAGTACGAGCGAGAGAAGGAACAGAGCGGTTTTTTTCATCCTGTATCAAACTCCTTTTTGGTAAGCGGAGGACCGGGTCCTTTCGATACCTCATTGTACCATAGTCCGGTGCGGAATCATAGCGGAATTTATGAATTTTTTCTTTCGCCGTCCTCCGGGCTCCCGCGCGCTTCAAAAACTTGTCCCAACCCATTGACAAACCGTCCGCTCTCTGCTATAATAAATCCGTTCAATCCAACGGAAAAGGAGTTTTTTATCATGAAGAGAATCCGTACCCTCACGACCCGTACCCTGAAGGCCAGCGCGAAAAACGGCGGCTGCGGCGAATGCCAGACCTCCTGCCAGTCCGCCTGCAAGACTTCCTGCGGTGTTGCGAACCAGAAGTGCGAGAACAAGAACAATAAATAAGCTGTCTTGCTTTCCGATAAAATACCGCTTGCCCCCTTCGGCAGGCGGATTTTATTTGCGCGGCGGACGGATGGGAGGAGACCCATGATCCATCGTTACGAACTGAACGGATACCGCATCGTTCTCGACGTTTACAGCGGAAGCGTGCACGTCGTCGACGAGGTGGCCTACGATATGATCGGGCTGTACGAGGAGCGCGGACCCGAAGGAGCCCTCGCGGGGATCCGGGAAAAATACCCCGATCTATCCGAGGAGGAAGCCCGGGAATGCCTCTCCGACATCGAAGCCCTGAAAGAAGAGGGGACCCTCTTTTCCGAGGACGAATACCGGGACCGGGCGTTTGACTTCAAGGCGCGGAACACGAACGTCAAGGCCCTCTGCCTCCACGTGGCCCATACCTGCAACCTCAACTGCGAATACTGCTTCGCGGCCCAGGGGAAATTCCACGGCAAAGAGGCCCTCATGTCCTTCGAGGTCGGAAAGGCCGCGCTCGATTTCCTCGTGAAGAACTCCGGGCGGCACGTCAACCTGGAAGTCGACTTCTTCGGCGGGGAACCGCTCATGAACTTCGGCGTGGTGAAGCGGCTCGTGGCCTACGCCCGTTCCATCGAAAAGGACGCGGGGAAGAACTTCCGCTTCACGCTCACCACCAACGGCGTGGGGATCGACGACGACGTGATCGAATTCGCCAACCGGGAGTGTCACAACGTGGTCCTCTCCCTCGACGGTCGGAAGGAGATCCACGACGCCTCCCGCAGCGACTACGCCGGACGCGGATCCTACGACCGGATCGTCCCGAAGTTCAAAAAGCTCGTCGAAGCCCGGGGCGGAAAGGGCTACTACATGCGCGGGACCTTCACCCACCGCAACCCGGATTTCACGAAGGACGTCTTTCACATGGCGGATCTCGGATTCACCGAACTCTCGATGGAACCCGTGGTTTCCCCGCCCGGCACGCCCTACGCCCTCACCGAACAGGATCTGCCCGTCATTCTCGAACAGTACGAGATCTTAGCGAAGGAAATGCTCCTCCGGGAACAGGAGGGCCGCCCCTTCACCTTCTACCACTACATGCTCGATCTCAACCACGGGCCCTGCATCTACAAGCGGATCGCGGGATGCGGCTCGGGCACCGAATACTACGCCGTGACCCCGACCGGAGACCTCTACCCCTGCCACCAGTTCGTCGGCGACGAGAAATACCGCATGGGGAACGTGTGGGACGGCGTCACGAACACGGAACTGCGGGACGAATTCAAGCTCTGCAACGTCTATGCCCGCCCGGAATGCGCCGATTGCTGGGCGAAACTCTACTGCTCGGGGGGATGCGCCGCCAACGCCTGTCACGCGACGGGATCCATCCGCGGGGTCTACGACTATGGCTGCCGTCTGTTCCGCAAACGGATCGAATGCGCGATCATGCTCAAAGCGGCGGAAGCGGAACTGGGCCTCGGCGGAGACGAAAGCGAGGACTGCGGCGGCGACTGCGCGGACTGCCTGACGGAAGCGAACCTCTGATCCCCGGCCCCGGGAGCGGTCGGATCTTTTCCCCGGGAATTTGAATGATACCATGAACTTCAGACAGAAATACATCGGAAACCGGGCGTTCTACCGGATGCTCTTCACCCTCGTTCTGCCGCTGATGATCCAGCAGGGGATCACGAATTTCGTCTCCCTGCTCGACAACGTGATGGTCGGAGGCCTCGGCACCGTCCACATGAGCGGCGTTTCCATCACGAACCAGCTCATCTTCGTGTACAATCTGGCGATCTTCGGCGGGCTTTCGGGCGCGTCGATTTTCGGCACGCAGTTTTACGGCTCCGGCGACTGGAAGGGGATGCGGGATGCCTTCCGCTTCAAGCTGCTCTTCGCCCTGTCGACCGGGGTGATCGCCGTGGCCGTCCTCGCCCTCTTCGGCGACCCGCTCACCGCCCTCTTCCTGCGGGGGGAGGGGAATTCCGCCGAAATGATCCGGGAGACGGGACGGGCGGCTGAGGCATACCGGAATTTTGCTCTGATCGGGCTGATCCCCTTCGGGCTCGTGCAGACCTACGCCGGGACCATGCGCGAGACGGGGGAGACCGTGTCCCCGATGAAGGCCGGGCTCATCGCCATCGCGGTCAACCTGACCTTCAACTACCTCCTGATCTACGGCAAGCTCGGGTTCCCGAAGCTCGGCGTCATGGGCGCGGCTATCGCCACCGTCCTTTCCCGTATCGTGGAGCTCGTCTACGTGATGATCGCCTGCCACCGCCGCCCGAAGCTGTTCCGCTTCATCGAAGGCGCGTACCGGAGCATGAGGATCCCCGCGGGGCTGGTGAAGCGCATAGCAGTGACGGGGACGCCCCTGCTCGTCAACGAGGTGCTCTGGTCCCTCGGCATGACCTTCATCAATCGCAACTACTCCCTCCGCGGGATCACCGTCATCGCCGCCTCGAACATCGCCGCCACCGTGTGGAACCTCTTCTGCGTCGTCATGTTCGCCATGGGCTCCGCCGTCTCCATCCTCGTCGGGCAGAGACTCGGCGCGGGGGACAGGGAAGGCGCCATCGACACCAACAACAAGCTGATCTTCTTCACCTTCGCCTCCCACGTGGTGATCGGGCTTCTTCTGATAGCGGCCGCGCCTTTCATCCCGCTTCTCTACAACGTGGAGCCGGAAGTGCGGCAGATGGCCTCCCGCTTCCTCATGATCTCCGGGGCGGCGGCTCCCATCCATTCCGTCATTCACGTCATATACTTCGCCATCCGGTCCGGGGGAAAGACGATCGTGACCTTCCTCTTCGATTCGGTGTACACCTGGGCGGTCCCCGCGCTCCTTTCGTTCGTCCTCTGCCGTTTCACCGGACTGGATATCGTCTGGATCTATTTCGCCGTGCAGTTCATCGACGCCGTCAAGCTCTCGGTCGGGATCCCGCTTCTGCGCTCCGGCTTCTGGGCCAACCGGATCGTCGGCGCGCCGGAAGGGGGGAGTGAACCGTGACGCTGACTGCCTCCGCGCGGAACGGACGGCTGACCGTGCGGAAAGGGATTTTCGGCCGGGTCCTCTATACCGTCGAGGCGGAGAAGGGATACGCCCTCTGCCACCTGCGCGGGGAGGACGGCGCGTATATCGCCACCCTCGAGCGGGAAGGCTATCTCAGATCCAACACCGTCTACAACGTGTACAAAGGCACCGAACGGGCGGGCGTGATGGCGGCAGCTCCCCGGATCGGCGCGAAGGAGGGATCCCTCCCCATCATCACCTGTTCGTATACGGGACGCCGGTTCGACGGATCCCGCATCGTGAAGCCCTTCCGTTCGTCGGACGGCACGGAGGGGGAGATCCTCTTCGCCGCGGTCTCGAAAAAGCCGGGGGGATGGGCGATCCGCTTCCGGGGCGAACACGGGCTGGAGGAGGAGGAAGACGCGGTTTTGATGCTCTCCGCCGCCCTCGCCTGGAGGAAGGTCCGGGACAGATCCCCCGGCCGGAGGACTTAACATGACGCTTATTATCGGACGCCGCCCGCCGGGAAACCCGGAGATCCGCGTCACGGAGGGATGGGCCGGAAGACTCCGCTTCACCGCCCGGAACGAGGAGGAGGGACGGGTGTTCCACGTGCGGGACGGGGCGGGGATCTATCTCGCCACCCTCGAGCGGACCTCGGTGACAAATCAGCGGGTCGTCGGATTCACCGTATACAAGGACACGCTGTTCTGCGGGGAAATGCTCGCCTTCCCGGACAAGACCTGGTCGAAGGAATGGCTCGATCCCACCCTCTACGTGCTGTACCGGCACTGGCACGTTTCCCACGGCTGGATCACCGGGGAGAACCGCATGACCGCCGCGACCCTCACCGACGCGATCATCGGCAAAAAGCTCGCCGTCCACGATCCCGCCGACGCGCTGGACGCCACCCTCGCCGCCCTTGCCCTCTTCCTGTACCGCGACTGCTACGGAAAGGACCGCTTCGAACCGTAAGGAGAAAGAAATGAGACTGATTTTCAAGCAGCGATTCATGACATGGCTCGCGTCCTACGATATCTTCGACGAGATGGGGAACACCGTCTACACCGTCGAAAGCCAGTTCGCCTTCACCCGGGTGATGCACGTCCGGGGATCGTCGGGCGGGTATCTCGCCACCGTGAAGCAGAAGGCCCTGACGTGGCGTTCGGCGTTCGAGATCTACATCGGGCCGAACTACGAAGGCACCATCCGCCGCGTGGGCTCGATCTTCACGCCCCACTACGAGATCGACTTCCGGGGCTGGACCGCCGTCGGGGACTTCATGGGCTTCGACTACTCCATCGCGGACGCGGCGGGCAATCCCGTGGCCGTCGTATCGAAGGAGATCTTCAAGCTGACCGATACCTACGTGATCGACATCCTAGACCCGGACGACGCCCTGCCCGCCCTGCTCCTCGTCCTCGCCATCGACGCGGAAAAAGCGTCGGAAAGCTGATCTTTTTCTTGCTTTTTCTCCCGCGGCATGGTACAATGAAGTAAACGATCCGCCGCTCATGACAGTTTTCGGAAGAAAAAAGGAGGCCGCCATGAATTTCCGTCAGATCCATCTCGATTTCCATACCAGCGAAAAGATCCCGGGGATCGGCTCCGCGTTCTCGAAGGAGCAGTTCCAGAGAGCCCTGAAGCTCGGACACGTCAATTCCATCACCGTCTTTTCGAAATGCCACCACGGATGGGCCTACCATCCCTCCCTGGCGAACGAGATCCATCCGAATCTCTCCTTCGACCTGCTCGGGGCGGAGATCGAAGCAGCCCATGAGATCGGCGTCAAAACACCCGTCTATCTCTCCGCGGGATTCGACGAGAAGATGGCCCGCCGCCGCCCGGAATGGCTGAGACGGTCCCGGAAGGACGACGCGATCAACTGGGAGGCCCCGGGGTATCACGAGTTCTGCATGAATTCCCCCTACCTCGACTACCTCATCCCGCAGATCGAAGAGGTCGTGAGGAACTATGACTGCGACGGCATCTTTCTCGATATCGTCGGCGTCCGCACCTGCTACTGCCAGAACTGCGTGAACACCCTCCTCTCCGAGGGGAAGGACCCCTAC
Organism: uncultured Ruminococcus sp.; assembly: GCA_902782445.1. Lineage (GTDB taxonomy): Bacteria > Bacillota > Clostridia > Oscillospirales > CAG-272 > UMGS1696. The sequence goes on from CACZNC010000082.1 coordinate 6,775, forward strand.
GACGACGAGAACGCCAGGGAGCTCGGGGAACGGGTCTACGCCGACTACTGCCGCCGCGTGCGGGAAGCCGTCGACCGGATCCGGCCGGGGCTGCCCGTGTTCCACAACAGCGGACATATCCGGCGGGGCAGGCGGGATCTCGCGGACGTGGACACCCATCTCGAACTCGAATCCCTCCCGACGGGCGGATGGGGATACGACCATTTCCCGCTCTCCGCCGCGTACAGCCGCACCCTCGGCAAGCAGTTCCTCGGCATGACGGGGAAGTTCCACACCACCTGGGGCGAGTTCGGCGGATTCAAGCATCCGAACGCCCTCCGCTATGAAGAGGCCCTCTGCACGGCCTTCGGCGCAAAGTGTTCGGTGGGCGACCAGATGCACCCGGACGGATGGATGGACGAGGCCACCTACGCCCTGATCGGCGCGGCGTATGCCGAAGTCGAGGAGAGAGAACCCTGGCTGGACGACGTCACCTCCGCGGCGGATATCGCCGTGCTCTCCGAAGAGGCCGTCTCCAACTACTACGGCAGCGCGCGGATCACCCATTCCCACGGCGCGAACGCGGACGCCGGAGCCGTACGGATCATGCTCGAGGGGAAATACCTCTTCGACGTGATCGACACGGAAGCGGATCTTTCGAAATACAAGCTCCTCATCCTCCCGGACCGGGTGCGGCTCGACGCTTTCCTCACGGAGAAATTCCGCCGGTTCACGGAGCGGGGAGGAAAGATCCTCGCCACCGGGGAATCCGGGATGAAAGCCGGGGAGGACGTCTTCGCGCTGGATCTCGGGGCAAAATCCGCCTCTCCCTCCGCCTTCCGACCCGTCTATTTCCGCCCGGAGTTCGATCTCGGCGTCCTCGGGAATTCCGCTTTCGTGATCTATTCCCCGGCCTACGACCTTGTCCCGGAGGGAGGGGCTGAGATCCCGATCTTCCGGGAGAACCCCTATTTCAACCGCACGACCTTCGCCTTCTCCTCCCATCAGCACACGCCGAACGACAAGAGCGCGAAATTCCCGGCGGCGACTGTCGGAAAAGACGGCGCGTACCTCTCGGCGGAGCTCTTCACCGAATACGCGGAGCGCGGGAGCCTGATCGCGAAGCTCCTCCTCACCCATATCATCGACATCCTCCTCGGGGACGGGAAGACCCTTTCCACCGACCTGCCCGCCCAGGGGATCGTCACCCTGATGGATCAGGAGGGAGAAAACCGCCTCGTCAACCACCTGCTCTACGCCTCCCCCGTGCGGAGAGGGAACGGCATCGAGGTGATCGAGGACATCGTCCCGCTCTACGACGTGCATGTGACGATCCGGATGGAGAGGGAACCCGTCCGCCTCTACCTCGCTCCCGAGATGGAGGAGCTGCCCTTCGTCTACGAAAACGGCGCGCTCAGCTATACTCTCCCCCAGCTCTCCTGCCATGCGATGGCGGTGATCGAATACGAAAAGGAGTGAGCTTATGAAACGGTCCGAAATCAACGCCTATATCCGCGAATTCCGTGAAGCTCTCGACGGGATCCGCTTCCGCCTGCCCCCCTTCTGCGACATTCCCGCGGCGGAGTGGAAAAACCTCGGCCATGAATACGACGAGATCCGCGAAAGGATGCTCGGATGGGATATCACCGACTTCGGCTCCGGCGACTTCAAAAAGACCGGCCTGCAGCTCGTGACCATCCGCAACGGAAAGCTCGGGGATCCGAACAGCAAGACCTACGCCGAGAAGATCATGCTGGTGCGGGAGAATCAGGTGACGCCCCTGCACTTCCACTGGAGCAAGATGGAGGATATCATCAACCGGGGAGGCGCGGATCTGGCGGTTCAGGTCTGGATGGCCGACGAGCGGGAAGAACAGTCCGACCGCCCGGTCCCGGTCACGACCGACGGGATCACAAAGACAGTCCCCGCGGGCACGGTGCTCTATCTCAAGCCCGGCGAATCCATCACCATGCAGCGGTATCTCTACCACACCTTCTGGGGATCCGGCGGGGACGTGGTGGTCGGCGAGGTCTCGATGGTCAACGACGACACGAAGGACAACCGTTTCCTCGAAAAGCTCCCTCGCTTTGCCGAAATCGAAGAGGACGAGGCCCCGGAATACCTTCTCTGCAACGAATATCCCCCCGCGGAATAAAGCCCGCTCTCCCGATCCATGCGAAAAACCCGGCCCCGGCATCAGCACCGGAGTCGGGCGTTTTTGTTTGAAAAAAATCATTCTCTACAAAGCTAACTGTATGGGTTTTGATCGCTCCACGTAGGGTGCGAACGACGGGGTGGGAATGCCATATATACAAACATGACACGGGCCATCCCACCCCCGAGAATCCCTTTCAGGAATTCTCGCTTACGTCAGCCGTAGTGCGGACACAGACTGAACAAAATTGAGAGAGCCATTTTTCCCTTACCCAATTGAAGTTTCTTGCCAGGCTTCTTTTCAAAGAAGCCGCGTTTCCCTTTTTAATTCACCGATAGTACCCGGCCATCATCGCATAGCAGTGGGCGTTCGCGGACTGATAGAGGATCTGACGGGGATTGCTTTCGCTGTTTGAATCGTTCAGATCCTTCTGGTTGTAGTGATTCCAGCCCTTGATCCACGCGGGGCAGACGAGGCCGTCGTCCGAGCGGTTGTTCTCCCAGGCGTATTCGAGGGCGGAGCGCATGTGTTCCTCGAATTCGGCGCATCCCTCGTCGAAGGCGGCGAGATCGGCGAACCCGGAGACGAGGAAGGACGTGAACCAGCTGTGGGACGGGTAGGAGTACTGCCCCTTCTTCACGTTCCGGTCAGCAAATTTCTTGTCGGCTCCCTTTGCGGAGGCCAGTGCGGAGGCGAGGATGGCGTCGGCCCGTTCGGGATCCGTGCCGCGGAGCAGGACATGGAGATCCGCACCCGCCGTCAGATACGTTCCCGTATTGTAGGCGTAGAGGCTGCCGTCCGTCTTCTGGATCTGCTTGGTGAGGGTCGTCTCCTTCTCGAATCCCTTGCGCAGGAACACCTTGTCGCAGAGGCATTTCGTCGACTTGTCCACGTAGGCCGCGGTGCAGAAATCGAAGATCGCCGCCGCTTTTTCGAGCCAGCCTTCCCTCAGTCCTTCGAGCTCCGTCCCTGCCACCGCCGAACAGAGCTTCGCCAGCACCATCGCCGAAGAGGCCGTGGAGCAGGCATTGAGGGAGGCGTGGTTGGAGTCGCTGTAATCCCCGCCGGAGAAGAGGAATTTCGCCGACCACTTCCAGTAGATCCCCGCGAGAGCCCCGGCGGATTCGTACCCCTCCCCGAGGATCCAGTTGACGATGTTCGCCGCCTCGTTCAGATAGGCTACGTCCCCGGTGTTCATGTAGGCATAGTAGAATTCCTTTGCCACCCAGACATTGTCGTCGAAATAGACGGCCTCCGTCGTGACGATGTTGTTGTCCTTCTTCTTCTCCTGCCGGGAGGAGGAGTAGAGGGCGTAGGAATGGACAGTGCCGTCGGTTTCCCCGAAGGCGGCGATGTGATTGTCCGGGTCGTTCCACCATTCCTCGCTGTACAGCTTCACGCGCTTGACCCGGTAGTACCGGAAGCCCTCCATCAGTTCCCGGAGGTATTCTTCGAAATAGGCCCGGTCTGGGTGATCCTTATCCATTACGGACAGGATCCCGTTCACCATCCCGGCCTGTTCGGTGTAGGGCCAGAGATGGGGCGTCCCTCCTCCCGGCGTCAGCTTCGAGAGGCAGGTATCGCTGTTCCAGTAGAGAGAGCGGATGGTCTTCGCGTATTCGATCGCCCGGTCCAGATTCTCGGTATAGAGCGCCGGATCGGAATAGCTCAGGCGGGCGGGCGTGTCCTGCGGGGGTTCAGGTTCAGGCGCAGGTTCGGGCTCGGGAGTTGGTTCCGGCTCGGGAGCAGGCTCCGGCTGAGGTTCGGGATCTGCCTCCGGTTCGGACCCTGCTTCGGCTTCGGGTTCCGGTTCGGGCTCCGGGACGGCCTCTGGTTCTTCCGGTGCGGGGGGAAGATCGGGAGCGGCGGTATCATCAGGAATCACGGCCGGTTCCGGTCCCGCGCAGGAGACGAAGCAGAGCGCGGTCAGCAGGGCGAGGACCAGAGAGACGGTGCGGGTGAATTTCATTTCGTTACCCTTTCGTTTTCGGATTTACAGAACGGGGGGCGTGTGTGCGGCGAGGATTTCGTCCGCCAGCGCGAGGACCGATTTCAGGGGATCCCCGCGTTTCAGGGCTTCGTAAAAGACGAGGGCGTCGTCGCGGTAAGGTCCTTCCGATCCGCCGGTGAGGGAGGCGAAGGTCCCGGCGGGGTCGGTCAGCTCTCCCGTCTCCATTTCATAAGCGAGCAGGGCGGCTCCGGCTCCGAGGGAGATCCAGACGGGGCGGAAACCTGCGTCGGAAACGGATCGGGCGGCTCCGGTCAGCCGGTCGGAGGGGGCGAGCTTGCGGGGGATGTCCGCGCCGACTCTCGCAGAGGTGTCCCCGAGGGCCCGGTTCCCGAAGCGCCGGATGAGGTCGTCCGTGTGGGACAGAAGGGGATCGAGGTCCTTCCGGTACCGCTTCGCCAGAGCGCGGACGGAGGAGGTCATGGCCTCGCGGACCGCAACCCGGACAGCGGGATCCCCGATCGCCTCCGCAATCGTTCCGTGGCCTTCCCGCATCCCGAGGTAGGCGCAGACCGCGTGACCCATATTGTGCACGTAGAGCTTCCGCTCCACCGCGAACCGGAAGGGCGAGACCGGCACAAGCCCCGGGACGTCGGGCGGATCCCCCTTCCAGGCGTCGGCGTCATAGGGGAGGGAACCGTAGCTCTCCGCCCGGACGAGGAGGGGATCGGCTTCGGCGAGGGCCTTGTCCGGCAGGGGGACCATCCGCCCCACCGAGGTCTCGACCAGCCCGATGTTCGAGAGTTCTTCCTCCGTCAGGGCCGGCTCGAGCAGGGAGCGGATATAGGAGTCGGCGTCCATGAGGTTTTCGCAGATCAGAAGGTTCAGCGGGCCTTTCCCCTCCGCCGTTCTCAGCCGGATCCCCGCCGCGAGATTCGGGATGATGTACCGGATGGCCTTCGCCCCGACGCAGGTGACGCACACGTCCGCGTCCGCCGTGACCCGCGCCGCCGCATCCCGGTCGTTCCCGTTCACCGCCCGGACGGGGGAGACCGTCTTTCTGACGGCGTCCCGGTTCGAGACGATCTCGAGGGGGTATTCTCCCCTTGCGTTCAGCGCGTCCACGAGGGGAGCGGAGACGTCGAGATAGCAGATCTCCCATCCCGCCTCGGAAAAGAGCTGCCCGATGAAGCCGCGCCCGATGTTGCCGGCTCCGACGATGACTGCCGTTTTCATGTTCTCTCCCCCTTTCAGTCCGGGATTTCGGGAAGCGTCCCCTCGCCGAAGAGGTCCGCCGCGGCAAGGCATTCTTCCGCCGTCTTCATCGCTTCGGTGGCGCCGGGGGCGTTGAGCGAGACCGTGGCCGCCGCGTTGCCGAGCCGTACCGCGTCCGCGAGACTCATTCCCCGGTGAGCCGCCGCGAGAACGCCCGCGCAGAAAGCGTCCCCCGCGCCGACCTTGCCTTTGATGTACCCGGGGGGAGTCGGGATCTGACCGCAGGCGGCGAAATTCCCGGCCTTGTCCATGCCGAACCCGCCCTCGGGACAGTGGATCACCGCCCATTCGCCCACGCCGAGATCGAACAGGGCGCGGAGGCAGGGTTTGATCCGGTCCGTCAGAAGGGATCCGTCCTCCCCGCGCAGTTCCATCCCCACGGTCCGCCCGGCTTCGATCTCGTTGATGACGCAGAGATCGGTGTATCTGAGAGCGGGCGGCACCAGGCGGGAGAAGCGTTCCCCGGTCTCGCTCACTACGTCGACGGAGGTGCGGATGCCGCGCTCCTTCGCGTGACAGAGGAGCCGCGCCAGCTTCGTGCCGTATTCCCCGTCCTCCGCGTCCAGAGCGGCGAGGAGGAGGATGTAGGCCACGTGGAGGATATCGGCGTCCACCTCGTCCCAGGAGAAGGAGTCCTCGGAGAAGACCGCGTTCGCCCCGCAGTAGGTGAAGAAGGTGCGCTCCCGGGTATTCACGTCGCTCATGACGGCGGTAAAGGCGGTCGCCCCTTCCCGTTTCACATGGGACACATTCACGCCCGCACCGGACATGACGGAGAGCGCGAAGTCACCGCCCTCGTCCTCGCCCACCAGACCGAGCGCGCAGATCTCCGTGTCCGGCATCAGCTTTTTGAGGTCGATCCCCACGTTGCAGACCGCGCCGCCCACGGACTGGCCGATCCCGTCGAGGATGGTGGTGAGCTGTCCCCGCTCCGGGTAGCCCGCGATGGGGTAGAGCCGGTCGACGATGATGTTGCCGGCGACAAAGATTTTATTTTTCATCTTGACTTGTCCTCCGGGTCAGGATATGATATAATAGCGGAAGAAGATTTTCTTCATTATAGCATTCCCCGGCGGACTTGTCAACAGCCGCGGAAGGGAAGGAGGCGGGCGTGGGATCCGGGAAAACGGGCTCTTCGGCTATCGGACGCCGGGTCATCGTGATCGGCGGATGCGGCGCGGGAAAGACGTGGTTTTCCGAGCGGCTCGCGGAAATCACCGGCCTGCCCCTCACCCATCTCGACCGCCTCGGCTGGCGCGGCAACTGGGAGAAGACCCCGCGGGAGGAGTTCGACGCGCTCCTCGCGGGCGTCATGCGGGGGGAGAGCTGGATCATCGACGGCAACTACAACCGGACGATCCCCGAAAGGCTCCGGCGGGCGGACACCGTGTTCTGGTTCGACTTCTCCGGGCTCCGATGCTATTGCGGCGTGGTGGGCCGGTTTTTGCGGGATCGCGGCAGGATCCGGGAGGACATGGGCGGGGACTGCGCCGAAAGGCTGAATTCCGAAAAACTGCGGTTCTTTATGAACACGCTGTTCGGAGCGAAGAAGACGCATGATCGGATCGCTGGATACCTCTCGGAGGCGCCGGAGGGGATCGTCACCCACGTGTTTCACAGGCGGCGGGAGGCGGAAGGTTTTCTTGCGGATCTCGGGAGAACGAAAACGGAGGGAGAAAGGACGGAGCCATGACGGACGAACTGCTCTGGAAAGAACTGGAGGAATCCTGCGCCGCGTGCCGGGGGTGTCCTCTCTGGCAGACGCGGACGAATCTCGTCTTCGGGACGGGATCGAGGACGGCGGAGCTGATGTTTGTGGGCGAAGCTCCGGGCGAACGGGAGGATCAGACGGGGATCCCCTTCGTCGGACCGGCGGGACAGCTTCTGGACCTCTATCTCGAGGCGGTGGGCATCCCGCGGGAGTCGGTGTACATCGCCAATATCCTGAAATGCCGCCCCCCGCACAACCGGGATCCCCAGCCGGAGGAGAGCGAGGCCTGCATGAAGCATCTGCGGGGACAGGTGAAGCTGATCCGCCCGAAGATGATCGTCTGCCTCGGCCGCATCGCCGCCATGCGCCTCATCAAACCGGACTACCGCATCACGAAGGAACACGGGACTTTCGTGCGCCGGGGAGCCTTCCTCATGACCGCCGTCTACCACCCCTCCGCCCTTCTGCGCGATCCCTCGAAGCGGGAGGATATGTACCGCGACATGAAGGCCATCCGCCGCGCGCTGGACGAGGAGAAACAGCAAGGGGAAGACTATCCCGCATAAACGGAAAACCGTTCGGAGCGCAGAACGCGGAGTTCTGGACCGAACGGCATTTTTATTCTTCCTCCCCTTCTGCCATCGAGACCTGACCGTCGAATCCGGGATCGGGCTTCGGGGCTTTCACGGGGTAGGGGATCCCGAGGTGTTCGTAGCCGAGGCGGGTCACCATTCTGCCCCGGAGGGTGCGGGCGAGGAATCCGATCTGCAACAGATACGGTTCGCAGACGTCCTCCAGCGTGACCGCCTCCTCGCCGATGGTCGCCGCCAGCGCTTCCATCCCGACGGGGCCGCCGCCGTAGAAGCGGATGATCGTTTCGAGCAGCTTCCGGTCGGTGTTGTCAAGGCCGAGTTCGTCGATCTCCATCATGGCGAGCCCCTCCTGCGCCATCCGGAGATTGACCCGTCCGTCCCCCATCACCTGCGCGTAGTCCCGGACCCGCTTCAAGAGCCGGTTTGCGATGCGCGGGGTCCCTCTCGAACGGGAAGCGATCTCGAGAGCTGCTTCCGCGTCGATGGGCACGTCGAGGATGGAGGCCGAACGCTTCACGATGGTGGAGAGCTCTTCGGGAGTGTAGAGTTCCAGCCGCATCTGCACGCCGAAACGGTCCCTCAGCGGGGTCGAGAGCTGACCTGCCCGGGTGGTCGCGCCGATCAGGGTGAATTTCGCGAGGGGCAGGTGGATCGAATGCGCGCCGGGACCCGTGCCGACCACGAAGTCCAGGGCGTAGTCCTCCATCGCCGGATAAAGGATCTCCTCGATGGTGCGGGGCATGCGGTGGATCTCGTCGATGAAAAGAACATCGCCTTCCCCGAGGTTCGTGAGGATCGCCGCCAGGTCCCCCTTTTTGTCGATGGCGGGGCCGGCCGTGATGCGGAGGTTGACCCCCATCTCCTGGGCGATGATCATGGAGAGGGTCGTCTTGCCGAGTCCGGGGGGACCGTAGAACAGCATGTGGTCGAGCACGTCCCCGCGGAGCTTCGCCGCCCCGATGATGATTTTCAGGTTTTCCTTCGCCTTTTCCTGTCCGATGTATTCGTCCAGCGTTTTCGGGCGGAGGGCGTTTTCGTTGTCGTTGTCCTCGGCGGTGAAGGAGGAGGACATGATCCGGTTTTCAAAGTCGAATTCTTCGTCCACGGCGTCGTTCTCCCTTCATCAGTTTTTGAGCAGGACGGTCAGCGCGGCGCGGATGATGGCGTCAGCCTCGTCGTTCGGATCCGCGTGCTTCATGGCGGCGGCGATCTCGGAGCGGGAATATCCGAGGGCGGCGAGGGCGTCCCGGGCGTCGTCCATCGCGGAGGATTTCGCGGGATTGGCTGCGGGGACCGCTTCTTCCGCCTCCCGTCTCGCGGCCGCCGTAAAGAACTGCGGGAACTGCTTCGGGATCTTGTCCTTGAGTTCCAGCACCACCCGGGCCGCCGTCTTGGCTCCGACTCCGGGGGCGCGGGAGATCCCTTTTGCGTCCCCCGTGGATACCGCCAGCGCGAGCTTTTTCGGCGGGAGAAGGGAGAGGATGGACATGCCCGCTTTCGGTCCCACCCCGGAGACGGTCAGAAGCAGCTTGTACATCGAGAGTTCCTCCCGGTCCGAGAAGCCGTAGAGATCCACCGCGTCCTCGCGCACCGCCATGTGGGTGTAGATCCGCACGGGCGGGGAGGAGAGGGCGGTCCCGTCGGGGGAGAAGGCGGGAACGGGGAGGTTTGCCAGCGTCCGGGACGTGACCGTCACCCGGTAGCCCACTCCGGCGCATTCGATGACCACGGCGGAGGCGGCGGCGTTGATTTCGAAAATCTGTCCGTATAAGGTTTCAATCATCTGTTTTCTTCCTTTTCCGATTCATGGGGACGAAGGGGTAAAAGAGCGTTCCGAGGGCGAAGACACAGAGCCCGGCGCAGGTGAGAGCCCATCCCGCTTTCACGCAGACGGGATCGTAGGTGAATTCGATCTCGTGTTCTCCCGCGGGGATGCGGACCGCAAGCAGGGCGTCCTTCAATACGGAGACCGCTGCGGTTTTCCGCCCGTCCACCGTGACCTTCCAGCCCTCGTCGTAGGGGATGGTGGTGAAGAGCAGTTCGCGGCCCTCGGGGATCGTCACGGTCCCCTTGATCTCCTCGTCAAAATCGCAGACCGCGTTCATGACGCCGGGCTTCAGTTTTTCGACCGCCTCCCGGAAGGCAGCCTCGTCGAAGTACCAGAAGCAGGCGACGCCGGAGCGGATGTAGAGCGCGTCCTTTTTCAGCACGAGGGAGACGTTGATGATCTCACCGGGGCTGAACTGTCCGAGCTCCCGGAGGGAAAAGTCCTGCCCGTCGAAGTATTTCCCGATCTTCGAGCCGTTGAGCATGAGGGAGGCTTCCCGGGGCCACGCGGAGGGGAAATAACAGTAAAGAGGTTGTGCCGAGTCGATCTGCACGGTGTAGATCACGCTCGCCCCGCCGCTTCCGCTCTTTTCGTAGCCTCTGTGTCCCGTGGCAAAGATCTGGTCGCAGCCGGTATAGTCCGTTCCGAGCAGTTCCGCCCGCCTCCACACCGCGACCTCCTCCCCGGTCATGACGGAGAGCAGGCGGTTCATGTAGGTGAAGGGATCGACGTAATCGTCTTTGTCCTCGTCTTCGTCCGGATCGTCGAAACCGGCGGTGTCCGGGTCCACGGCGTAGGCGAGGGAGAGGGCGTAAGGATTTTCGTAGACGTCGATGTGGGTGTCCGTCGAGCCGATGGGATCATAGAGATCGTAGATGTAGCTCATGATTGGCTTGTCGTCCGTTTCGTCGGTCATGACGTAGCGGATGTCGAAGAGCGCGTCGGTCACGGCGGAGGCTCCGGCGTACATCGACCAGTGGGACTGGGCGGCGTATCCGAACTGGGCGAGCAGATCGACGGCCCGGGCGTTCAGGGTGGAGGTGGAGTTCGACATCCCCCGGATATCCAGGGCGAAATTGTCATTCTTCTTGCGGTGCGCGAGCTTTTCGAAGCGGAAGAACGTTCCGTCGTCCGCCTCTTTGATCAGATCGACCGCCGGTTCATAGGTGTCGATCATCTGGCGGTAGGAGTGCCGGTTGGAGTAGGAGACGTCCGCGTCCAGCGCGAGCATCATGATTAACCCGTTTGCGTAGAGCTCCGTGAGGACCGCGCAGCAGAGGATCACGGCGGCCGGACGCGCGGTGCGGAGGAAGCGGGGGAATTGCCGGGGAGCGGATCCCGGTTTGGGCTTGACTGGGCTTTCCGGTTTGTCGTCCGGGATCGGGATCGGTTCGGGAGCGTCTTCCGGCAGTTGGGCAGAGGCGGTCCCTTCCGTGTGTATTTCTGGGTCCGGTACGTCTTCGAGGGTCCCCGCTTCCTCCGGCTGAACCGCTTCCGCAGGATCTTGTTCGGGTTCGGGCTCGGGACCGGATGCGGGGAGGGGTTCTTTCTTCTTTTCCCGGACGGCGAAGGGGGTGAGCAGGGCAGGGATCAGGCAGAAGCAGAGCAGTCCGGGCCATACGGATTTGAAGGCCGGGAGGTTCTCGTATCCGATCTTCGAGCAGACGAGCAGAAGGGCCGCCCATCCCACCGAAGTCACGGCGAGAGCCCGTCCGCCGATCTCGGGGAGTCTCACGAAGGTCTCCGCCGCCATCCAGATCAGCAGCGCCGTGAACATGTAGGCAAAGCGGGCGTTGAGCCAGTTGGGCCTCTGCATCCCGTGCCAGACGATGTCGAGGGGACCGAAATTGAAGCTGACGAAGAGGAAAGCCAGCATGAAGCCGAATCCGATCTTGCGCCGCAGGGGGACCGATCTCGTCAGGAAACAGAGGGGGGAGAGCACGAGGACCGCCGTCCCGCAGTAGAGGAAGGGCATCCCCTCCGGCCGCACCGTGTCGTAGGAGCCGAAGAAGGATTTCGTGAGAATGTCGAGGAATTCAAAGAGCTGCTTCGGGCTCCAGTCCGGCGTGCTGAATTCCAGCTTGCCGAAGGAGAGGGAATAGACCGTCGGCAAAAGGATGACCCCCGCCATCGAGACCCCGGCCGCGGACCAGAGGGCGACGCGGAGGAGGGACTTCACAAAGTGGGAGGACTCCCCCAGGGGATTGCGCTCCTCCGGGGTCTGCATGAAATACCGCACGAAGAACCAGACGAGCACGAAGAGGCAGGCCATGTAGCCGATGTAAAAATTCGACGACGCGGCATAGGCGAGGGAGAGGACGTAAAGCCGGAACTTCCGACGCCGGATCAAGGCGTCCAGCCCCGCGAGGATCAGGGGGAACGCGATGAGATTGTCCGTCCACATCACGTTGTGCTGCATCACCACGGCGAAGGAGGTCAGCGCGTAGAGGGAGGAGAACATGACAGAGGGAGCGGGGCGGAGGGGGAGCTTTTCCGTGATGAAATACCCGAAGGCCAGTCCCGTGAATCCGCATTTCAGAACGAGGATCAGCTCCATCGCGTCGAGGATGTTCTCCTTCGGAAAGAGCGCGACGATCAGGGAAAAGGGGGAGGCGAGGTAATAGGCGAAGATCCCCATGAATTCCCCGCCCAGCGCCCGCTTGAAAGAATAGAGGATCGAATCCCCGGAGAGGATGATCTCGCGGAATTCTTCAAAATAATAGATGTACTGCGCGTTCAGGTCCAGCACCAGCACGGAGTTTTTCGATCCGGGCCACACGCCGATGGACGTGTAGAGCAGTGCCATGACCGCCGCGGGAACCGCAAAGCACAAAAGGAGGGCGAGGCGGCGTTCCCGTTTCCGCCGTTCTTCGGGCAGTTCCGTTTTCATGCTTCTCCCGCCTTTTCCGGGACGTCCGTCCGAGGTTCATCCGGGGCGAGCGGACGGATCTTTCGGATCGCCTTTTCGAGCTTTTCCCGCGGGAGCACCAGATCCCTGCCGCAGCCCCTGCAGACGATGCGGATATCGCTCCCCGTCCGGAGGACTTCGAAAACGGACGAGCCGCAGGGGTGCTTTTTTTTCAGTTCCAGAAGGTCGCCCACGGAGATTTTCGGAATGTTCATCCCCGGCCTCCGATTCGTTCCATATTATAATTTCTTATATTATACCACGTCCCGGCGGGTTTGTAAAGAGACGGAGCGAAATTGAGGCGGGCGGAGGGGCAAAACGGCCGCGGCGGAAAGATTCTTTTATTCCGTTCTTTCCCTTGCATTCCGCGCGGGGATCGTGTATAATAAAGGCACGGTAACCGGTGACCGAATACGGAAGAACGGAGGTATAGTATAATGATTGTCAATTTGTTCTGCGAGGTGGCCGCGTTCTGATCCCCGTCCGGGGAAACGATGAACCGCCTCCCACAATTTGCAGCGGAAAGCCGAGTTTCCATTTGGACGCCCGGCTCGTCCGCGTTTTTCCGCGTGAGATCCCGTCCGTTCGGGACAGCTATGGAAAGGTGGTTCACAATCCGTTACGTCAACGCATCCGAGGTCCTTCCGGCATCCCTGCTCGAGGAGATCCGCCGTTATTTCGAGGGCGGCGCGATCTACGTCCCCCGTTCGGAGGGAAGAGCGGGGTGGGGAACGGGCAGCGGCATGAGGGCGGAGCTCGACGAGAGAAACCTCGCCATCCGCAGGGAATTCGAGGACGGCGCGACCGTTCCGGAACTTGCCCTCCGCTTCTGCCTCTCCCCGGACAGCATCCGGAAGATCCTGCAGAAGACATGAAAACCGGGACTGCTCCGCATCTCCGTCAGAGGGGGAACGGGGCGGTCTTTTTTTGCGCCTCCGCTCTTTACAAAACCGGTTTCTTCCGTTATAATAAGGATAAAAGAACGAAGAACGGCCGGCGCGGACCGGAGGAAGGACCAAAACATGACTCTCAACGAAAAACTATCGCGCGAACGGGTCAGCGGATTTCTCCGCGCGGAAAACGGAAAGATCGTCAACGGACGCGGGGAGGAGATTCTGCTCGTCGGCATGGGCATCGGAAACTGGCTGCTCCCCGAGGGATATATGTGGAAGTTCGGAGACCGGTACAACCGTCCCCGCCGCATCGAAGAGCTTGTCCGGGAACTGTGCGGCTCCGCTTATGCCGGGCGGTTCTGGAAGACCTTCCGCGATTCCTATATCACCGAGGAGGACGTGCGCGCGATGGCGGAGCTCGGCTTCAATTCCGTCCGCCTGCCCGTGAACTGGCGCGTCGTGATGGAGGACGAACCGGGGATCGCCTGGAAGGAAGACGGCTTCCGCCTGATCGACCGCTTCCTCGGCTGGTGCGAAAAATGGGGGCTCTACGTCTGCCTCGATCTGCACGGCGCGCCGGGAGGGCAGACCGGGCACAACATCGATGACAGCCTCGACGACATTCCGCGCCTTTTCACCGACACGGAATCCGACTCCCGGGAAAAGACGATCTGCCTGTGGCGGGAATTCGCGCGCCGGTACAGGGACCGTTCCGTCGTCGGGATGTACGACCTTCTGAACGAGCCCGTCCGCACCCCCGTCGCCGGAGCAAAGGAACTGCCGGATCTCTCGGAAGAGCTGAAACAGTTCTACCGGGACTGCATCCGCGCCGTCCGGGAGATCGACAAAAACCACATGTTCTCCCTCGAAAGCGTCTTCTGGGCAAGCCGGTCCGACTTCTTCACCGAGAAGTTCGACGACAACGCGAACGCCCATTTCCACCGCTACTGGTGCGCGCCGGATATCACGGTGCTCGAAGGCTTCCTCGACGTGCGGGAAAAGCTCGGTATGCCCCTCTATCTCGGAGAAACGGGCGAAAATTCGCAGGAGTGGTTCGCCGCCATGTACCCGCTCTGCCTCTCCCTCGACATCGGCGTCAACGTCTGGCCGTGGAAGAAAATGGATACCGATTCCTCCGTATGCTCGATCCGCCGTCCCGCGGGGTGGGAGTGGATCGCAGGCTATACGAGGGGCGGGGACCGTCCTTCCTACGGCCGCGCGCAGGCGATTTTCGACGAGTATCTGGACAACATCCGGTATGAAAACTGCGATCTGCGTCCCCGGGTCGCCGCGTCGATCTTCCGCCGTCCGGGATGTTCTTTCCGCGCATGCGACGCCGTTTCGTTCGGCGGAGACGTCCGAAGGCTCGACGGGGAGGGGAATCCGGCGCAGAAGTGGGAGGAGACCAGAACGGTCTTCGGCCCCGGCGGATCGGCGGCCTATCGCCTGTACGCGGAGGGAGAACCGGGCGTCCTCGTGCTGGACACGGATTTCGGGACCTCCGCGATCGAAGTCGAGGCGGACGGGGAAGTCCTGCTCCGCACCACGGCAGCCGGGAAGAGAAGGATCGAGATCCCGGTGGCGAAGAAGGAGGCGTTTCTTCTCAGCCTCACCTGCGTCAAGGGCGGTTTTTCCCTCGATTCGATCGGATGGGAAAAGCCGGACGGGAAATAAGGAAGCGGGATCTTGTGGAATCTGCCGGAAGAGCTTCCATAGCGGCCGTCCGCGCTTTGTCCGGAACGCCGAAACGACGGAAACCCCCGAAAAACTTCGAAAAAGGGGTTGACAAGAGGGAAAAGAAGTGCTAGAATAGCGGGGCTGTCACGGAGGGGACGTGAGGTCAGGCAGGGCAGAAAAAGTTGAAAAAACTTTTGGAAACCCTCTTGACAAACGGATCTCTTTGTGATAAGATAAACAAGCTGTCACGCAAACGGAAGCGAGCGAGTGCAGCGGATGGCTCATTGAAAATTGAACAACAACGATGTACAAAAGACTCTGAAAATTCTTTTGAATTTAAGAAGCTCTAAAGTAA
>CACZNC010000083.1:0-23889 GCA_902782445.1 uncultured Ruminococcus sp.
TCCCATTCCGAACACAGAAGTTAAGCTCTGTCGTGCCGACGATACTTGGCTGGCGACGGCCCGGGAAAATAGGTAGATGCCAACACCGTGAGGTTAGTGAAAGCTAGCCTCACTTTTTTCGTTGAGTGAGGAGTGGTTAGCGGCTAGTGGCTAGTAGAACCGTCAGCGGAAACGGAATCAGGAATGAGGAATTGTTGGGGGCCGGGGGGAGTTTTGCGTGGGATTTTCGGTGGGATTTGAGGGAAAAGGAGTCGGCGTTGGGCGCGCGGTTTTGCAGTCGGTGAATGGGGCGATCCCCGCGGGCTGGGACAGATTCAAGCCGGACGAGCCGGGACATGGAGCCAACCGCGTTCAAGCCGGACGAGCCGGGACATGGAGCCAACCGCGCTTGATCGTCGGATGTGCAGCTGAAACATGCGCAGAACAAGTTCTGCGGCCTCCGGCAGAAATCCAGGCGCGCATTGGAAGAGAGACAGAGTGCGGGCGGTCGGGATGATGTTTCACGTGAAACAATGCCCACAAAACCATTGATTTTCTTAATCTGCGCGAGGATAGGCAACCAGATCTCGCTGTACGAAGGCGCGAACAACGCCGATTGCGCGACTGAATCACCGGCGGAGCCCGCAGGATTTATCCTGCGCACGGGTTCAACTGCACGTCGAGGACCGCGCGAGGAAACCTCCATGTTCCGCTCGTCATGTCTGAAGCTGCAGCACTCCGCGAAGATCGCCCCATTCCCCGGCTGAACGACCGCGCGTCCCTTCCATCCCAGCGGAGCGCTCCCATCCAAAAAACAAAAAATCCCGCACATCCCGCCCCCCGATGCGGACATCCTTCACTCACTCGCCCCTACTATCCACTAGCCACTAACCGCTAACTGCTATCCTCGCCCTTGAAATTCCTCCTCCGATGTGCTATAACAGCCCCGTAATATTATCCCGGGATCGGCCGGGGCAGAACAAAAAGGATAAGCGGGATCCTTGAACAGAAAGCTCCGTTTCCTGCAATGCGCGGGAGGAACGGAGCTTTTTTGATTATGGAGGATCTTTTACGCGCCGGGCTTTTCGGTCAGCGCGGCGGAGATCAGGCCTTTCAGTTCCGCCACGGTGAGGGGGTCGTCCCAGGATGCGCCGGCGGGGAGGGCGGCTTCCGTCAGTCCTTCCGCGGCGAGGCAGGCGATCTCGACGGAGGCCCAGGCGGGGACGGACGGATCGGAGGGGGCGGTTTCGTCCGGGGTCTTTCCGGCAGAGAGGCAGCGGGCGAGGAGGGCGCAGGCTTCGAGGCGGGTGACGGCGCGGTCCGGTCTCAGGGATCCGTCCTCATAGCCTCTCAGGATCCCGCGGGAGGCAAGGGATTCGACGGAGGAGGCATACCAGGGGCTGACGCCGGCGTCGTCGGTGAACACGGGGGCCGTGGATCCCGTTTCCGCGGGGCCAAATCCGAAGGCGTCCGCGAGGGCTGCGGCGGCGTATTCCCGGGAGGCGGGGGTCTCCTCTTCCCCGTCGATCATGCCGGAGGCGACGTAGAGGGCGTAATAGTCGTCGTAGAGACCGAGGCAGGCGTCCATGCCGGGATTTGCGCTGAATGCCTTCCAGAGCACCGTTTCCCAGCTTCCGTACTGCTCGAAGAGATCCTCGGGGAGGGGACCTTCCTCACGGCCGTATTTCTCGAGGTTGCGTTCCTTTGCGACTGCCAGTCCTTCCGGGTCCCCGTCGTAGGCGGCAAGGCGGATCTCGTTGCGCTTCTCGCTGACCGCCCGGGCGATCTCCTCGGTGCTCTTCCCTTCCGCCCTCATGTCGTCGAGGATGATATACATGTCGAGGATGCTCTCGTGGTAGGCGATCCGGGCCAGCCTGCCGTTCTCGCCGTTGACGAGTTCGGGGTCAGTCCAGTCGTAGGAGACGTAGGCGGCGAGGCTTCCGTCGGGGGAGGGGGAGTAGCCGTAGACCGCGTCCGGATCCCAGACGATGTCGGCCATGGCGGCGGGGTTGAGGCGGGGGTCGTGAACGTATTCCGCCCCGGCGGCTGCCGCAAGAAGGAAGAGGGCGAGGACGAGGAGAACGAGGGTCAGGGTTTTCTTCATGAGGGGGTACCTCCGGGGAATATTATTGGATTGCGCATGTTTCACGTGAAACAATGGGGAAAACGGTTGGTGTGATTGAGATCGAGGGGGAGAGTCGGGCTTATCCTATTCTCGATCTAAAAAGCTCACTATATGGGTTTCGGTCGCTCCCCGTAGAGTGCGAACAATCTATGATTGTGAGCTCGCGAACGATAACTCTGATACGGTTGGATGACTATATTGGTGTGCGGACACCGACTGAACGAAAAGTAGACAGCCTTGTCCTATCCCCCATGAAAGTTCTTGCCGCTGAACTTGTTCAGCAGGGCTTCATTTCAAGAAGCCGCGTTTCCCCCCTTTACCCCTGCATCTCCATCACAGATTTGGTGAAGCGCTCGAGCTGTTTGCCGATGACCTTCTGGATCTTGGCGCAGAGGGAGGCGGCGGTGTCGGACCGCGGGAGGAAGATGTTCGCGGTGAACTGGTTCTTGGTGTCGCTGGACCAGATCCCGGTGCCGAGGTCGTAGATGGAGGAATCGAAGCAGACCCGGATCATATCGGAGGAGTCCTCGTTCCGGGCGACCTTCGTCATGAGCACGAGCTCGATATAGGCGGGGACGGATTCCTCGAAGGAATAATAGGCGAAGGCGTCGAGCAGGACCGCGGCCTTGTGCTTCTCGTCCCCGGCGAGGGTCTTCGGCAGGACGGACTGGGCTCCGCCTTCCACGAGGGAGTAGTACCGCTCCTGCTTCTCGTCGAACTTCGGGGGCGGGACGATGCCGATGTCGAATTCGATATCCCGCATCCGGGCGGCTTCTCCCACGTAGGCCGCGACGAACATAGCCCGGCCGTTATAGAAGATCGGGGATTCCGCGCCGCCGCCGATATCGTTCGTGCCGCTGGTGTAGATGTCGTTGCCCTCGTTGATCTGCACGAGCTTCGAAATCACGTTCATGGCGTACTCGTTCCCGGGGACGGCGAACTGCAGGATCCCGTCCTCGTCCCGGTCGATGTACTTGACGCCCGCCCCGGCGAGGAGCGCGCTGTAATGCCGTGTGACGGAGCTGACGATGCCCCACTGGTCGTCGTTCGGCTTCATTTCCCCGTCGCCGTTGAGATCCATCACGCCGAAGGCGCCGAGGGCGTACATGCGGTCGAGGGTCCAGCTGCCCTCCCGGACTTCGGAGAAGAGGTCGGTCCCGGGGGCGGCGTTTTCGAGGATGCCGCTGTTGAAGACGTAGCAGTGGCGGGTGGAATAGTTATAGAGGCTGAACGCGCCGGAGACCGCGGCCTGGATGCCGTAGAAATTGTACTGCTCCGTGGCGGCGGAGTCCCACCAGGGGGTGGAGAGATCCAGGTCCAGCTCGTTCCAGGACAGGAGGGATCCCTGGGTCAGCACGTCGTCGACGGAGGCGTCGAACACCATGGCGGCGTCGCAGATATGGTCCCCGGATTTGACGGCTTTCGTGAGGTCCGCCCCGCCGTTGTTGGTGGTCTGCCTCTCCTCGAGGGAGGCGTTGTAGAGCTCCTCCACCTTCTGTTCCCGGGAGTACAGGGCGTCGTTGAGGATCTCCCCGTCCATCTCGGCGGCGAACATGCGGGTGTCGGCCCAGTTGAAGGCTTCGGGGGTCATATTGAGGATCGTGAGCACAGCGCCGCCCATGTCCTCCACCGGCGGGGCGGGCAGTTTTTCGTCCGTCTCGGGGGCGGTCTCGGGGGCGGGATTCTCGTCTCCTCCCTCCGACGGGGTCACAGCCTGGGCGGGATTTTCGCTGCCGTCCCCGTTCTCCCCGCCGGTCGAGCAGCCGGAAGCGAGGCACAGCGTCCCCGCCGCGAGAAGCAGGGAGAGCAGCACGCAGAGCGATTTTTTCATGTGGGACTCCTTTCAGTATCACAGAGGGTTATGATAAATCCAAACCCTTCTCGAAGGGATTAAAGGAATGAAAGACCGCGTCTTTCTGAATCAGCCATGACGGACATTCTTGTCCGTCTGCGGAGAAAGGCATACCTTCATCGAAGGTATATTAAGGAATGAAACGCTCCGCGTTTCGGATTTAATGTCCCTGCGCGGGACAGGCGCCGGGAGGGACCATCTCAGGCCGAAGGCCCCTCCCGAGGGTCCCTTGGCCGTATGGCATAACCAATCGAAAATCGACTGCGCATCCCACGTCCTCGCGCGGTCTTTGTTTGTGCAGTCGAAACATGCGCAGGACAAGTCCTGCGGCCTTACGGCAGAGATTCAGGCGCGCATTGGGCACAGAGACGCGCGGTTGGGAAGCTGAAATTGCCGCTTTGTCCTCGCGCACGGTTTCAGATTCAGACAGACATGCAGCCCGAACGGCGCGATCGAAAAACTGTCCGGGCGGAACTTGGAGTTAAGGTGAAGAGCTCAGATGTTTCACGTGAAACAATTCTTCATTCATCATTCTGAATTCTGAATTTCACTCCTCACTCGTCCCCCTACTTGCGCACGATCCTGCATTCGATCCGTCCGTTTTCCGATTCGGCGGCGACGGGGGAGCGGAAGCGGCCGGCTGAGAGCGAGAGGCCGTAGACCGCGCCGTCGGCTGTCAGGAGCAGTTCCTTTTCCGTCCGCTCGACGAGGGTGGGAAAATGGTCGTCCGTCTTGCCGAAGCGGTAGATCAGGCGGAAGTCCCGGTCCGATTCGACGGCGAACCCGTCTTCTTTCAAAAGGACCGAGAACGCGCCGTAACCCGCCCGGGCCGCGCCGTTCCCGAGGTCTTCGAAGGTCATGGGACCCGCCGGGATCTCTTTCCCATCCCTTCCCGTGATGCGGATCCCGGCCACGGTGCCTCCCCCGGTGTGGCGGTTGCCGTCGGCGAGGGGAAGGGTCTCGTAGGCCGCCTCGTTGGATTCGCAGACCCGGTCCTCGAAGGGGTCCTTCACCCGCTCGTCGAAGACGTGGAGGTCCCGGACGCGGAAGGAGCCGTGATCCGCGTAGAGGTTGATCCGGTAGTCCTTCGTGGAGTACCAGATCGAATTCTTTTCCGGGTCGTCGAAGGCCGTATGGGCGGTGATGGCCGAGGGGGGCGTGGAATCCCAGGTCTCCTTGAATCTCCGGCCGGTCTCCCCGATGGGCTCCACCGTGATCTTTCCCTCGGCGGCCAGCTTTTCGAAGAGGGCGAACTGATATTCGATGCCATTCTTCATGCCCGGCCATCCGAAGCTGTTCTCCTGTCCCGCCTGGGCGTAGCCGAAGCTGAGGCAGTCGCCGTTGTAGTTCTCCTTCATGAACCAGTCGACCCACTCCGGGACGCCGCCGCCCCTGCCGTTGTAGACCGGCTCGAGGGTGATGACGCCCTGCACCTTCGACGCGCCGTTTTCCGCGGACATGCCGAAGTCGTACTGATAGACCGGGTCGGAGCCGAGCATACGGAACAGGGGCGCGGGGATCTTTTCCGCCTCCGTCTGGGCCGGCATGAAGACGTTGGTGCGGCTGGGGTAGTAGGCCTGTCCGTAGAATCCGCCCCAGAGGGTGTACCCGTCGGTGCCGTACTGCTCCTTGCAGTTGCACAGCGCGTCGAGGCCGTATTTGTCGGAGAGATAGCGGACCGTGTGGGAGTCGAAGAACCAGGATCCGAAGACCCGGGGATAAACTCCGAAGACCTCCCGGAATTTCTCAAACAGGACGTCCGCCAGTTTTTCCCGTTCAGGCTTGGTGTACCCGACGGAGAATCCGCAGTGGGCGTGCCAGTCCCAGGGGAAGCGGCCGGTCCAGGGGATGCCCGCGGCCTTGCACTGGGGCTCGACGATCTCGAACCAGACCCCGAACTCGAACTGCGCGGGATCCAGTTCTTTCAGCATATCCGTATAGACCGGGTCGATCAGCGCGTCGTACTGCAGAAGGAAGGTCCCCCGCAGTCCCCGGCATTTCATCAGCGCGATCTGCTCCCGCACCGGTTCCACAAGATCCCTGGGGCTCCGCGGCTCCACGTCCCGGATGAAATTGACGATGTTGACGATCTGATTGGTCTGCATAGGCGTTCCTTTCGAAATTGCATTAATTGAGTGAGGCGGAGGAGCGGTTAGCGGTTAGTGGCTAGTGGCTAGTAGACCGTCCTCACGTGAATTAGGAATGAGGAATTAGGAATTGGCGGATGTTTCACGTGAAACAATCGTGATTTCGAACGGCTGACCCCCATCGTTTCGCTTCTCTTTGTCATTCTGAGGAGCCTGCGACGAAGAATCTCCGCACATGGAGGATGGGTTGGCCTTGAAGCCGGGAGATTCTTCGCTGACAGCACGACAGCGTCGGTGCGTCAGAATGACAACCTGAGGGCGAAATGAAACGGTCAGCGTCCGATCTGACGAAGAAGGCCCGCATGTTTCACGTGAAACAAAGAAGAGCGGTTCTACTAGCCACTAGCCGCTTTCAACTCCCAACTCCTGACTCCCTCCGGTTTTCCGTTTACATCCAGTATACCCGCCTTCGCGCCGGATTGCAAGGGGGAAAGGGGAAAAAAGCGGGATCTCCCTCCGCCGAATTTTCCCGGGACGCCTTTTCTTTCGCCCGGACCTGTGCTATAATGAAAAAAACTGCAAACCGCAAAAGGAGTCCCAATATGAAAATCGGCGTCTGCGCGTCTCCCGACAAACTGCCCCTGCTCGCCGAGCTCGGGTACGACTATCTCGAAGCGAATTTCAGCTGGCTGGCCTCTCTGGACGGGGAAGCCCTCCGGCAGAACACGGCAATCATCGAAAAAACCGGCGTCCCGGCGGAGGCCTACAACATCTTCTTCCGGGGCGGGATGAAGCTCTACGCGAAGGACGGGGAGGATCAGGCCCCCCTGCTCGCCGAGATCCGGTCCTACGTCGAAGGCGGATTCGAACGCGCGGCGGCCTGGGGCGGAAAGATCGCGGTGATCGGAAGCGGGTTCGTCCGGGGGATCCCCGAGGGCATGACGCGGGAGGAGACCGAAGCCCAGTTCGCCCGGGTGCTCGGCGTCTGCGGCGAAGCGGCGGAGAAGGCCGGGATGCGCGTGGTGGTGGAGCCCTTGTCCCGCCGGGACTGCAATTACATCCACACGGTGGCCGAGGCGGCGGACGCTGCAAAGCTGGCGGATCATCCCGCGGTGGGGGTCCTCGTCGACTTCTACCACGCGAGCGAGAACGGGGACGCTCCCGGGACCCTGCCGGAGTACGCGGATCTTCTGTGGCACGTGCACTACGGCCGCCCCGTCGACCGCTGGGCTCCGATCCCGGGGGACGAAGAGCGCCTTGCCGGGATCGCCGAAATCCTGCGCCGCTGCCCGAACGCCGAACGGATCAGCCTCGAATGCAACTGGCACCCGGATTTCGACACGGCAGTGAAGGCTGCACGTTCGTTGATGCAAGAGTTTAAGAAGTAGTTAGTCGGCAGGGGCTGGTGGTTAGTAGAACGAGGAGTTATACAAATTCCATTCTAAATCATAGATTTAGAATGCCCTGAAAGTCATTCTGACTTTCAGGATCACTCAAAACCATTGCAATGGTTTTGAGTGGAATTATGTTTCACGTGAAACAATTCATAATTCTTAATTCTTCATTCTGAATTCTGAATTTCATTCCTCATTTCGTGACGGTTCTACTAACCACTATCCGCTAGCCGCTAACCACTCCTCGCTATTCCAGGACCTCTTCCATCCCGACCTTGAACTCTTTCATGCCGAGGCTTTCGTAAAACGCTTTCGCGCCGGGGTTGCAGGTCCAGACGTTGAGGGTGATCCTGCGGCAGCCTGTCGATTTCGCCCAGGCGCGGATGTGGCCGTAGAGGGCCTTTCCGACCCCCTGTCTCCGCGCTCCCCCGTCGACGCAGATATCGTCGATGTAGAGGGAATCGAGTTCTTCCATCAGCCTCCCGCCCTGGTGTTCCCGGACGCAGAAGCCGTGGCCGAGGATCCTCCCGCTTTCGTCCGCGCAGACGAAGACGGGGGTGTTTTCGTTTTTGAGGATCTCTTTCAGTTCTTCCGCGGAATATTTGGTGGTCGGACCCTTGAAGAGATCGGGCCTGCCGTTGTGGTGGACCATATTGACCTGCAAGAGAAGATCGAGGATCGCGGGGATGTCTTTTTCCTCCGCTCTTCGGACGGTGTGCACGGGATTTTCCTCCGGTTCTTTTTTTTGCTCCCATTATACCGCGGATTTGTTGCGAAACTTTGACGGCCCGGAGTTTTTTTCTTCATCCGGGGTCCGGGGCTCCCGCTTTCCCCTTGCGCCGCCCGGGGAACGGTGGTATAATGGGAGAAAGAAGCTGACCGGCAATATGGATCTTATACTGTTTTCTTTTTGTGAAGCAGACTTCATGGGTTTTGATCGCTCCCCGTAGAGTGCGAACGACGGGGTGGGAATGCCATATATCCAAACATGACACGGGCTATCCCACCCCCGAGAATCCCCTTCGGGAATTCTCGCTGACGTCAGCCGAAACATGTGAGCTCGCGAAGGATAACTCTGATAAGGTTGGATAGCTATATTGGTGTGCCAGGGTTCAACCGCACTTGATTGGTATAACCATGTCCTACCCCCAATTGAAGTTCTTGCCAGGCTTCTTTCAAGAAGCCGCGTCTATCCTAAGAATGTATTACAGCAAAGGAGCCATCATGAACTATTCGGAACTGAAACGGAACACCAACAGGGGGTGGAACACGTGGTATTCGCCCTCCATGACCGCCCACGCGCTTCTGCCTTACGGATTCGGCATCAATCTCGCCTTCAAGGACTTCGCCGAGGCGGGGATGATCCGCAATCTCAAGGTCGGGGACCACGGGCTGAGACCGGGCTCCCGCAGCTGGGACGGGTCCTACACCACCCTGACCTTCTCTGCCGGAAAGACGGAGATCACCGTGGAGAGCGCGGTAAAGGACGGGGAGCAGTACATCCTCGTCACCCCCCGGGGAGAGGCGGTCCGGGCACCGGCCCTCGTGATCGAAGCCGCCCTGTTCTGGGGAACGGAGGGGACGGTCTACAAGCGGGACGGCAGGCTCGGCGGGGAGTTTGCGGATGGGAAAAAGATCGAGATCTTCACGAGCGGGACCCCCGATCCCTTTGTCCCCGCCTTCGCCGTCAGCCCATCGGTGGCCGTGACCCTCGACGGTCCTGTCGCCGTCTCCACAGTCCCCGCATCCGCGGAAGAGGTCCGGGCCCTTCTGGACGGAGCGAAGGCCAAAGTCGCCGCGGAGGAAGCCGCATTCGGGGAGAACGCCGAAGCCTATCAGGCCATGCGCAGCTGCCTCGCCTGGGACGCCATATTCGAGCCCGAGCACGGACGGATCTGCTCCCCCGTCAGCCGGGCCTGGAGCGAGGGATGGGGCGGGTACGTCCTCTTCGACTGGGACACCTATTTCGCCGCCCTCATGAGCCAGTTCGGGAGTAGGGAGCTGGCCTACCTCAACGCCTTCGCCATCACCCACGAGGTCACGGAGGAGGGCTTCGTCCCGAATTTCGGCGCCTCCGACGACAACAAGAGCCGCGACCGGTCCCAGCCCCCCGTGGGATCCCTCGTCGTTCTCCGTCTCTGGGAACGCTTCGGCGACGACTGGGTCGTGAAGGAGCTCTTCCCCGCGCTGTACCGCTGGAACACCTGGTTCTTCGAGCACCGGACCCTCCCGGACGGCACCATGGCCTGGGGATCCGAAAAATTCGCCCCGAAAAACGGCCGGTATTTCGAGGTCCACGACACCGGGAACCTGCAAGGCGCGAAATTCGAGTCCGGCCTCGACAACTCCCCGATGTACGACGGCGCGGGCTACGACGAGGAAAGCCATCTGATGCTCCTCTCCGACGTGGGCCTCTCGGGGCTCTATATCGAGGACTGCCGCTGCCTCATCCGCCTCGCCGGGATCGCGAGGGAGAACGAAAAGATCCCCGTCCTGAAAGAGAGGATGGAAAAGGCGGAGGCGGCCCTCGCGACCCTCTGGAACCCCGACACCGGGATCTACGAAAACCGGGACTATGCGTCGGGGAAATTCTCCCACCGGATCTCCCCGACGAATCTGTACAGCCTGTTCTCCTCGAAGGTGACGGCGGAGCAGAAGCGGTCCATGTCCGAAAACTACCTCAAAAACCCGGAGGAGCTCGGCGGGGAGTTCATGCTCCCGTCCATCAGCCGCTCCGACCCGGCGTTCCCGGATCAGGACTACTGGCGCGGCCGGATCTGGGCTCCGATGAACTATCTGGTCTACGAAGCGCTCACGGAGGCCGGGATGGAGGAGGAAAAAGCGCTCCTCGCCGCCTCCTCGAAGAAGGTCCTGTTGAAAGAATGGCGGGAGCACGGCCACGTCCACGAGAATTACAGCGGTTACGACGGCCAGGGCTGCGACAAGCCCAACAGCAACAATTTCTATCACTGGGGCGGGCTGATGGGATACATTGCGATTAGACAGGAGAGGGAGAGTTGTTAGTGGCTGGTAGACCGTCATAGGGAAATTAGGAATTAGGAATGAGGAATGGCTGAGGCCCGGGGGGAGTTTTATGGGGGATTCTCGGGAGTGATTTGAGGGAAAAGGAATCGGCGTTGGGCGCGCGGTTTTGCAGTCGGTGAATGGGGCGATCCCCGCGGGCTGGGACAGATTCAAGCCGGACGAGCCGGGACATGGAGCCAACCGCGTCAAGCCGGACGAGCCGGGACATGGAGCCAACCGCGCTTGATCGTCGGACGTGCAGCCGAAACATGCGCAGAACAATGTTCTACGCACCGACGCAGTCGTGCTGGCCTCCGGCAGAAATTCAGTCGCGCATTGAAAAGGGACAGAGTGCGGGTGATCGGGATGATGTTTCACGTGAAACAATCGTGATTTCGCTGTTTTTCTGCCCGAAACGATTCTTCATTCAGGCCGGAAACCCGTCCGTCGCCGCTTTTCTTTGTCATTCTGAGGAGCCTGCGACGAAGAATCTCCGCACGTGGAGGATGGGTTGGCCTTGAAGTTGGGAGATTCTTCGCTGACCGTCGGTGCGTCAGAATGACAAGCTGGAGGCGAAACGGGACGTGCGGCGTCCGATCTGACGGAGAAGGTCCGCGTGTTTCACGTGAAACATCATTCTGATTCCCTGCACACTGTCCCCTTTCCAATGCGCGCCTGAATCACCGGCGGAGCCCACGGAACTTGTTCCGTGCATGGGTTCAACTGCACGTCGAAGACCGCGCGAGGTTGCCTTCATGTTCCGCTCGTCCGATTTGCAATCTGCAAAAGCGCGCGAAGAGAGTGAACCGGTTTTCGATACAGAACCGCGCGTCCCTTCCATCCCAGCGTAGCGGGCGGAGCGCTCCCATATAAAAAAACAAAGATCCCGCACAGCACACTCCCCTGATGCGGACGATCCCCCATTCACTCCTCACTCCTCGCTTCCCGAAATGATTTCTTAACCGAATTCCAATCCCACGTTCATTTCCTGCGGGGCAAATTAACAAGTTTCCCGTTGACACGATCCCCTGCGTTTGGTATAATCTATAATGTAGATAAAAAATCGGCAAATTTTTCGGGCGGGCGGCAAAAAATCATTAAAATTAGCGATGCGGAGCCGCCGGATCTCTGGTATAATAGGGACGTAAGATCGGAGTCCCCATCTTTTCCCTCAGGAGGTACGTCAAATGAAACCTGCCCGTCTGCGCGTTCTCGCCCTGCTCGCGGTCCTCGTCCTCGCCCTCGCGGGGTGCATCCGGCCCATTTCCGGTACGGGGAAGACCCCCGAGCCGCCGGACTACGATTCCCTGGTCGAGACGAACCGGATCATGAACCTCCTCGGCACCTCCCGCGATTTGACCATGACCCAGACCCATCTCCTGAACGGGCAGATCGACAGCGTCTACGTGACCGAATATTTCGTCGACGACCCGGGCGTTCTCACCTATTCCGCAAACTCCACCGTGGATCTCTCCACCGGCGAAAAAAGCGTCTGGCCGGACAGCGGGACCTTCTGGGACGGGGAGCGGGTCCTCTACGTCGTGTACAGGGAGAACGGACCCAGCGCGACGACGGTGGTGCCCGGGAAACCCGACGCCGACCCCGGATATCCCGGCGACGACTTTTTCATCTACGATCTCTACGACGTGCCCTTCACCGACGTCACGGAACTGGACGGGAAGATCCTGTTCCGGGCCGCTCCGGAGATCCTGGAGGGCGGGTATCTGGACTACGCCGTCGAAAAAGAGACGGGCCGCATCCTGTCAGTGGATCAGACCAGCGCGGACGGCACGGAGAAGTGGATCACGGAGGTGGACTACAGCGGAAGCCGGATCTCCAACAACGGAAGCGTGATCTCCGACAATATGAAGAAATACCGCGAAGAGATCGGGAACATGCGGGACTGCGTGATCCACCTCTGGTATCTGGACGGGAACGAATTCAAAAAGGCCGATCTGTGGTACCATATCCCGTCCGCCTGGGAAATGACCTTCATCCCGGAGGGGGATCTGGTCCTCTACGATTCGGAGAATTTCAACAATCCGGTGGACGGGATCGCCGCCCCGGGGAACGGAAAGATCGAGTTCTGGGCCTCGGCGGCGAAAGGCTGATGCGGCGCACTCCCCCGGCTTTTCAGGCGCATTGCACGGGGCCGCAGGGATTACGTATCGTTGGTAACTTGTCAGATCTGTCTGATTGAAGATATACCCATACTTTGAGTGAAGTCTATCCCATAATTTGGAGGTAACAGGGGAAGTCGTTCCGACGGCTTTCGTGATGCGATGAAAGAATTTCGAAGAATATCCGGCGTTCTGCTTGCGGCCGCGCTCGTTCTGCCCTCTTTGACTTCCTGCGATCTGGTGGGGAGTCTCGGGGATCTGGCGGAAAGCCTCAGGGCGGAGCAGGCTCAGTATCAGGGCGTCGAAGGGCCCATCGACACGACGCCCCCTCCCATCGTGCGGCCGGGCGACGGCGTCGGCGGAGGCGGGGGAAAGGACGATCCCGGGGACGAAAAAGAACCCGCGGAGATCACCCCCGGCGAGGAAGATCCCGAAAAGCTCCCCTCCGATCCTTTCGAAGAAGAGGAGGAGGACGCGAAGATCTCCGGGCCGCTGGAACTGACCCTTGCGAACGTCCTCTCGGTGAACCGGATCGCGAAGCTGGTCTCCCGCTACGGCTGCGTCGCCGCGAAGAGCCAGACGCCGAACGGGGAGAGGACCACCTACTACTATCACATCGACTCCCCCGGCGGCCGGGCTCTGGTGCGGCTCTCCGACATGCGGGGCACGCCCTTCGGATGCTTCGGCGATGTCTGGACCTACGACGGCAGGCCCTACTATTTTACTTCCGCGAACATCGAGGACGCCTACGAGACCCTCGAACTCTCCCCGGACACCACCCTCGCGGAAGATCCCTCCGCCCGCAGCAAAGAGGAATTCCTCGCCCTCTATCAGACGGGGATGATGAAGACCCTCGAAAAGGGGGAGACCGAGACCGTCGTGGAAGTCGTCAGCGTGGACGGGGGGAACCGGGCGGAACTGAAGCTGGACGCCCACTCCCTCGAGATCCTCTCGAAGACCGACATCGACGCGGAGGGGGTCCGTCACGAGACCGTCTTCACCCGCGGGGCGGACCGGATCGGAGCGGACCGGCTGACGGCGCGGATCGCCTCGGTCTACGCCATCGACCCGGAGGACATGCCCTTCACCCTGGACGACGTGCGGCGGGCCAATTCCGTGGCGTCCCTCATCGGTCAGTACGGCCTGGTGGGGTTCACCCAGGACTGGGGCGGTACCGTGGAGCACGCGGTCTGCCGGGATCTGGACGGGCACCGGGTCGTGCGGGTCTCGAACACCGACGCCTCCGGGGAATCCACCGTCTTCTATCAGCTGGACGGCATCAGCTATCCCGACAGCACGGGCACGGCCTTCCGCTTCTGCGAATCCGCGGCGAGCCCGAACAATCTGCTCTCCGCTCTCGTGCCGGACGGGGAGATCGGAAACGTCACCGAAGCCTCCTCCTCCGTGCTCTTCACGGTGAGCTATCAGAACGGCTCCCGGCGCGAAATGGCGAAGATCGTCGTGGAGAAGGATTCCCTGCGGCTGCTCTCCTCCGAGCTCGACGCGGTGACGGAGGCGGGGACCGAGAGGCTGAACACCGTGACCTTCGAATACGGCGAGGAGAACTCCCCGGTGAGCCCGGCGGAAAGGGAAGCGGACGCGAAGCTCACGGCCGCCCTTGCCGACACCCGGACCGCCACCTATCACGTGAAGTGGACCAACGCGCCGGAGGAGACCTTCGTCTACGAGATCCCGAAGTCCTGGCCCTTCCGCCTGATGTTCTACTCCGATCCGACCTACTGGTACAACGAGGACATGACGGATCAGGCGGGCGGGGCGACCCAGGTCCACGCCGACGCATGGAATTATGAGATCTGGGTCAAGGACGCCTACCGCTACGACGAGCTCTTCGCGAAATCCGGCTCCGAAGACGGGGAAGAGGGCGCCGACGGGACTTCCCCCGCCGAACCCGTCACCGTCGACCTGCCCGGCAAGCCCCCCGCCGACGTGACCCTCGACGCCATCGCCAACGCGAACCGGCTGTCGGTCCTCATCGGGCGGTACGATTCCTTCGCCGAGGAGAGAACGGACGCGAAGGGCGGCACCGTCACCGAATACTTCTGGCGGGAGGGCAATTCCACCGTCCAGATGCTGGAAGAGCCCGGAAAGCCCGAGCGCGGCATGTGCGGCGTGGTCCTCGCGGAGAAGCGGGACGACGGGTCCTACATCACCTACGCCGTGTACAACGATGTTGTGAAGGGCCTCGGGGCCGCGGCGGTCTACGAACGGTTCCGCAGCGATCTCTTCACGGTGGACTGGAAGGACGGGATCCTTCTGGAGCCGGACGAAGGGGACGAACTGGAACGGCACTTCCTCGTGGGACTGACCGGGACAAGATTCGTCCGGATGACGGTTCTGCGGGATTCCCTCGCCGTGGTGAGTTTACAGGTGGTCGAGAACGGGGAGACCCTCGCCGAACGCCGGACCTTCTTCGGCCGCAAGCCCGAGGGCGGATTCCCGGATCTCTGGCGCAACACCCGGACCGCGGTGTACCACGTTCTGAACAACGGGACCCAGGTGGCCGAGATCACCATGAACGTCCCGAAGACCGCCCCCTTCCGCCTCGATCTGCCCACCGGCTGGAACTGGTTCTACGCCGACGCGGGTCTGAGGACTCCGGTGGACCGCTGGTATCAGGTCCCGCCCGCCGAGACGAACGCGGAGCTCTGGGCCGACAACCGGGATCCCTCCACCCTCCCGCCTCCGGAAGAGCCGAAGACGGAGGAGCCGACCCCGGCCGAGCCCGAACAGCCCTCCGAGCCGACCGGCCAGAGCGGAGACAACCCCGGAGGTGGATTTGGGTTTTTGATTCCGTAAAAATAGCTGCCAGGGACTAGTGGCTGGTAGCTGGCAGAACCTTCAGCCTGGGATGATTGCGCGGCGAGAGAGATTTTGTTTCACGTGAAACATTCCTCCGAAAAATCGGACGCCGCACGTCCCATTCCACCCTCACGTTGTCATTCTGACGCACCAACGCAGTTGTGCTGTCAGCGAAGAATCTCCCGGCTTCAGGGCCAACCCATTCTCCGCGTGCGGAGATTCTTCGTCGCAGGCTCCTCAGAATGACAAAGAGAAGCGGCGACGGACGGGTTTCTGCCTGAATGAAGAATCGTTTCAGGAAAACAGACCGAAATCACGATTGTTTCACGTGAAACATCGCCCAATTCCTCATTTTCCCCCGCTCCTTACTAACCACTAACCCCTTCCAACTAACAACTAACCTTGGTTTCATGCCGTTGTTTGCGGCTGAACATACATCATCAAATTTATTTCCAAAAGGAGATTGTATCATGGGACTTATCGCAGCAGCACTGGGATCCGTAGGCAACACCCTCGCCGATCAGTGGAAGGAATTCTTCTACTGTGACGCCCTTCCGGCCGACGTTCTGATGGTCAAGGGCCAGAAGCGCACCAAGGGCAACAACAGGGGTAACGACAACATCATTTCCAACGGCTCCGTGATCGCGGTCGCGGACGGTCAGTGCATGATCATCGTCGAGCAGGGCAAGATCGTCGAGGTCTGCGCGGAGCCCGGCGAATTCGTGTACGACACCTCCACCGAGCCCTCCATCTTCGCGGGTTCCCTCGGCGCCTCCATCCTCGACACCTTCAAGACCATCGGCAAGCGCTTCACCTTCGGCGGCGACACGGCCAAGGACCAGCGCGTCTACTACTTCAACACCAAGGAGATCCCGAACAACAAATTCGGTACCGCCAACCCGGTGCCCTTCAAGGTCGTGGTCAACGAACAGCTGGGCTACAAGCTCTCCGTGGACCTGCGCTGCAACGGCACCTACTCCTACAAGCTGACCAACCCGCTCCTCTTCTACACCGAAGTCGCGGCGAACGTCGCTACCAGCTATGAACGCAGCGAGATCGACCCCACCCTCAAGGCCGAACTCATCGACGCCCTCCAGCCGGCTCTCGCGGTCCTCTCCGCCAACGGCGTGTCCTACGACCAGATCCCGGCCCACACCAGAGAACTGAAAGACGCCCTCAACGCCGAGCTCGTGAACGAGTGGGGCAAGCGCGGCATCTCCGTCTTCTCCATGTCCATGGGCGTTCCCTCCATCCCCGAGGATCAGAGAAAGAAGATCACCACCTGGGAAGAAACCGCGATGATGCGGGGCGACGCCTTCGCGCAGTCCGCCTTCACCACCACCACCTCCGCGGCCAACGCCGGCATCGCGGCAGCCAATCCGAACGGCGCGGCCAACGCGGTCTTCGGCATGAACATGGTCGGCGGACAGGGCGGTCAGAACGCGGCCAATCTCTTCGCGGCGGGTCTCCAGCAGCAGCAGATGCAGCAGCAGGCTCCGGCGGCTCCCGCGGCGGACACATGGACCTGCCCCACCTGCGGCAAACAGGTCGCCGGCAAGTTCTGCCCCGAATGCGGCACCAAGAAGCCCGAACCGAAGCCGGCCGCAGACACCTGGACCTGCCCGAACTGCGGCAAGCAGGCCTCCGGCAAGTTCTGCCCCGAGTGCGGCACCAAGAAACCCGCCGAGACCCCGGACGGCTGGACCTGCCCGAACTGCGGCACCACCAACAAGGGCAAGTTCTGCTCCGACTGCGGCGCGAAGAAGCCCGCCGGCGCGAAGCTCTATAAGTGCGACAAGTGCGGCTGGGAACCCGAGGATCCCGCGCATCCCCCGAAGTTCTGCCCCGAATGCGGCGATCCCTTCGGCGACGAGGACGCTCAGTGAGTTAGTATTGCCGTGATTTGACGTGCGGTGAGAGAGGTTAGTTGAAAGGGACTGGAGGCTGGCAGACCGTGTTTCACGTGAAACAGGATCGCCGCAGCCCTTTCAACTCCTCACTCCTGACTCCTCATTCTGCTAACCACTAGCCACTGCCAACTAACAACTAAACAAAGGTGGTTCTACTAACTATGGCGGAACTCATGGAATACAAGTGCCCGGCCTGCGGAGGCGCGCTTGAATTCGATCCGAAAATCCAGAAAATGAAGTGCCCGTACTGCGACAGCGAGTACGAAATGGCAGAACTGCAGGCAAAAGACGAACAGCTGAATCAGGGCGCCGCCGCTGTCACCGGTGCCCCTGTCACGGGGCCGGACGGAGAACCCGTCGATCCCGAGAGCGCCGCCCCCCTGCCCGAGGACGATCTCAACTGGAACACGAACGCCGGGAGCGAATGGGGCTACGGCGAGACCGACGGGATGCGGGTCTACGTCTGCAATTCCTGCGGCGGCGAGATCGTCGGGGACGCGAACATGGCGGCGACCTCCTGCCCCTTCTGCGGCAACCCCGTCGTGATGATGGGCAATTTCACGGGCGCCCTCAAGCCGGACCTCGTGATCCCCTTCAAGCTCGACAAGAAGGCCGCGAAGGACGCCCTCCGGATGCACGCCAAGAGCAAGAAGCTGGTCCCGAAGTTCTTCTGCGAGGAACAGCACCTCGACGAGATCAAGGGGATCTACGTCCCCTACTGGCTCTTCGACTCCTCGGCGGACGTGCAAATGCGGTTCCGCGCCACGAGAAGCCGGGCGTGGAGCGATTCCCGCTACGACTACGTGGAGACCGAGGACTATCTCGTGGACCGGGCCGGTTCCCTCGACTTCGAAGCGGTCCCGGCGGACGGCTCCTCGAAGATGGACGACACCCTGATGGAATCCATCGAACCCTTCGACATTTCCGAGGCGGTCCCCTTCCAGACGGCGTATCTCGCGGGCTATCTCGCCGACAAGTACGACGTGACGGCCGAGCAGAGCGTGGAGAGGGCCAACGACCGCATCAAGAAGACCGCGGAGGAGACCTTCCGGGGACAGGTGCAGGGCTACGAGACCGTGACCCTCGACAGCTCCTCCATCCGGCTCCGGGACAGCCGCGTGCGGTACGCCCTCTATCCGGTATGGCTCCTCAACACCAGCTGGAAGGGCGAAAAATACACCTTTGCGATGAACGCGCAGACGGGCAAATTCATCGGTGACCTGCCGATGGACAAGGGCGCCTGGTGGAAGTACCTGCTGCTCTACGGCGGGATCATCACCGCGGTCGCCTACCTGCTGGTCACGCTGTTCCAGAAACTGCTGTAAGGGAGGAGGGGATGACATGAAAAAGACCATATTCGTCCTGATCGCGCTTCTCGCGCTGACTTCTCTCTTCGCGGTGAGCGCGGCCGCTTATCCGACGGTGGAGGGGACGCCCCTTCTGCTGGACGACGCCGGACTGCTCTCCGAGACGGAATTCGCCCAGGTGGAATCCGATCTCAAGACGTACAGCGACATGCACGGCATCGACATCGCGGTGGTGACGGTGAATTCCCTCGAGGAGTTCGGCTACACCGGGTACGACGCCCCGATGAACTTTGCCGACGACTATTTCGATTACAACGGCTTCGGAAGAGGGGCGGACAGGAGCGGCCTCGTGCTGGTGCTGGCGATGCAGACCCGCGACTGGTGGATCTCCACCCGGGGTTCCGCCATCCGCACCTTCACCGACTACGGCATCAACACCTACATCGGCGAAAAGGGGATCGTTCCGATGTTTCACTCCGGACAGTACGCGGCCGCGTTCCGGGAATACGCCGCGAGAGCCGACGCCCTGATCCGGTATGAAAAGGAAAACGGCGAGCCCTACGACTACGACAGCGATAAGGAGCCCGTCAAGACCTTCTCCTTGAAGCGTCTTCTCGGTTCCCTCGCGGCGGGTCTTCTCGCGGGCCTCGTCCCCGTCTCCTCGATGAAGAGCCAGCTGAAATCCGTCCGGGCCCAGCACGGCGCCCAGTCCTACGCAAAGGCGGACAGCCTGAACGTGACGAACGCGAACGATTACTTCATCGGACGCCACGTCAGCCGGAGCCTGCGTCAGACGGAGCGGTCGGGCGGCGGAGGAAGCTCCACCCACGTCTCGTCCTCCGGCGCGACTCACGGCGGCGGCGGCGGAAAATTCTGAGAGGAGGATCGCTTCAATGGGCATTTTGGACGATCTCATGAGAAAGGCCGGAGCCAAGGCGCAGAACGCGGTGCGGACCGGCGTGAATCAGGCGGTGAACGCGGCGAAGAACACGGCGGCGACGGCCTCGGGCATCGGTCCGGGGGCGGAAAACGCAAAGGCGGCGGAAGCGGCGGGGGCGGCTCTCGCGGGGTCCGGCATCGGGATCTCGGTGGGCAGAACCTCCCAGGGCTATCCCAGCGTGACCGTCACCTTCGAGAATCTCCCCGCGGATCTCGGCGAACTGAAAGCCTGCCCTCTCGCGGATCTGAAACTCCCCTACGGGACGGCCGCTCTGACCGTCGCCGCGCTGAACCGCTACGAGGCGGACAAGGCCGGGACCCACGCGATGGTGAACTTCCTCCGGGGTCCCCGTCCCATGACGCCCTTCGAGGAGCAGTTCATCCGGGACCGTCTGGCGGGGAAGATGTACGTGATCCGCTCCTACTGGGCCGGCACGTCCCCGGCGAACAACTACACCCCGGAGGTGCCGTATTCGGTCACGTTCTACGAGGATCCCTACACCTATCAGAACGCGGGCTACTGCCGTCTGAACTGCGTCTCCTCCGGCGCGGACTCCCCCCGCCAGATCACGATGCGGAAGAAGGAGAGCACCGGCGAATGGTTCCTGTGGGAAAACTACCTCCTGCCGGACATCCGGGTCCCCGCGGAAGCCGATCCGTGGGCGTAAAGAAAAATCAAACCGGGCTGAAAGCGGATCCCGTTCTGCTTCGGCCCGGAGATTTTTATGAGTGAGGAGTGAGGAGTTAGGAGTGAGGAGTTGTCAGCGGCTAGCGGCTAGTGGTTAGTAGAACCGTCAGCCGTAACCGCTCGCTCAATAGACCTGCCTGTTTCACGTGAAACATTACCGCCAAACTCCTTGTCTTTCTTGATCCGCGCGAGGATAGACAATCAGATGCGGAATCCCGAAATCGCGATATCGCCGAATGCGCGCCTGAATCTCTGCCGGAGGCCGCAGGACTTGTCCTGCGCATGTTTCAGCTGTACGAACAGAGACCGCGCGAGGTTGTCTCCCCTCACAGGCTCGTCCGGCCTGAATTGGAAGAAGCCCGCGAAGATCGCCCCATTCCCCGGCTGAACGACCGCGCGTCTCCCGAATCCCAGCGAAGCGCTCCCCACTCAAAACCCGAAAATCCCGCAATGCCCGCCCCCCGACGCGTATATCTTCATTCCTCATTCACTCCTCACTCTCCTTGACAGAATCCCGTTTCTATGCTATAATACGATACCACAGATCCCGGTTTCGGGGCGTCCGGAGGGAGCTTTTATGAAAATCATCGTTTGCGGGTGCGGGAAGATCGGTGTGACGCTGCTTTCCGCGCTGGTTGCGGAGGGGCACGATCTCGTCGCGCTGGACGACAACCCCGCCGTCATCGCCGAAGTCACCAATATCCACGACGTGATCGGCGTCTGCGGCAACGGGGCGGACTGCGAGACCCTCGAGGACGCGGGAGTCCGGGACGCCGACCTCTTCATCGCCGTGACGAGCTCCGACGAGCTCAACATGCTCGCCTGCTTCCTCGCCCGGCGGATGGGCGCGGATCACACCATCGCGCGGATCCGCAATCCCGAATACAACGACGCCTCCCTCGACTTCATGAAGCGGGAACTGGAGCTTTCCATGGCCATCAACCCGGAGCTTCTGGCAGCCCGGGAACTCTTCGACATCCTCCGCCTGCCCTCCGCCGCGAAGATCGAGACCTTCTCCGGCAAGACCTTCGAAATGGTGGAGCTGATTCTCAGAGAGGATTCCCCCCTCGACGGGCTGAGCCTCAGAGACCTGCGGGAGAAATATCGGGCGACGGTGCTGATCTGCACGGTCCAGCGGGGGGACGAGGTGTTCATCCCCCTCGGCGACTTCGTGCTGAAAAGCGGGGACCGCATCGGGATCACGGCCTCCCCCGCGGAGATCGGGAAATTCATGCGGCAGGTGGGCCTGCTCACGAAAAAGGCCCGGAGCGTGATGCTCCTCGGCGGGTCCCGGACGGCCTTCTATCTGGCGAAGATGCTCTCGGCGGCGGGCGCGGAGGTGAAGATCATCGAGCGCAAGCCGGACGTGGCCCAGGAGCTCGCGGCCTCCCTCCCCGGCGTGTCCGTGGTGCTGGGGGACGGCGCGCAGCAGGAGCTTCTTCTGGAAGAGGGACTGCGGGACACCGACGCCTTCGTCACCCTCACGGGAATGGACGAGGAGAACATCCTTCTGTCGATCTACGCCTCCTCCCAGAACGTGCCGAAGGTCATCACCAAGATCAGCAGGGACGAGCTGGCGGCCATGGCGGACAAGCTGGGGCTGGATTCCTCCATCTCCCCCCGGCGGATCATCGCGGACGTGCTGGTGCAGTATGCCCGGGCCTTGGAAAACTCCCGGGATTCCCAGGTGGAGACCCTCTACAAGCTGATGGACGGCCGGGCGGAGGCGCTGGAATTCCGGGTCAAGCAGCCGGTGGAGGGCCTGACCGCGACTCCCCTGCACGTCCTCGGGAAGAAGCTCAAGCCGAATATCCTGATCGCGGGCATCATCCGCGGCCGCAAGACCATCGTCCCGGGGGGCGAAGACGTGATCCTCCCGGAGGACCGGGTTATCGTGCTGGCCTCGGGGCACCGTCTCGCGGATCTCTCCGATATCCTCGCCCCGAAGTGATCCCGGCCCCGCTGACCGCGTCTTTCGGGCGGGGATCCATGAAGGCAGCTTTCCGGAAGGGGACTATCCTATATGAACTATAAAATGATCTGCCGCACCGTCGGCAACATCGTGACCCTCGAAGGCGCGCTGATGCTCTTACCTGCTCTCTGCGCCCTCTGTTACGCGGAATGGACCGTCGCCCTCGTGTTTGTCTGCGCGGCGGCCGCGGCTTCCGTTCTCGGGCAGATCGCCGTCTTTCTGACCCGGGGATGCGACAGGACCATCTACGCCCGGGAGGGATTCGTGATCGTCGGGCTGGCGTGGATCCTCATGTCGGCGGCGGGGGCGGTCCCCTTTGTGATCTGCGGGGAGATCCCCTCCTACGTCGACGCCTTTTTCGAGACCGTCAGCGGCCTGACCACCACGGGGGCGTCGATTCTG
This sequence comes from uncultured Ruminococcus sp., assembly GCA_902782445.1. Classification (GTDB taxonomy): domain Bacteria; phylum Bacillota; class Clostridia; order Oscillospirales; family CAG-272; genus UMGS1696. The sequence continues at coordinate 22,620 of CACZNC010000083.1, forward strand.
ACGGACGTGACGGTACTGACCCACGGATGCGCGTTCTGGCGGAGCTTCACCCACTGGATCGGGGGCATGGGGGTGCTGGTGCTCATGATGGCGATCCTCTCCGACTCCACGGGGCGGTCCATCCACATCATGCGGGCGGAGATGCCCGGGCCGGTGGTGGACAAGATCGTGCCCCGGGTGAAGGACACGGCGAAGATCCTCTACCTCATGTACATTGTCCTCACCGCCCTCGAGACGGTCTTCCTGCTCTTCGGCGGCATGAGTCTGTTCGAATCCCTGATCCACTCTTTCGGGACGGCGGGGACCGGGGGATTCAGCGTCAGGGCGGAGAGCATCGGGGCGTATTCGCCCTACGTGCAGGGGGTCGTGACGGTGTTCATGCTGCTCTTCGGCGTGAACTTCAACCTGTACTTCCTGCTGCTGATGAAGCGGTTCCGCTCCGCCGTCCGGTCCGAGGAGCTCTGGATGTACCTCGGCATCGTGGCGGTGTCGATGGGGATCATCACGGCGGACATTTCCTCCGTCACGTCGGGGATCGGCGAGGCCTTCCGGCTGGCGTCCTTCCAGGTTGCCTCCATCGTGACGACGACCGGGTACGCGACGGCCGACTTCAACCTCTGGCCCGCGCTGTCGAGGACCATGCTGTTCCTGCTCATGTTTGTGGGAGGCTGCGCAGGATCGACGGCCGGCGGGCTCAAGATGTCCCGGGTGGCTATCCTGTTCAAGAGCACCCGGCGGGAACTGAACCGGCTCCTGCATCCGAGGGCGGTGACGACCGTCCGCTTCGAGGGCAAGACGGTGGAGGAATCGACCTGCGCGGGCGTGACGAACTATTTCGCCCTCTACGCCATCCTGCTGGCCCTGACCATCGCGCTGATCGGCCGGGAGCCCTTCGGGATCGAGACGAACGTGACGGCGGCGGTCTCCTGCTTCAACAACGTAGGCCCGGGGCTCGGCGTGGTGGGTCCGGCCGGGAACTACGCGCAGTACGGCGTTCTCTCCAAGATCGTGCTCTCCGCCGCGATGCTGTTCGGCCGGCTGGAGATCTATCCGCTGATCCTGACCTTCACGCCCTCAACGTGGAAGAGGTAGTTGTTAGTTGGGAGCGGCTAGCGGCTAGTAGAGGACGAGTGAGGAGCGAGGAGTAATACTATTCTCGTTCTAAAAAGCCAACTATATGGGTTTTGATCGCTCTCCGTAGAGTGCGAACAATCTATGATTGTGAGCTCACGTGCGATAACTCTGATAAGGTTGGATGGCTATATTGGTG
>CACZNC010000083.1:23921-30918 GCA_902782445.1 uncultured Ruminococcus sp.
CACTTAATTGGTATAACCTTGTCCTCCCCCCAATTGAAGTTCTTGCCAGGCTTCTTTCAAGAAGCCGCGTTTCCTTTTTAGCTTGAGATTAGTATGAAACACAAACCGTTCGGATTGATTGACGTCGGTCCGGGCGGTTTTTTTCAGGTTTAGGCTGACGCGGTCATTCCTCATTTTTCCCCGGCTTTTTTGTCGAAAAAGAACGCTCGTTTTTTATGAAAATCTATTGACAAATAGATTAGAATATGTCATAATAGAGGCGGTAAACATGAGAAGGAACAACGAAGGAGAATTCCGATGTGCGGGCGGTATGAGTCCTGGGTGGACGACGACGATCTGGTGACGATCCTCGAACTGGAAAAGCGGGGGAGCGCGGAGAAATATCTGAAACAGGCGGAGGTCTTTCCGGGGACGGTCCAGCCGGTGTTCTACGGGTCCCGGGTGAAAATGCGGGCGCATCTTTCGTCCTGGGGGATGCCTATGCCTCTGCCGGGGATGGGCGCGGGTGGGAACAAAACCGGATCGGAGCGGGATTCTGAGACGGTCTCCCTCGCGGGGGCGTTCGCGGGATCCGGCGGGTCCCCAAAAAGGCCGGGGGGGCAGAGCCGGGGGCGGATGCTCATCAACGCCCGGGCGGAGACGGCGGCGGAGAAACCGCGGTTTGCGGAGGCGTTCCGGTCCGGACAAGGAGTTCTGCGGCGGGGAGTCGCGGTGGCCTCGGGGTATTTCGAGTGGTTCGACGGGGTGAAGTACCGGATCGCGGACGGGGACGGGGATCTGCTCTTTCTGGCGGCGATCGAGGAGGACGACGGGGAGCGGAGCCGGGCCGAGGGGGACTTCTCGACGGTGCCGGTGTTCTCGACGTCCACGATGCCTCTTGCGGCGCGGGAAGGCGGCGGTTCTGCGGAGCCCACCCAGTCGGCGGTGCGGCCCATAGATCCCGGGCGGCGTCACGTGATCCTGACCTGCCCGGCGGCCTGCGGGATCGAGCGGATCCACGACCGGATGCCCCTGCTTCTGCGCCGGGAGGAATGCCTGCCCTGGCTCTACGACGACGAGTTCGCAAAGCGGCGTCTCTCGAGAAGATGGGGGCGGGAGATGGAAATAACATCCCTTCACGAAGGGAAATAAGGTATGAAACGCTCCGCGTTTCGGAAAAAATGTCCTGCGCGGACGGCGGCGAGCACGACTGCGTCGGTGCGGGGGACACCAACTCATGGCCGACGAGTGTTGCTTCGCAAACTCTGTTCCCCTGCGGGGTCCTTGGCCGTATTGCATAACTGTACAGCTCGTCCCGGAAGCGAAGATCGACAGTTCATCCCACGTCATCGCGCGGTCTTTGCTTGTGCAGCTGAAACATGCGCAGACAAGTCTGCGGGCTCCGCCAGCGTTTCAGGCGCGCATTCGCATCGCTGAATCGAAAACGGTTTCCGCATCCTCGCACACATGCTCAGATTCAGACAGACGTGCAGATCGAACGGCGCGATCAAAAATCTGTTTGAGCGGGGCTTGACGTTTTGGCGTTCGAATGTTTCACGTGAAACAATTCATAATTCATAATTCTGAATTCTGAATTCTATCCCTCATTCTCTCCTCCCTCCTCTTCGTGTCAAACTGCGGAGATTCTTCTTGTGAATCGCCTTCATTTCTGTGCATTTTTGCCTCTTGCATAACGGGGCGGGGGGGAGTATAATGGTCTGTGCGCGCCAGGCGGTTTTTTCTTTGCCGCGACCACATTCCGTGCGCTGAGAGGCGATTGTTTATGCAGACTCTTCTGGCCCTTTCGATCGCGATGTTCGCGGGACTTGCGATGTCCCGGATCACCAAACTGAAAAATCTTCCCTCCGTGACGGCCTATCTCATCGCGGGGATCCTGATCGGGCCCTACTGCCTCGGGCGGCTCGGGATCCCGGGGATCGGGTTCGTCTCCTCGGAGGACGTGGCGCGCTACGACATCATTTCCGAAGCCGCGCTCGGATTCATCGCCTTTGCGATGGGCAGCGAGTTCAAGCTGGAGGATCTGAGGCACATGGGCAAAAAGGTCGTGACCATCGCGGTCTTCCAGGCGCTGGCGGCGACGGTCTTTGTGGACATTGCCCTCTGCGCGGTCCATTTCGCCATGCCCGACCGGTTCCCGCTGCCCGCTGCCATCACCCTCGGCGCGATCGCGACGGCGACGGCTCCCGCGGCGACTCTGATGGTGGTGAAGCAGTACAAGGCGGACGGCCCTCTGACGCGTCTGCTCCTCCCCATCGTGGCCCTCGACGACGTGGTGGGGCTCGTGGTCTTCGCGGTGTCCTTCGGGATCGCGCGGGCCATGGAGAACGGATCGGTGGATCTCGTCTCGGTGATCGTGAACCCGGTGGTGGAGGTGATCTGCTCCATCGCTCTCGGGGCTCTGCTCGGCTTCCTCTTCCACATTGCGGAGCGGTTCTTCTTCTCCCGGTCGAAGCGCATGAGCATTTCCGTGACCTTCGTCTTTCTGGCCGTCGCGCTGTCGATGCTGGAGATCCCCCTCGGCCCCGTGACGATCGGATTCTCCTCCCTGCTCGTCTGCATGATGATGGGCACGGTCTTCTGCAACCTCTGCGAATTCGAGGAGGAGCTGATGGGGCTGATGGACCGCTGGTCCGGCTCGATCCTGGTGCTCTTCTTCGTGCTCTCCGGCGCGGGGCTGGAATTCAAGGTGTTCAGCGACTGGGCCATCATTCTGGTGGGCGTCGTCTACATCGCGTTCCGGTCCCTCGGCAAGATCGAAGGGGCGAAGTTCGCCGCCGGCATGACCCACTGCGACCCGCCGATCCGGAAATATCTGGGGATCACCCTTCTGCCCCAGGCGGGCGTGTCCCTCGGGATGTCCCTGACGGCCATGAGCCTCGGGGAGACGGGGATCATCATCCGCAACGTCGCTCTGTTCGCCGTTCTGGTCTACGAGCTCGTGGGCCCGCTCATGACGCGGATCGCCCTCGAAAAGGCCGGAGAGATCTCCGAAAAGCCCATCCCGCCGCGTCAGCAGGCGATGCTGGAAGGAAAGAAGAAGAGAAGCTAATAGTCAGAAGCGGCTAGCGGCTGGTAGACGCGTCCTCACGAAATTAGGAATGAGGAATGAATTCAGAATTCAGAATGATGAATTAAGAATTGTTTCACGTGAAACATTTTTCCGAAAGTTCGGCTGCCGCACGTCCCGTTCCGTCCTTACGGTGTCATTCTGAGCGAAGCGAAGAATCTCCCAGCTTCAAGGCCAACCCATCCTCCAAGTGCGGAGATTCTTCGTCGCAGGCTCCTCAGAATGACAAAGGGAAGCGAAACGACGGGGGTCAGCCGTCCGAAATTCAGATTGTTTCACGTGAAACAAAAACACCGTCAGGGAAGAACTTCAAGGTTCAACGCTGACGGTTTTTGATTTTGCGGAGACGATGCGAAATCTTCGCGCCTTTCACGAAAACGGAATGTTTCACGTGAAACAATGCTGGAAAAGTCCGGGGAAGCCCCTTTTTCAATGCGCGACTGAATCACCGCCGTAAGGCCACCGCATTGGCATGTCATAAAGCTGATTTTTTCGTGCGTCCTGCCAATGCTAAAGACCGCGCGGGGTTGGCTTTCGGTTCCGGCTCGTCAAGTCCGCAATCGGTAAAAATGCGCGGGGATCGGCGGATTTGCAGACTTACCGTCCGCGCGTCCTTTGCCCGATCCGCGCGCAGAAAATGCAGACCGAATCCTCCGCTGAAACGAAATCCAGATCCGAATCAGGGTTTATTTCGCGGAGTTCATCAGCAGGCTGAGGAGGGCCGCGCCGTTGTTGTTGTCGTCGTCGTCATCCTTCTGACCGCCGCCGAAGAGGGAGCCGAGGAGGGATCCCGCGCCGCCGCCGGAGTTCGAATTGCCGCCGCCGAGGATGCCGAGGATGGAGGAAAGTCCGCCGAGTCCGCCTGCCGGAGCCGCCTGCTGTGCCGCCTGGGCCGCCTGCTGCTGGATGTTCTCGGTGTTGGCCGCGGAAAGGCTGCTCATGAGGGCCGGGGCGATGTTGTCGAGGACCGAGCTGACCTGCGCCTCGCTCAGATTGGACTGGGCCGCAAGCTGGCTGATCGCGCCTGCCTGATCGGAGCCGAGGATGTGGCCGATGATGGCGCTGCCGTCCGACGTGTCCGCGTTGGCGATCTGATTGGCGACGGAGGTGGTGTCCGTGTGCTGGGACAGCGCGCCGAGGAGGGAGGTCGCCCCCTGCTGGGACTGGGCGTTGCTCGTGAGCTTTTTGATGAGGAGCGGAACGGCGAGGGCGAGGAGTCCGCCGATGGCAATCTTGGAGATGCCGGTTTTCTTCGATACGGCCTCTACGGAATCGTCTTTGGACATCGCGCCGAGAAGGGTGGAAAGAAGGCTCATGGTTTGTTCTCCGTTTCTTTGATTTTCGGGAGTCCCGATACTGGCTGTTTTTATTGTATCACAAATCCGCGGGGAAATCAACGGGCGCGGGCGATTTTGCCGAATATTGTTGCGGGATGGGGGAAAATCCCGGCGCGGAAAAGGGCGGAGGCGGCGAAATCCCGTTTTCTCTTGACGGATCGGGGGGAACGGTGGTATAATGGCAGTCGGACGGGCGGGAAATATTACCTCTGCCCGCGGACCGGCAGAACGGAAAACGGATTGGAGAGCGCGATGAAGAAAGATCGGAACGGACGGCGGATCCTGGCTTTGTGCCTTGCCCTTTTGTTCCTCTTCGCCGGGTGCGGGGAACAGGCGCCCGCGGACACGGGGATGACGGAAGATCCAATGGAAACGGTCGGGACGGAGACACCCCAGACGGAGGAACCGGAGACTGAGGCTCCCGAGACCGAAGTCAAAGAGACCGAGGCTCCCGAGACCGAAACCCCGGAGACCGAAACCCCGGAGACCGAAGCCCCGGAGACAGAAGTTCCGGAAACCGAAGCTCCGGAAACCGAAGTCAGGGAGACGGAAGCTCCCGAGACAGAGGCCCCGGAGACGGAGAAGGCCGAGACGGAAGTCGAAGACAAGAAGGACGCGAAGGACGATAAGGATTCCAAGGACGCGAAGGAATCCAAAGATACAAAGGACGATAAGGACGCGAAAGACGACAAGTCCTCCGGGAAAGACACAAAGGACACCAAAGACACGAAGGACGACAAGGACGCGAAGGACAGCGCCAAAGATACGAAAGACACGACGAAGGACGCAAAAGACGACAAGTCCTCCGAAAAAGACGTGAAAGACACCAAAGACGCGAAAGACGATAAGGACAGCAAGGACACAAAGGACGCCAAAGACACAAAGGACACCGGAAAAGACGCCTCCAAAGATACGAAGGACAGCGCCAAAGACACGAAGGACGCCGCCAAAGATACGAAGGACAGCACCAAGGACACGAAGGAGGCTTCGAAGGACGAGTCCGCGGCGAAGGACACGGCAAAGGACACCGCCAAAGAGCCTGCCAAAGAGCCCGCAAAGGAACCCGCAAAGGAGGCGCAGGGCGAGAGCCGGATCTACAACTACCTCAACGGGAAGACCTGCACGGCGGCGGAACGGCTGCACCGGCCCGTGGCGATCATGCTGAACAATCTGCGGCTCCAGCTGCCCCAGTTCGGGCTGGACTACGGGCAGATCTACTACGAATGCGTGACCGAGGGGTCCATCACCCGGCTCATGATGCTGGTGGATTCCTACGAGAACATGGGGACCGTCGGGTCCATCCGGTCCTCGCGGGACATTTTCGCGGATTTCGTGGCGGACCACGACGCGGTCTACGTCCACGCGGGCGGCAGTCCCCAGGCCTACAACATCATTTCCTCCCGGTATCTCGCCTCCCTCGACGGCGCGAACATGTACCTGCCCTCCACCTATTTCCGGGACCCCTGGCGGCTGAACAACATCGGCTACGAGCACAGCCTCATGACCAACGGGGCGGGGATCGTCTCGGGGATCCAGTACAAGGGGTACAGGACTTCTTTGAAAGAGGGGTTCGATCCGCCCTTCCGCTTCTACTCCGAGAGCGAGAACCACATGACCGGCGGGGCCTCCGCCAGCCACGTGCGGATCCTCTCCACCCCGATCCAGACGGTGGATTTCGTCTACGACGCGAATTCGGGACAGTATCTGCGCTATCAGTACAACGGGCAGAAGCACGTCGACGGGGCGACCTCCGCGCAGATCGCCGTGAAGAACGTGATCGTGCTCTTCACCGACATCTCCGTGATCCCCGGGGACGAGAAAGCCCGGGTGGCGGTGACGAACGTGGGGACGGGCGCAGGCTGGTACTTCACCAACGGCCAGCGGGCGGAGATCGCCTGGTCCCGGGCAAGCTCCACGGACAAGATGAAATACGCCTACAAGGACGGCAGCGAGCTGATCCTCAACGCCGGCAAGACCTTCATCTGCGTGGTGGACAACGCCGCGGCGAAGACCATCGCGTTCGACTATCAATGGTGAGGAGAGCGGCTGGTTGGAAGCGGCTAGTAGTTAGTAGAAATGAGGAATTGTTTCACGTGAAACAAAAATCGTTCGGACAGTGCTTCGTGTTCCGTCCGAACGGTTTTTCTTTGTCAGTGCGCCGCGGTGAGCGCGATGAGGAGTTTCCGGTCGTCGTCATCCGCGGCTTTGTTGCGCCGGAGAGCTCCGCATCTCCGGCAGCGGTGGGTGATGATAAAGCCGCGCTTCGGATCGGGATCGGCGCGGACCGGGTCCATGATCCCCCCGCAGTCCGCCGCACGGTCTCCCGGATTGACGTCGAGGTGCAGGGAGCAGAGACAGCGGGGACAGTGGTTCCGGGAGGTATAGCGGAGCGGCGGGACGTCAAATCCGCAGTTCGCGCACGCAAATCCGGAATCGTTTTTCGTAAAGCGTTTGTTCTCCATTTTCACCTCATACTATCTCCCTTCTAAGGGGTTACGCGGCTTCTTTGAAAAGAAGCCTGGCAAGAAACTTCAATTGGGGCAGAACAAGGCTGACTCCATTTCGTTCAGTCTGTGTCCGCACACCCATATAG
>CACZNC010000084.1:0-15681 GCA_902782445.1 uncultured Ruminococcus sp.
CCGTAACATTGAGCTCGCGAAGGATAACCCTGATATGGTTGGATGACTATATTGGTGTGTCAAGGCATCAACTTCACATTATTGATGTAGCCTGTCCCTTTCCATTTCAGAAGTTCTTGCCAGGCTTCTTCGGGGAAGCCGCGTAACCCCTTAGAAGGGATTTAGTATTACAGCGCGGGGGACAGCGCGTCCCGGTTCAGCCTGCGCTCGAGTTGTCCATCACCCAGAACTCATAGTCCAAGCCGTCCGCAGGAACAAAGTTTTCGGTATACTCAGTTGAATCGGCGTTCTTCTTGTAGAAGACTACGTCGGATGCGTCGAGATAGAAGTTCCAGCTTGCCGGGACAATGTAGACGTATTCGTAGGTCTGCCACATCCATGTTGCGTGGTAGGTGAGCGTCCGGGTGTTCTTCATCGCGGCCTCATACTTCTCGGCGAACGGCGTAAGATTCCTGCCGTATTCCAGGACGATGCGGTATTCGCCGCTTTCGGCCCGCACTTCTGTGAGGGCGAGGGTGCTCTTGTCGGCGGTACAGCGGTAATAGTCAGTGGTTCCGCTGTATACGTGGGCGACCGATACGCGGAAGGTATATCCGGCGTCCGTTTCGGCAAGATCTTCGAGCTTCCCGCGGAGAAGATCGGCGATCAGTGAGGTATTTCCATCATAGTATCTGCCGTTTTTGTCCGTGTTCCGCGCCATCTCGTCTTCCTGTTTGTATTCGGGATGGTAAAACTTAGGCCAGACATAGGAGGTGACGCTGCCGTCCTCTCCGACGGTGAAAGACAGAGTCCCGTCCTGCCCGTTTATTCCGTGGGAACCGGGGTCGGATACGGCCTGCCATTCGGAAAGATAAACGATCGTATCACCGCAGGGGAAATAAAAGGAGTCGCTCACGGTGTACTTGTTTTCTCTGTGGATCTTCACCTGTCCGTACTGCCGGATGAGCGACGTAATGTAGTTCGCGGCGATCACGTTTTCCAGCGTGACATCGGCTGCGGGAGCCGCTGCGAGATTTTCGGGCGGCCCGACGCGCTTCTCGGGCTCCATCATCCGCACGACGATGGCGGCGACTTCGGAACGCCTGATGTTGGAGGCGGGAAGGAAGGATCCGTTCTTGTCCGAACCTTTGACGATCCCGGCGCGGTAGAGCGTGTAGATCTCATCGCAGTACGGCTCCGAGCCGCTCTTGACATCCGGGATCGCATCGTCCGGGATGGCGTTGACCTCCGGAAGGGAGGAAGCGGGCACGGCATGGGCGAACAGCCACGCGAATTCCGCGCGGTTGATGATCCGGTTCGGCTCCGCCATGACGCCGTCGTAGGAGAAGCCCTTCCCCGACGCCGCAAGGAAACGCTCTCTTCCGTAATCGGCGTAGCTCTCGTACCAGGGGGTTCCGTTCGAAAGCGTCACCGCTCCGTCCGTGCTGAGCTGATTCATGCAGGCGGCGAGTTTTACAGCCTCCGCAAGAGTGATGTTTCCATCCGGATCAAAGCGGTTTTTGCCGGAGGAATCGGTGCCCTTTCCGTTGACCAGGCCAAGGGCTGCGGCTTCCGACACGGCTTCGGCGAACCAGTCGGTCTCCCTGACGTCGGAGAAAGACAGTCCTGCCGCAAAAGCGTTCAAAGCAAAGAGACAAACGGCTTCGAGAATCAGGATGAGGCACAGAGTCTTTTTCATGATAGGATGTCTCCTTCCTGTGGATCAGAGTATAGTTTCCGCAATGATGCACTTCCCGTCCCATGAAAAAATGTGTATCCGCTGTAAGCAGTATAACAGAGACAGCGGAAAAAGTCAATATGGCAAAGTTATATTGATCCCCGGAAACAGAAACAGGTGTGGCCGCGCCCTGTCAGAAAGAGAATCAGACGCTGCGGGCAACCGCGAGGATGAAAAGACCCGGAACGAAGTCCTCCGGAAGAAGCTCGCGCAGATCGAAGGCCTCCCGTCGTGGAGCACGGGGCGCGTTTTTTCATGCAGGGGTAGACAAATTCATAAGCTTATGATATAATTAAATAAAATGGCAAACCGAAACGTAGGGTTCCATGATCCGGAAGTGAAAGACAGGGGTGTGCGGGGATCCGGGCCGGGGTGACCTGCGCTTTTTCTGTGCGGACAGCGAAGGGGTGAAACAGACCGTGAAAAAAGTGTCCGGGAAGTTTTTGAAAATCTTGATTCTGACAGGAGTCGTACTGATGATGATGGGGTGCACATCAAAGAAATACCGGGTTTCGTTTGACAGCCTTGGATTCAAAACCGCCAAAACCATGTATGCTCCGGGGGATGCCGTCGAGGTCAGCTATATGGTGGGGACGGACATGGACTACTGGTTTTACAGCGATGACGTTGATTTCGACCAGGATTATGACTGGCAGAAAGGCGTCATTCTGCGCTTTACCATGCCGGAGCACGATGTGAAGATCGGCGTTTCGTCGAGAAATTCGATGACAGCCGAACCGTACGCAAATCAGCCGCCGGAGGAGCCGGGACCTGTTGATTCGGGCGGGGAGGATGATTCCGGCAGGAAATGGTACTGCCCGGAGTGCGGAACGGAAAACTACGGAAAGTTCTGCACGGAGTGCGGGAAGGCACGGCCATGAAACACTGATATCCTGCCGCAGAGGCGGTGTTCACGACGAGCCTGACTGCATTCTTGTTCGGTTCTGCATCAAGCAAAAGCCACAGAACGGGTTTGAAGATGTGCTGTAACGGTTAGGATAGATCAAACCTGTTCGGATCTGCGGTCTCACAGGTCTCCCGCTTTCCGTTCGCGTCGTTCCCCTTCGCCGAAGCGGGAGAGAATCTCTCCCGTATCGCGTTTTCGGATCAGAACTGAAGCCGGAACATTCGGATCTGTGGGACGGGCCGCACGATTCAAGTCTGTATCACTCCCTCCTTCAAAAACAAATGAATTGGATTCCCCCCTCGGAATGACTGCGCCTGAATTCCTGACGCGGGGGAATCCTTTTCCTTTATCCATGATTCAGACTGGAATTTGTATCACTCTTCGCCGAAATGGAGTTCTGCCCCCACCTCGCCATGCTTTCACGGAAACCGCGTCTTTTGCGCATGATCCTCTTGCAAGTACCTGCGCGATATGCTACAATACAGGCGGAAACACATCATCCCTGCAGAGGATCCGCAGAGAAAGGACGGCGTCCGCCAGACCGGCACGCTGCTCAGGATACGATGAAAACCATTTATCTCTCCGAATACGGAATCACCCCCGGCACGGATTTTCTGCCGGCCCTGACACAGCTTTTTCAGGAGTACGCGGAAAACTGCGAATTTGTCTTCGCGCCCGGCGACTACAGACTGACCGGCTGGCAGGAAAGACCGCTCTCCCTCTCCAACACCGACGTGATCCCATACCGCCGCCTCGGGATCGTCCTCGAAAACATGAAGAACATCCGTCTGACCGGCTCCGGCGCGCGTTTCCTGTGCGAAGGCCGGATGCAGCCCCTGACTCTGCTCGGATGTGAAAACGTCACGGCGGCGGACTTCGTGATCGACTGGGAAAAGCCCATGGTCGCCGAGGGCATCGTCACGGCGTTCTCCGATTCGTCCGTCGATCTCTTCATCGACCCGGCTGCCTTCCCGCATAAGTTCGAGGACGGGCGGATCTTCTTCGACATCGGCGGGGAATGGTCCGGTATATGCGGCGTGATGCAGTTTGACGCGAACACCCGCACCGTGCGCCGGACGACGGGGGATCGGTTCGGCCTCGGTCCGATCGTCGGCATCCCCGGCGATCACGTGTACCGCTTCCGGGCGGATCATCCCGACACCGCCGTCGGCAATATCGCGGTTCTCCGCCACAACGCGCGGGAACATGCCGCGATCTTCTCCGAAAAATGCAGAAACCTCACCTTCGAGCATATCAACGTCCACAGTTCCGGCGGGCTCGGCTGTCTCTGCCAGTTCTGCGACACCCTGACCTTCCGGGACGTGAATTTCCTGCCAGACCGGGCGGCGGGCAGAACCGTCGTGAGCGGCCGCGATGACGGAATGCACATCACCTGCTGCTCCGGGACGGTCACGGTGGAAGGATGCAGCTTCCTCGGCCTCATGGACGACCCGATCAACGTACACGGCTGCTGCGTCCCCGTCGCCGAATGGCTGGACGATCGGACGGTCCGCTGCCGGTACGGCCATCCGCAGGCCTGCGGCTTCGATTGGTGGGCGGAGGCCGGAGACGAGATCGCCTTTATCGACCGCCGGTCCATGGAACAGCTCGGGACAGCGCGGGCCGCAGCATTCCGCACGGAAGACCCGCAGTCGTTCCTTCTGACCTTCGACGCGCCGCAGGGAGACGGGATCCGGACAAGGAGCGTCGCCCTGGACAATCTCAGCCACACGGCGGCGTTCGTATGCGAAAACAACCGTTTCGGAAGCTGCAGGGCGCGCGGCGTGCTCGTCTCGACCCCGAAGCCGGTCAGGATCAGGAACAACTGGTTTGAGTCCTCCGGCTCAGCGATCCTCGTGGCGGGGGACGCGAACGGGTGGTTTGAGTCCGGCGAATGTCACGACGTGGAGATCGCGGGCAACGTATTCACCGATTCCTGCCTCTCCTCGATGTATCAGTTCTGCGAGGGCGTCGTCAGCGTATGCCCCGTCGTGCCGGATCCGAAACCGGACAAGCTGTTTCATAAGAACATCCGCATCCACGACAATATCTTTGACTCACCGGACGTTCCGGTCCTCTACGGCTTCTCCTGCGACGGCCTCCGCTTCGAGAACAACCGGATCACAAAGAGCCCTCGCGCGGAAAGGTGGCATCCCGGGAACGCCCTGATCCGGCTGCAGTACGTCCGGGGAGCCGTCGTGCGGAGAAATACCTGGACGGGTCATTTCACGCTGGACAGAATATCCGCGGATCCGGAAACATGTACGCTCACCACCGACGAGCCCGTATGACGGACGAAGCCATCCGGGCCGGTACGGCAGTGAAAACATCGGCGAAAGCGCGGTATGTACATTCGCTTTGTCGGAGACGTTCTTGGAGGTTTGATGAAGGCCATATTCTATAACGGTCGGGTCTATGCCGGAGAAGATGTGGAAAAGCAGGCTTTTCTTGTGGAGGACGGTCTTTTCAAGGCTGTCGGGTCGGACCGGGAGATCCTTTCGCTCGGGGAACCGGCTACTCCTCTTCTGGACCTGGAGGGCCGCTTTGTCTGCGCAGGGTTCAACGATTCGCACATGCACCTCGTGGGATTCGGTCAGTCCCTTCTCGAAGCCCGGTTATCGGAGCATACGGACAGCCTCTCGGGGATGCTGCAATACCTCAGGGAGTACGCGGCTTCCCATCCTCCGCGTCAAGGCCGGTGGCTTCTCGGGCGCGGCTGGAACCAGGACTATTTCAGCGACGCATCCCGCATGCCGGACCGGAATGATCTGGACACGATCTCAACGGAGTACCCGATCCTTTTGACCCGCGCGTGCGGACACTGCTGCGCCGCAAACGGGAAAGCCTTACAGATCGCCGGGATCACCGCCTCCACCCCCTCTCCGGAAGGCGGAAGCATCGGAATGAAGGACGGGGAACCGGACGGCAGGCTTTATGACAACGCGATCGATCTCGTGAAGCCCTTTATCCCCGTCCCCGACAAGGAAGAGTTGAAGGACATGATCCGCTCGGCCGCAAAAGCGCTCAATTCCTACGGCATTACCAGCGTACAGACCGACGATTACAGCGTGTTCCGGTCGATCCCCTGGGAAACGGTCAACGAGGCCTACCGGGAGCTGAAAGAGGCGGGAGAGCTGACGGTCCGTGCCTGTGAACAGGCGAACTTTGCCGAAGAGGATGAACTTCAAAGGTTTATTGAAGCGGGGAACACGACCGGGGCCGGCGACGCGCTGTTCCGGATCGGGCCTTTGAAACTGCTCGGCGACGGTTCCCTCGGGAGCCGCACAGCCCATCTGTCCCGACCTTATGCCGACAGCCCTGATACCTGCGGCTTTTCCCTTTTCCGCCCGGAAGAACTGGTCCGCATGGTCTCTCTCGCCCACAGAAACGGGATGCAGGCGGCGGTTCACGCGATCGGAGACGCCTGTCTCGACGAAGTCCTCGACGCGTTCGAACGGGTTCTCCGCGAGGTTCCGCGGGACGATCACCGTCATGGCATCGTTCACTGCCAGATCACCAGACCCGACCAGCTGGACCGGATCAGGACGCTGAACCTTCATGTCTACGCGCAGTCCGTATTCCTGGATTATGACAATCACATCGCGGAAAAGAGAGTCGGAGAAGAGCTTGCCTCGACGAGCTATTCCTGGAAGACTTTGCTCGGGGGCGGCGTCAGCGTATCAAACGGCTCCGACTGCCCGGTGGAGCTTCCGGACGTCATGCGCGGCATCGAGTGCGCCGTCACCCGGACCTCCCTGGACGGAACCGGCCCCTATCTCCCGAAGGAGGCCTTCACGGTCCGGGAAGCGCTTGACAGCTACACGATCCGCGGCGCGGAATCCAGCTTTGAGGAAAACGAAAAAGGGCTCATCAAACCCGGCTATCTTGCGGATTTCACCGTGCTCGAGAAAAACCCTTTCGAAATCGAGGAAAGGCAGCTCCATACCGTAAAGGTGCACGCCTGTTTTCTGGGCGGGAAATGCGTATTTCTTGCGGACAGGACGGCATAACAAAGACAGGAAGGATCTACAAAGAAACCCGTTTCTGCTTCCCGGTGCGCCGGCTGCGGGAATTGCGAAAAGCTTTGTCCGCAGAACATTCTATCCATCAGAACGAAAGGAATGGAGATCTATGAAACGATGTTTTGTGTTCGCCCTTGCGCTGCTTACCGTCGCGGGGATGACAGCCTGTTCGGAACAGCAGAATCTCCCCGGGGAAACGGAGGCGTCTGTACAGAAAACGCCTGCCGTCGAGAAGGAAACCGTCCCGGAGGAAGAAGCGGAGCCGACGCCTGCCTCGATCATCTCAGAACAATTTGCCGACCTCGATTTCGGGGGCAGGGAGTTCCGCATTCTCGGAATCGAACCGGGCCAGCAGTTCTACGTTTTTATGGGGCCCGACTTTCAGGAGATATGGGCGGAGGGCTATACCGGAGAGATCACGAACGACGCCATTTACGACCGCAACAGCCGCGCGGAGGAGCTGCTCAATATCCGCGTCACGCCGGTCCTCGAGGGTTCGTCCGCCAATCAGAACAAACGGTTCGCGCAGGCGGTGACAGCGGGATCCGACGATTTCGACGCCTCGCTCAGCGGACTCTCCTCGACGGGGGAACCGCTGCAGGCCGGATATCTCGCCAACCTCGAGACCTTTGAGAATCTCGATATTGACAGTCCGTGGTGGGACAAGAACTTTGTCGACACCTTCCGACTGTTCGGCAGCCGCCTGTACTTCCTCTCCGGAGATTATCAGCTGGCCGACGACTATGCCGTCTGTCCGATTTATTTCAATAAGGCCATCGTCGCCGACGCCGGGCTCGAGCAGCCGTATGAGCTTGTCAGAGAAGGCCGCTGGACGATCGACGAGATGTACAAGCTGGAGAAAGCCTGCGAACGGGATCTCAACGGTGACGGAATCCTCGACATGAAGAACGACGTTGTGGCGCACCTCGAGAATCAGGACAAAGTCAAGCATTTCGTCTATGCTTTCAACGAGAAATCCATCGAGATCGACGAGAACGGCGAATTCGTGATCAATACGCTGGACGAACGTCATGTCAACGCCGTCGAGCGCATCTACGAATACGGCTATGAGAAGAAACTGATCTACACCGACCAGACCGGCACCTCCTACGATGAGGCGTTCACCACGGGGCACGCCGTCTCGTATCTCATGAACCTCGGGAACATCAATCTGTTCCGGGACATGGCGGACGACTTCGGCATCGTTCCAGGACCGAAGTACGACGAGGAGCAGAAGACCTACGGAAACTATATTTCGAACTATGTCGTCACCTCCTTCGTCTGCCCGATCACGGCGACCGACCGCGCCTTCATCGGGGCCTGCATCGAGGCGCTCGGCGCGTTTTCCACGGAGACGGTTGACGCCGCGCTGTACGACACGCTGCTCGCTTCCAAGCTCGTGCGGGACGAGGATACCATCGAAATGCTGCACATCTGCATGGCCACCAAGGTGTACGACTGGGCGGTGGACTTCTCATGGGGCAGCACCTATGCCGACGCGTACAACAGCCAGTACGACAGAGGCACCTTCAATTTTGTGTCCATGGCTGCAAAGAATCTCAAGATCCAGCAGAAGACCATGGAAAAACTGCTCGAAAAAATCAGGGCGTTTCAGGAATAAGCAGCCTGTTCAATATGTCCGGACAAAAAAACCTGCCCCACAGGAGAGGAAGACCCAGGCTGAGCCTCCGTCTTCTCCCGGCAATGTCTTGCTGTGAGGCAGGGGGATGATGTTTATCCGACCGGCAATGACTATTTCAAAAGCAGATCAATCGCGGGAGCGTTCCACGCGTTCAGCCGCAAGGTCGGAACCTCCGGCGCGTTGTCTCTGAGAAGCACGTCGCCCCTCAGCACCCGCTCCTCGCCCGGTCTCAGGAAGAAAAAGCTGTCCTCCATGGCGCAGACCGTTCCGTCGTCGACGGTGTCCGGGCGCACCGGGAAAGCCGGGACCGGGCCGTCGTTCTTCACGGTCAGCCGGAAGGAAAGGCGGCATCCCTCGCGGCGGCAGTCGTCCACGGACGCGGTCAGGTGAGTTCCGGGGCCTTCGGCGATCTGACGCTTGAGCCACGGGCCCTTTTCGAACATCAGGTTCGGCTGCATGCCGTCCCTGCGTTTCGCGCGGAAATCGGGATCGTCCATGGCGGCGAGGACCTTCGGCCAGCAGAAGCTCCGCGCCCGGAGAACTCCGTCTTCGTACAGCGAGGCTTCGACGAAGAAGAACTTCTCCCGGAAGCTCTCAGGGAGACGAAACGCCGGGAGTTCACAGACCGTCTGATAATCCCCGTCCAGCGTAATTTCACGGGTATCGCAGAAGACCTCGGAAAAATCAGGGTCGTACAGACGCACTGTGATCCTTCTCTTCCCTGTTTCCCCCGCCCCATTGACGACGCGCACGGTGAGGGGTACGTCCTCCCCCGCGGCCCAGGTCACATACGGAAGGGAGACGAAAACCGTCAGCGGCTTGTACGCCTCTTTCAGCGCGTAATAGGGAGCGATGGGATCGCCGAGCCCGTCCATCAGCTGGATCCCGACCGCGACAGACGGACGGCGGTACACCCACGGCATCAGCCCGCCCGTGACGGGATAGTTTTCCCGCATGGACTGGATCATGATCTCGTAAAACTCATAAGACGCGATCTGGGTCGCCTCGCAGAGATCCTCGAGGGATATGCCGTTTATGTCGGTGATCGCGGAAGCCCGGCTCAGCATGCGCGGGATGCGGGAAGGGATGAACTCGCAGAAATGATTGCGCAGCTCGGGGTTCTTCCGCTCGAACTCTTCGGAGAAAATATCGGACAGCGGGCGTGTGAACTCTTCTTCCGAAATCTGCTGGCGCAGGGATTTGAAGCAGGGAAAGGAGTGCACCCCGCTCTCACCGAGAAACGGGATCTGCTTGTAGAATTGCCGGTAGCAGGTCGGCTCCATGTCGGTGTAGATGTGCGCGCTTCCGCGGTCCGGCGTGGTGCGGACGAATCCGACGCCCGGAGCAAGATCCTCGGCCAGTTCCTCCATCACCGCCATCGAGGCAAGATTGTCCGCCGCGTAAGGGTTGAACTCGTTCCCGCCGCAGAGGATGACAAGGCTGGGATGCCGTCTCATGCGGAACAGGTTCATGGCCGCCTGATGCAATAGGACGGTGTGATCCCAGTTCGAGGTCTGGTTGTTGGCCGGGAATCCGTCCTGCCAGACCATGATGCCCAGCTCGTCGCAGAGGTCGTAGAACGTCTCGGTCTCCTGAATGCCCCCGCCGTTCCACACCCGCAGCAGCTGCACCCCGGCGTCCCGCGCCCTCTCCAGCGTCCAGCGGTATTCCTCATAGGGCAGCTACAAAAAGAAATCCAGCGGCATCCAGTTCAGCCCGGTCAGAAAGATCGGTTTTCCGTTTACCCTGAAAGCGTACTTGCCCCAGCGCGTTCTCAGCTTTTCCCCCGCGGTGTACCCCCGTTCGACGATGCGCGCGCCGTAGGTGAGCCGCTGCGTGTCAAGCAGAACGCCGTTTTCGTCCGTGAGAGTGATTTCCGCATCGTACAGAGCGGGATCGCCGAGGCCCGCCGGCTGCCAGAGCCTGATCCCGGCGAGAAGGATCGAACGCTGATAGTGGTTGTTCTCATAAAACTCTGCGCGTCGCCAGTCAAGCGGGCTGTACGTCTCCGCCTCGTCGTAGACGACCTCTCCCGTCCCGCGGTCGGTCAGCCGGATACGGATCTCGAACCTCCGGTCTTTGCGGGTGCCCGGCGTGCCGAAGGACAAGCTGAACTGAAATCCCCCGTCGCCGCTTGTGCCGTTCAAGGGGACCCTGAGTTCGTCCACCTCCGGATCGGAGATCTCGACCTCGAAGCGCGCCCGGACCTTGTCTCCGTCAATGGATTCGGTGTAAAACACCGGACGGCTCAGATGGCAGGCGGGCAGAAATTCGATGCGGATATCCCCCCACGGGCCGATCGCGATGAAATCCCCCGGCGTGCTGTACCGGTCCCTGCGAGATTCCACGGGATGATCGGGAAGTTCTTCACCGACAGATCCGGGTTGTGCGAATCCCATTTGCCGGGGTCATATCCGAAATCGCAGGCCTTGACCTCGACGACCAGCTCGTTTTCACCGCCGTAATTCAGCTTTTCCGCGATCTCGGCATAGGGCCCGCCGAACATGCCCTCGTGCTCGCCCAGCAGCTCCCCGTTCAGAAAGAGCCTCGTGTAGTACGCGCATCCGTCGAGGCACAGGAAAGCCCGGTCGGCGCGGCGGTCTTCCTCCACCGTGAACGTCCGGCGGTAATACCAGACTTTGTTGTCCACCCACGCGTACAGCCCCGAGTTGTTCTTCTCATACGGATGGGGGAGAACACCGGCCTCGTATAACTGCCAGTACACGGTTCCCGGCACCTTCGCCTTCATCGTCCATTCGATGCCCGCGGGATCCGCCGGCGCGTCCCTATAGGTGAAATCCCATTCGCCCGAAAGATCCATGTGTGCGGCGCCGCTTCGTTTTTCGATATAATAGGGTTGAGACAGATTCATTTCTTTCTCCTTCCGGCGCTGTGGAAATCAGTATTTCCCGTACCGCAACGCCGCGTCCGCATAGGCTTTGATGTTTTCGAGCGGCGTCATGGGGCTGATCCCCTCGTCGCCGAAGAGGATGAACCGTCCGTTCTTCTTGGCCGCGTCCATGCAGCGCACAACGTGCTTTTCGACCTCGGCCGGGGTTCCCTCCAGCAGCGGATAGATAACGCCCACGTTGCCCTTGAGGCAGAGGGTATCGCCGTAGAGCCGCTTGAGCTCGGGAAGGCTGCAGTCCCCCATGGGAGCCTCCTGGATCGGATTGATGCTGTCCACGTCCGTCTCGTCGTGGCAGGCCTTCACCACGCACAGAGCCGGGCCGCAGCAGTGTACCTCGGACAATCCTCCCGCCTGCCGGATGATCCGGGACGCCGCCTGAATGGTGGGAAGGCTGTACTTCCTGAACATCTCCGGATTTCCGAGGGCGATCATGCCGGAGTTGGACATTTCGATGTAGTCAAAGCCAATCTCCGCCATCTGTTCCACCCGGGACAAATACGCCTTGCTGGCCTTTTCCACATACTCCTCGAACAGATCCGGATAATCCATGTGAAGATAGACCGTGTTTCCCAGCTTGCCGTCGACGCTCATCATGAGGTCGTGGTACCCCGGAACGGCGCCAGCGGATCCCCCGATCATGCCGTCCTCCCCGAAGTATTCGCGGAAGGCAGGGAGCGCGTCGCAGGTATAGCGTTTCGGACGAAAGGCATATTTGAGCCACAGGGCAAAATCGTCTGCGTTCTTGATAAGCCCCCGGGTGATGGTGGGCGTCTCGTTTTTCATGAGGGAGATCTCATACCAGAGATCCCCGTCCGGCGTCTGCATTGTGGTGCGCACTACGATCTTTTCATCGTCGGAATGCACCGTCTCGCTCCTGTATGTCACATCCGGATCCGGCGGCGCGTCCGGTCCGAGGTAGAGGTACCCGTCCAGTCCGAACCGACGCTGAACGTCCGCCACCATCTTCCACATCGGCGCTTTGCCGTGGAGATAGATATCCCATCCGGTGTATCCGTTGGTCCGCACGGTGAACATATTGGTAACCCCGAGCTGAAACGGAACCCGATCCGTGGGCAATCCCCGCATGGCGGAAAGAATGCGCTCCCGCGAGGTCATTTCTGAAAAGTTCATCTTTCATTCCTCCAATGCCGGGATGTTGTCATAATCTGCCTCGATATTGGTGGTGAAGACCTTTTCGGAGGCTTCCCGTGTGCCGACCCGGTTGTCCGGTCCCCCGCAGATCGACAGCCAGCCGTCGTACTTGAAGATCGACGCCGGATCACAGTCCGGGCCGTGTCTGTTCTGATCTCTTTCATTCTGTCACCGCCTTCTGCCCGGTCCTTTCGAGGATCTCCCACGGAACGCGGTATGCCTTCGCCGGCGGACCGAGCCGATGTCCGGCAATGACAACGGAATTCTCATTGTCGGCATATCCCAATGCCCATTATACAAGAAAGGACCTTTCCTGTCAACAGAAAAAGCCCGACGTTCTTCCGCCGGGCTTTTTATAGAGACTGTTTTGCCTGAAGGTCTTCCCTGCCATGGAAGACAATGCTTTGTTATACCGGCTTCTCTTTCCGGCCGTCCGTCTCAATGCCGGTGAAGAAACCGCGGCCAGCCGAAACACTAGTATGACCCTCCGAGTTGAGCGTCTTATACTAATTCCACACGAAACCATTGCAAAATGGTTTTGTGTGATCCTGAAAGTCAGATTGACTTTCAGGACAGTCTAAATCCATGATTTAGACTGGACTCGGTAAGGCAGGAAAACATTTTCTCCCGTCTGCCGCAGCGTTCTTCAACCGCTTTTGCCGCTTCTGTCCGCCCCGCTTCCGTGAGGCCGACATTCGCGGTCCGGCGGTCTTCCTCGTTCGGGGTCCGCTCGATCAATCCGGCGCTTTCCAGCTTGTTGAGCACCTCGCTTGCCGATCCCGGCTGAATCCCGAGACGCACCGTGAGATCTCTCTGGGAGACGGGACCGTCGTTCAGCATCACGAGGATCCTGTTCTGCCCTTCCCGGTCGTCAAAACGCATCCGCATCATGTGGCCGACGGTGTGAAGGTGGTGGGCAAGCTTTGCGTTGATATCTCCGGCGATTTCCTTGTCCTCGAAGTGATGGTTTTCCATTCTGCGGTGAGGACCGCCCATCCTGCCGTGGGGACCGTGGGGACCGTGCATTTCGCCGCGAGGACCCTTGAACCCGCGTTCCCCCTCCGGCAGGACTCCTGTTTCGGCAAAGATTCTTCCTCTCTCACAGTTCGGTTCGTTCAGATCACAGTGCCTTCTGCATCCGGGGCATGTCTTTTCCGTGCTGTTCATTCTCTTTCCTCCAATCATTTCTTTAAGGTACCTTGATTATACCATGAGAAAGCGATTTTGTCAAGGTACCTTGAATAATGTGAGCGATAAAAAAACAGCCTCTAAAAAGCATAAAAACAGTCAGTTTGCCCAAAAACGAAAAACCGCGCAGAGTCAACAGAAAAACGCTCCGCTGTCGGATCGCAGACAACGGAGCAAGGGGATGGGATCACGGTCCCGGCATATCCGGAAGGTCACCGCGGAGGAGCTGAGTCGGAGCGGGAACGGAGGCGTCAAAGGCCGATATGGTCGTAGACTTTGTGAGCGTGCGTTCGAGGAGGCCGTAAGCTCCCCTATCGCCTGCCGTGATGTTCAATAATCTCCCGGATGCTTTCCCGGAGGATGTTCTCCGCGTCTGCTCCGTCCAGATCGAGACCTGCGGCGCGGATCAGCTCCGCCTGCCTGATCCCGAAGAGATCCCTGCAAAGCGCCTCCACATACCCGAATCCGTATGCCTCCGGAACGTACAGTCCGCCCGCCGTTGTGACATAGAATAACCGTTCTGCGGCGCAGAGGCCCTTCGGGAGACCGTCCTGCGTGTAGGTAAACGTGATGCCGGGGACGCTGACCTGCTCGAGATACTGCTTCAGCGCGGCGGGAAAGGACAGATCCCAGTACGGGGCGGCGATCACGATCTGCGAAGCCTCGGAGAACTGACGCGCATACCGGAACAGCGGATCGTCAAACTTCCCTTCGCCGATCAGTCTTTCCCGTCTTTGCAGAAACGCTTCATCCACGGCGGGAAAGACGATCTCCCGAAGGCGCACCTCCTCTGCCGGCCCCTGCAGGATGGACAGCAGACTGTCTGCCAGCCTTTTTGTTCTGGACTGCTCCCTTACGCACGCGTTGACAAACAGAATCACGGTGATTCCCCCCGATCTCGTCCCTTACCCCGCCTGTATGGCCGCAGGGTTCTCCCAAAATATTATATCCGATAAGCGGCGGACTGTTAAAACAGATCATGTTCCTGCACCGGCCCGGCACAGGGACCCGTTCTCATTCTTATATCCGTCTTCTGCGGCAAAACAGCCCGGCGGGAGCTAGCATCCTTTGAATCCGCGTTTTTTCAGCCTGCTCTTCTCGCCGCCTTCTCACAGATCAGGCAAAACAGATCCGTAAAGATCCCGTCCCGCCGGTAGCGCTTATTGTACAGCATCTTCCCTCCGGAGGGAGAAGCGCGGAACATTCCTTCGCCGTCGACGGACAGTGCGTCCCTGACCTCCGGTTCCCAGAAGCCCCATATATCGCGCAGGACCGCAACGGACGCGATATCCCAGATGATATGGGTCGTCGATTTCACCGTGCCCGCGGGGACGTCGTGATCCCGCCGCATCAGCCCAGTCAGATAGTCGCCGACGGGAATGTTCTTGTTTTCCAGGGCATAAGCGCATTCCATGGCCGTCAGATGAAGGACCTCCGTCCCACCCGCCGCGGGGAGCAGGATCACGTTCGTCCCGCTTTCCAGAATCACCTGAGCGGCGGCTCTGTCCTGGGCGAGATTGAAATCGTTGGCGCTCCGGTACTGGTCCGCGTCATTCGCGCCGATCAGGATCGAGACCATGTTTTTCCCGATGGAGGGATCGAGCAGCAGAGCCGACGCCGCGTTGGTGAAACACCCGATAGACGCGACAAATACGAAATCGTCCGTTTCACGGCACGCTCTGATGATCGCCCGAGCCGCGTCGCTGTCCACGGGCGTATTCCTGTCCGGCAGATAGCGGTCCGCTCCCCGCCAGGCCGGAACTGTGCAGCCGGGCAGAGTCAGATCCCGCACCCGGACGATCTCCGCGTAGGATTTTTCCATCCCATCGGCGACGGATTCCGCGTTATCGTTCAGAAACGGCGCGGCTCCGAATCCGACAACATCCACATTGTCGGACAAGAGGGCATACGCCACCGCAAACTGATCGTCGATCTCGTTGGCCGTATCCGTATCGAGGAAGAACTTCTTCGGTTTCGCGCTTTTGATCCGGTCAAGAACCGCGCTGCAATCTTCGTGTGTCATGGCAGCCTCCCGCAGCAATCTTTCATACTATATCCCTTCTAAGGAGATACGCGGCTTCTTTGAAAAGAAGCCTGGCAAGAAACTTCAATTGGGGCAGAACAAGGCTGACTCCATTTCGT
>CACZNC010000084.1:15693-42331 GCA_902782445.1 uncultured Ruminococcus sp.
AGTTATCGTTCGTGAGCTCATGATCAGAGATCATTCGCACTCTACGGAGAGCGATCAAAACCCATGAAGATAGCTCCATAGAAGGAAAACAGTATCAGATAAATTCCATAAGCAATGATAACATACCCGGCAGGTCTTGTCAAGTCTTCGTTAGCAGGTGGTTTATCCGATTTCCGAAACAGAAAAACCTTCTCCTCTCCCCTTCCCGACAAAAAACCGCCGGTCCATCGGAAATGAATCCCGTGAACCGGCGTATCTTTTCAGTCAGCTATCTCCGGTAAACCTTGTCGGATGCTCAGTGCTTTTTCTTTGCAGCCGCGAATCCGCCGAGGGAGATCACAGCAGCGACGGCGGCGATCACACCGAAGTCGAAGGTGTTCGGAGCCTCTTCCTTCGCGTCGAGAGCCTCGTCAGCGGAAGCAGCTGCCGCGGACATGCGCCTGCGATGGATTATATCACGCCAGGGCCGGGGGTCTGCATTATTCCGTGAACAGAGGGGTCGAATAGTAGCGGTCTCCGCTGTCGGGAAGCAGCGCGACGATCACTTTGCCTCGATTCTCCGGTCTCTTCGCCAGCTCGATGGCTCCGTACAGCGCGGCTCCCGAAGAGATGCCGACCGAGATGCCCTCTTTCTGCGCAAGCAGCTTTGCCGTCTCGAAGGCCTTCTGGTTCGGAGCCTTGAAGACTTCGTCGTACACCGCCGTGTTCAGAACATCGGGCACAAATCCCGCGCCGATCCCCTGGATCTTGTGCGCGCCGGATCTCCCTTCCGACAGCACGGGGGAGTCCTCCGGTTCCAGAGCCACGACTTTGACGTTCGGATTCTGCTCCTTGAGGTATTCGCCGACGCCGGTCACCGTACCTCCCGTCCCGACGCCCGCGATGAAGACGTCGACTTTCCCGTCCGTGTCCCTCCAGATCTCCGGGCCGGTCGTGGCCTTGTGGATCGCCGGGTTGGCCGGATTGACGAACTGTCCGGGAATGAAGCCCGACGGGATCTGCTCCGCAAGCTCTGCCGCTTTGGCGATGGCGCCCTTCATGCCCTTCGCGCCTTCGGTCAGCACGATCTCAGCGCCGTAAGCTTTCAGAATGTTCCGCCGCTCCACGCTCATGGTTTCCGGCATCGTCAGAATGATCCGGTAGCCTTTCGCCGCGGCGATGGAAGCGAGGCCGATGCCCGTGTTGCCGGAGGTCGGCTCGATGATGACGGAGCCCTCTTTCAAAAGGCCTTTTTCCTCCGCGTCTTCGATCATCGCTTTTGCGATCCGGTCCTTCACGCTCCCGGCCGGATTGAAGTATTCCAGTTTGACAAGAATCGTCGCTTCCAGCCCGAGCTCCTTTTCGATATGCACAACTTCGACGAGCGGCGTATTGCCGATCAGTCCGAGTGTTCCCTTGTAAATGTTTGCCATGAATCCGTACCCTCTTTCTTTTGATCTTTTGATGTGGGGTTGTCCTTATCTCAATGCGGCGAATCCGTTTTCCAGATCTTCGAGTATGTCGTCGATATGCTCGGTCCCGATGGAAAGCCGGATCGTGTTCTGCCGGATGCCCTGATCCAGGAGTTCTTCTTCCGACAGCTGGGAATGCGTGGTCGACGCCGGATGGATCACGAGGCTCTTGACGTCCGCCACGTTGGCGAGCAGGGAGAAGATCTTCAGATTGTCGATGAACTTCCAGGCCTCTTCCCTTCCCCCCTTTATATCGAAGGTGAAAATGGACGCGCCTCCGTTCGGGAAGTACTTTTCATACAGGGCGTGATCCGGGTGCTCCGGCAGGGACGGGTGGCTGACCTTTTCGACCTGGGGATGACGGGCAAGATAGTCCACGACCTTCTTCGCGTTTTCGGCGTGTCTGTCCAGTCTCAGCGACAGGGTCTCCACGCCCTGCAAAAGCAGGAAGGCGTTGAAGGGAGAGATCGTCGCGCCGGTGTCCCGCAGCAGGATCGCCCGGATGAAGGTCACGAACGCCGCCGGTCCCACCGCGTCATAGAAGGAAACGCCGTGATAACTCGGATTCGGAGCCGCGATGTTCGGATATTTCCCGCTTGCCTTCCAGTCGAATTTCCCGGACTCCACGATGATGCCGCCGAGGGTCGTGCCGTGCCCGCCGATGAACTTCGTCGCGGAGTGGACGACGATGTCGGCTCCGTGTTCGATCGGGCGGATCAGGTACGGCGTCCCGAAGGTATTGTCGATCACGACCGGGATCCCGTGCCGGTGCGCGAGTTCGGAAACCGCGTCGATATCGGGGATGTCGCTGTTCGGATTGCCGAGGGTTTCGAGGAATACGGCCCGCGTATCCTCCGTGATCGCCGCTTCGACCTCGCCGAGATCGTGGATGTTCACGAAAGTCGTTTTGACGCCGAACTGCGGAAGCGTATGCGCCAGAAGGTTGAACGTCCCGCCGTATATCGTCTTCTGCGCGACGATGTGTCCGCCGTTCGCCGCGAGGGCTTCGATCGCGTAGGTGATGGCCGCCGCGCCCGAGGCCAGGGCCAGAGCCGCGCTCCCGCCTTCCAGAGCCGCGAGTCTCTTTTCCAGCACATCCTGCGTGGAGTTTGTGAGCCGCCCGTAGATGTTGCCGGCGTCCGCAAGTCCGAAACGGTCGGCGGCGTGCTGACTGTTGTGGAAGACGTAAGAGGTCGTCTGATAAATCGGAACGGCGCGGGCGTCGGTAGCCGGGTCGGCCTGTTCCTGTCCTACGTGAAGCTGAAGGGTTTCAAATCTGTATGCGCTCATGGTTTTCTCCTTTTTTATTCTTTGTTTCGGGATGATAACCCGGCTTCAAACAGAAACCGGGGGCTTCTCTGAAAAGCTCCCGGGCAAATGGCTGTTATGATACGGATCATTCATACACTCCGTTTCGAGGCGCGCGTGCGTTGTCGGACAGCGGACGCCCCAGCCATGTACCATGCCCGGGAGGACAGCATTCGACAACACATCATGGAATTCTGTCTGACCGAAACGGAACGGAACATCACGCGCACCTCCTTTGTCTTCGTTGAAAGCATTATATCACAGGCAGAGGCGTTTGTAAATTCGTTTGTCCCGATCATCGGCGATAAGCGCTGTTTATCGCAAAACCCTCTCTCACTGAATCTCTTTGTATTTTTCAAGCTCCTCCACATAGGCTCTGCCGTACCGCGACAAAACGCAGTCTTTTCTTGTGATGAATCCGATGGTGAGGGGATCTTCTTCCTTCAGCTTGATCGAGACGAGCCCTTTCAGGACGGCGTCCTCTTCCGAAAGCATACCGCAGCCGATGGAATACCCGTTGAGCCCGGCGATCAGTTCCATGGAGGTCGCTCTGTCGTCGGATTTGATCGACTTTTCAAACGCATAGTCGGCCATGGCCTCTTCGGGAAGATAAAAACCGGCGTCGCTGCTCTGGTCAAAGGATATGCAGGGGTATGTCCGCAAATCCTCGAGAGAAACGGTCTTTTCCCCTGCCAGCGGATGATCCTTCCAGACATACGCGTAGGTATCCCTGCGCATGAGAGGAACAAACTGCAGCCTGTTATCCCGGATCAGTTTTTTCAGCAGATCTTCGCCCGCTGCCGAGAAGGAAACGATCCCGACCTCGCTCCTCAGCGCTCCGACGTCGTCAAGGACTTCTTTCGTTTTCGTCTCCCGGAAGGAAAAGACATACCGCTCCGGGTCCATTCTCCGGACCACAGCCATAAACGCCCGGATGGCGAAATTGTAATGCTGTGAGGAAACGGAAAAACGGTCCTTGTCTCCGTTCCCCGCAAGATACCGGTCTTCCAGAACCGCATACTGCCCGACCGCCTTTTTCGCGTATTCGACAAATTCCCTGCCCTGATCCGTCAGCGCGATGCCCTTGTTGGTCCGGTCGAAGATCAGGATGCCGAGCTCGTCTTCCAGATCGCGCACACTGGCGGAAAGGGCGGGCTGGGATACGAACAGCTTTGTGGAAGCCTCGCGCATGGAGGAGGATCCGGCGATCGCCAGAACATATTTCAGCTGGGTGATATTCATGATCGGACTCCGTTTCCGTCGGTTTTCGTTTCATCCTGAACGGAGAAGAGAAAGAGCGGTGAAACATTCGAGAGTATTATACCACAACCTCATTCGATGCGCAAGTACGGAATCTGCGGCAGCCTCTGCTTTGGGAACCGGTTTTTGCGCATTGACTTTCCCCCGCTTTTTCTGTATAATGAACTTTGAACACAAACGGAAATCCGGAAACGGAAAAACGGAAGGTTGGATACTCTGTGAAAAGCATCCTGATCAAAGACACGACCCGCGAGGAACGGGAAGAAATCGTCCGCCGTTCGCTGGACTGCGGGGGCGGATGTGAAAACTGCTCTTCCTGCTGGCTGGGCGGGGGATCGCCGGAGACTCTGTATCGGGACTATATCGACGGGAAAAAGGAGATCGCCGAGATCAACCGGGAATACCGGGCGAGGCTGGTGAGAGGGTGAGACAGGGGTTTTCAGGGGCTTGCCGTTACCGTGGTTCATCGGAATCTGAACCCGTTCCGCCGGCTGGAAGTACGCTTTCGGAGCCGTGTTGTAAAATCGCCTCTTATCATGGCGGAGTCCTTTTTTCAGCCCTGTTTGTACCGGCACGGTAAGATCTGATACCATATTGAGAAAGGAGTCTCTATGGAACAGTTGACATCCGTTCAGGAAGCTCTGTTCAAACAGCAGGATATTCCGTACCGCGATTTACAGGCAAAACTGATCCCGACCGTCTCCCCCGACACCCTGATCGGCGTCCGGACACCGGTCCTCAGGAGTTACGCAAAACAATTGATCCGGGAGGGGAGCGCGGACCGCTTTCTCGAAGAGCTTCCCCACCGCTTCTTTGATGAAAACCAGCTCCATGCTTTCATCCTCTCCGAGGAACGCGATTTTGCCCGCTGTCTCGACGGAGTGAACCGCTTCCTGCCCTTCATCGACAACTGGGCGACCTGCGATCAGCTGTCCCCGAAATGCTTCAAGAAGCACCGTTCGGAACTGACGGATCCGATCAGGGGATGGATCGCAGGCGGAGAGACCTACACGATCCGCTTCGGCATCGGGATGCTGATGGCGCATTTCCTCGACGAAGATTTTGACCCCGCATATCCGGAACTGGTCGCCTCGGTACGCTCCGAGGAGTACTACGTCAACATGATGATCGCGTGGTACTTCGCAACAGCGCTCGCCAAGCAGTACGATGCCGTGCTTCCCTGGCTGGAATCCCGTCGGATGGATCGGTGGACGCACAACAAGACCATTCAGAAGGCAATCGAGAGCGACCGCCTGCCCGAAGATCGGAAAGAGTATCTGAGGGGACTGCGGATCAAACAGCCGGGAAGCCTTGGCGGAAAAGAATAGCCCAGCCGGGTGTTCAACCCCGACAGTTTTTTCTGTGGAACAATCGTGCAGTCCGCCCGGGTCCCATGTTCCACCCGGAATGAATAAAGCACATTCAACACTGTTGACGAGCGGTGTCTTTGTTTTTAGGCAAGGGAGATCATCCGGACAGGTCCTGTTCTTCAGCGTATTTCAACAGATCATGACGCTGCGGCTGACCGCTTTGAAAAAGCCGTTCTCTTGCTCATGATCTCGTGCAAAGCCAATATAAAGCATCCGTTTCTCTTGCACAATGGCTTTTTCCTTCCCGCCCCCAAAAAAGCCGCTCCCCCTTCCCTGCTTGCGGTCAGGCCACAAAGTTGGGAAGAGGGAACTGCGTCATTCTCCGCGGAAGGCTTTCAGACACTTATCCAGTCTCTTCTGGGCGATCTTGTTCCTCCTTGCGAATACGCTCGCCACATCGCTGCTGCCGCCGGTCTCCGTGAAGTTCATTACGGTACCGCTCAGAAAGTGGGCGAATCCTTCCCAGTTATCATAGCAGTAGGCAAAGGAAACCGTAAGCGCATCGTTGACGATCTCCAGCACTTCGACGTCATCCGGCGCGTCTGCGATCTTGCCTTTCAGCGTAGTCTCATAGTATACAGGTATGATGTCGAAATATCCATAATAAGTCATTGCCTCGAAGACAAAACCAGCGAGGTCGGTATTCTGACAGGTGATCGGCACGCTGAACAGGCTCGGGCACGCGAACGCGATATAGCGATCCTGTGCGCTGTCATACTTGGGCTGCGGAAGGATCCCGTATGAGATCTCAGATTCCCGATAGTATGCCGGCGCGTGACTGATATGACCGAAGGAGAAGACCGTATGGCCCGAAGCAAACTCGGTCGCATAGCCTGCCTCTCCCCCCGTATCCGTTTTCAGGTATACACTCCCGCTCTCATAATACCAGCTGTAAAGCTTTTCCACCAAAGCGACGGTGCGGTCGGTCATGACGGAAATCTCCTTGCCCCCATCCTCCGTACGCGACAGGATCGGCGTATTCGTCGAAACGAAGAAACCGTTCTGCATGGGCCCGGTTCCGTAACCGTACAGGTCATCCGGATCGCGCACGCCGTTTCCGTTCGTATCCTGATAGATATCTTTCGTGTACCCGATCAGGGCGTCGATGGTCCAATCCCCGCTGCGTACAAGATCATAAGGGGATTCCAACCCAAACTGTGCCGTAAGGTCCTTGTTGAAGAAGACAACTTTTGCGGCGGCAAGCTGGCTGTAAGTCGCGCTTCCTGTGATGGTGAACATGCGGCCGAAGACTGTCATTTCGTCCACGGATTGAGCCGGCCACCAGACCGCGCTGAAATCAAGATAGGGGAGTTCATACAAATTCATGTAGTCGCCGTTGATGGCGTTGTTGCATGTTCCGACCACATGGCCGTAGATCATTTCGTAAGCGTCGTCTCCGGCACGTACCATGGTTGAAATGTCATGGGTATGCTTGCCGTAGTCCGTTCCGTACGGGATGGTATTGAAGGCAAAGTTATACTGCTCCGTCAGCATGGTGTTCCGGTTGAAGATCGCGTCGTTGACGGCTTCTCCCGTCAGTTCTTCCGGCTGCAGCGTCCGGGCAACAGCGCCGTCGCCATAGCAGGAGATCCGGAACTCGGCCCCGTCAAAATCCATTTCGGGGAGGTTGTGAGGCGGTCTGGTCTCCTCTTCCACAGGTTCGCTCCCGGGGATGTCTTCCACAGGAAGGCCGGGATCCTGTGCCGGGGGAGTTTCAGGCTGTGTCTCGCTGCAGGAGACCGTGAGCAGAAGCAGGGCCAGCACAAACGCAGACAGACGTCTTTTCATAGCGGGGGCTCCTTTCAGATCTTATGTGTTCGGGCGTGTTTCGCCCTTTTTCAATTCCTTCCGCGATCCCTGGGACAGATCCTTCCCCGAACGGTACCGCCGGTCGTCGGAGTACTGCCGCGTGAAGATGGCCGTCATGAACGACGCGTCCGTCAGGATATCATGCCGCAGCATACAATCGGTCTTCTGTCGGTTTATTTCTTACCGGCTATTATTATATCACTCCCACGCCCTTCCAGTCAATAGGGAGGGCCGCTTCACCGTGAATCCCTCCAGTGCATCCCGTCCCGCCTTATCGCCATGTAAATCTGCTCTCCGTCGGGATGCTCGCCCGTGAAATGGACGAACAGATAACCTCCCGAGACAGTGTTTTCCATAAAACAGCAGCAGTCCTTGTATTTCACCGCACAGAAAACTGCGGACGGCGTTATGTTTTTCCTCTGTTTCAGAAGAACCGCGCGACTTCGTCAAGTTCTTTCCGCGGCCTTTCGGACGGCTCTGTTCGGCGCGTTCCGACGGCGATCACGGACATGATCTCCTCGTTTTCCGGTATGCCGAGCGTTTCCCGTATCAGCGACGCGTCCCGGATGCCCATGATCAGGGTGTCATATCCGTGATCCTTTGCCGCCAGGATCAGGTAGGCGTCGTGCAGTCCGAGATCGTAGGCGCCCCATCCGTTTCCGATCTCGTTGACCGGGCCGTCCGTACCGAAGCCGACGATGTCCTTCACATAGGTCGTCACCACGAGCGCGGCGTTTGCGGAACTGTTCTGATTGAAGGCCGGCAGGGCGCCGCGCAGTTTCCCGAGGACCTCGGGGGATTCCACGGCATAACAGCGGGATGTCTGCTGGTTCTTCCAGGACGGAGCCTGCTGCGCTTCTCTGAGGATCGCCACGAGATCCCCGTGGTCGACTGCGGATTCATATCCCCGGACGCTGCGCCGGGCCCGGATCAGTTCTTTGAATTCCATTTCGGTATCCTTTCGTTTCAGCATTCATGCGGCAAAGCGTATCTGTCCATACATCCGATACATCCCGCCCGGCATCATCAGGCAGAGAAGTACAGGCAG
This sequence comes from uncultured Ruminococcus sp., assembly GCA_902782445.1. GTDB lineage: Bacteria > Bacillota > Clostridia > Oscillospirales > CAG-272 > UMGS1696. Next base: position 23,940 of record CACZNC010000084.1, read on the forward strand.
TTATCGCAACAGCGTCTCTTCCCCCGGCGCGGAGGCGTATTCCGGAACCGGCGCAGAAATTCTTCCGACCACGGGCTGTCGCCGGCAAGAGAGGCCGCGGCAAGAACTGCGGTGATCGCGGCGGGATGCTCTCCGCTGTTTCTCCCGGATCATCCGCAGGTTCTCCAGGGGCGATTCCCTGTGGGGATACCGTGTGGTGCAGCGGTTCTCTTTTTCCGTCACGTCATCACTTTGTCAGTTTTTTGAAGAGAGCGGTACACCCCGCCCTGATCTCTTTCCATGTCGTATCGAAGTCTCCGGAGTACCAGGGATCGGCGATGTCTCCCGGCCGGTCGGTGAAATCGAGCAGTCTGTGCATCTTTCCCTCGGGATCGCCGCCGCAGATACGCTTCATGTATTTGAGATTCATCTCTTCCATGCCGATCAGGAGATCCCATTTCCCGTACTCCTCCCGGACAAGCTGCCGGGCGCGTTTTCCTTCGCAGGAAAGACCGTGTTCTTTCAGCTTTTCCCGCGCCGGAGGATATACAGGATTTCCGACGCCGTTCGGTCCGATCTCCTCCCGGCTCGTGGCCGCGGATGCGATCTCAAAATCCTCCGTCTTCCCTGCCCAGCGGACCAGATCCTTCATGACGAACTCTGCCATGGGACTGCGGCAGATGTTGCCCCAGCAGACGAACAGCACACGGATCCTGTTTCCGGATCGTTCAGGTTTCATGCGGAACTCCTCGTTCTTGTTTTACCTTATTACCGATACTACAAAACAGCCGTTTATCTCAGTTTTCTGAACGCTTCGCTCCCGATCTTCCCGAAATCCGTAAAATCAATGGAGATATCCTCCGGCGCGGTATTGCGGAGATATGCCTCCAGATCGGCGAAAAACTGCATGTATATGCTGTGGTTGCGGAGATGCGAGGGCGCGAGGAACTCCTCCTTCGTCCGCTCGAATTCGTCCATCAGCTCCAGCCGCGCCAGTTTCCGCTCCCCTGCGATATCCGCCATCTTTCCGGCGTTTCCGGCGGGGCTTTTTTCATACAGATCGAAAATTCTCAAAAGAGCCAGGAAATCTCCCGTGAGCACCCTGATATGCGCCGCTTCCCATGCGTACCGGCGGGCCATGGAAGCATCCGTCCGCGCGTCGGAGGCAACCTCCCGCCATAAATGCTCGTCTTCGACTGCCATCGCGTTCAGCGCAGTCATGGCGCTTTCATAATCTTCACGCCTCTCCAGAATCGTCTGCATGGCTTCTCCGGGGAAGGAACGGGGATAAGGCTTTCCGCTCCGGACATAACTGTAGAAATAGTAGCAGAGGACGTTCATCAGGAGAGAATAATTCGAAGGAACTGCCGTACCGTCGCCGCCGGCGGGCAGGGTGCTCATCATTCTGTCCTGAATCCGCAGAGCCCTGAGCGCTTTTTCACACTGCGCGCCGAATCGGGCCGATGCGTATGCCTCCGTGATATCGTCCGGGCTGCCGCAGTTGTCAAAGCACCACGAATAGTCCGCCTGGGCGACATGCACCCTGTCAAAACTGCGGTCCCACGCGGAATAGCTCTGCATTCCCTCGACGCCTTCCGCGCGCGCCATCTTTGCGAGCAGGGAAACATTCTTGAGCGGATAGGAAACAATGTTCCAGTGATAATATCCGTTCCAGGGCTTGACCGTCCGGCGCAGACCCAGTTCGGGCCGGGTCGACTGGAACATCAGTCCTTCCTGATAATCGCTGTATGTCCACCAGTCGATGACCGCGATGTCCTTCAAGCCGTTGTCCTCGATTGCCTTCCGCATTTTTTCGGTCGAGTCGAATTCCGTTCCGATCCCATGTCCGAGAAGCATATCGTGGTACATATAGATATTCTTCATGCCGCGATCTTTCAGGTGCTTCATCAGCCGGATGACGTGCCCGATGTAGAGATCGTCTTTCGGAGTACTGCGGCAGAGCGGGCATTTACAGAAATTGTTGCGGCTCCGGTAGATGTCGTCCGCGTTCTGCGCGATCCCCTCCCACACCTCGTCACACCCGATGTGGAAGCTCTCGATCCCGTTCGGTTTCAGGTAACGGTCGATGATCTCGTCGTAAATATCGAACAGGATCTCGTATGTTTTCGGATTCCGCGTACAGAAGCCCGTCAGCGTGGATTCTCCGTTTTCAAACTTTGATGCGACCTCCGGGAACATGCGGGGGATCAGGGTATTGTGACCGTAGGAATTGAACAGAGGCAGCACCTCGACCGCCTTTGTCTTTCCGTAGGCGATGAGATCCCCGAAAAAATCCTCCTTTGCCATCGGCACTTCGACTTCCTCGTCCACCCAGCCGCTCTTCTTCGGTGACCAGTACCGTTTGACCACCGGGACTCTGAGCTGAGGATACTTTTTGATCGGCAGATACAGGTATTCGGAAACCCTCCCGTCGTACTGGACGCACCAGCAGCCGTAGACCGAAACCACCAGCTGATTCTGCTTCATTCCGGCCATATGGTCGACGACTGCCTTCCAGTCCTCAAGGGTCATGAGGTTGGATCCGAAGCGGCTTTCCATGAAGTGGCCGCGGGTCCTGAGATCCGGCCAGTCGGTGATGCGGCATGCCTCCAGTGCGATCCGGCCGTTCTCGACCGTCATGCACTGCGTAAGCGTGACGACCCCGTAAAAGAGCCCCGCCTCTCCGAATCCCGTGACCGCAGCGGCATGATCGTTGATTTCGATCGTATACCCCTGTTCCGCGTTCGGGATCCCTTCGGGAGCTTCCCCAAGCCGCAGGGTGATTGTCACCTTTCCCTTTGACGCATCGGAGCGGATGTTCAAGAGCCTATCGAGCGTATCCCGCAAAAGCCTGTCCGCAGAGCCCAGAACCGCCGAGGAAGCCGGTTCCGTTTCGTTGACTATGGTGAAATCCCCTCTTCCGGGAACGCCGAGGATCACCGGAGCGGACCCGAACGCGGCGTATTCGCGCGGGATGGGAATGATTCTTGCTTTCATATCCATGATGCTCTTCCCCGTCCTTCTTTATTGGATTCTCTCCGCCATCGCGATCAGCTCGTCCACCATCCTGTAGCCGGCGTCAACCGTGAGCTTATTGGACATCCAGACGCTCGCTTCGTAGATGCCGGGCTGTACGAGTTCGCGGATCGGGACATAGCCGTATGCTCCGTTCGCAAGGTAGGCGGGTATGTTGTATTTGATCGGGGAACGTTCCTTCAGCATCTTGCCGAACTCAACGTAAATCTCGCCGGGCATGCCGAAGAACGCGGCTTCCCCTATGCGGATGACCTGGACCGGAACCGGGAGCAGGATCTTTCCCTGCGCCTCCGCCGTGCGGATCTCACGGGCATAGAAGCGCTCCTGCTCATTCGCATTGGGATCGTTTTCTGTTCTCTCCGCCAGATCGAGGTGATACCGGTCGGGAACGCGGGATTCGATCTGCATAACGGTCAAAGCCCCGGCGATCGAATCGTCCTCAAAGGGATGGACGGCGCGTTCAAAGGCGCGGGAAGCATCAGCCGCCAGCATCCGTCCCATACGCTTATAGTGTTCCGGAACTTCGCGATGGAACCCGTTCGGATCTATGTGGTTGAGGTTCCCGCAGAACCCGTTGATGAAGACCGGCTTGAAATCCTCGCCGTAAAGCCGCTTCAATGCTCTGCGCATCTCGCCGGGATAATCGCTCGAGTACTTGGTCCCGCCGACGCAGTCGCAGTGACAGGCATAATTGACGATCGTCCCGTACAGGCTGCCGTCTGCGTTATCGATCCTCAGAACGCCCACCTCGGGATCGATCGTCCCGAAGGGAGTGCTGTTCTCATATTTCCAGGTGTGTGCCGTACCGTCGGGAGCAACATAGTTGCGGTAATAGGCGAGCTTGTCTTCATATTCAGTTGCAAAACTCAGCCGCACCTCCCGGGCTTCTGCTGCGGCCATCACCGCTGCGTCGATCATGCGGCGTTCGAGCAGACCGATGTACTCCATATTCGTGTGCACGTACTCGCCCCAGGTCTCCACCGGACCGCCGGTATGCGTATGGGTAGCGCAGAAGAAGATGTTCCCGGGGGAAATCCCGAGCTTTTCCGCAATGACTGCGCGCGCCTTATCACAGCTTTCCTGCGGCAGCTGAATGGTGTCGTTTGAGACGATCACCGCTTTTTCTGCTCCGCTCTCAAAATACACGGCGATGGAACTGAGTTCCTCCCGGACGCCGTCCGCAAGACGTACCTCAAAATACCCCGGGATCTCCATTCCGAGGGAAGGCGTAATGTTGGATTCGTGGATTCCGCACTTGATCATGGCGCACTCCTTTTCATAGCCGAATAAAGATATGTTCCGATCCGTTATCCCGGCTTCGTCAGATTCATCTTCCGAGGTTGTATCCCAAGACTCATTATACAGGAAGGCGCCCCTCATGTCAACACAGAAAATCCCCGCGGACGGACAGTTTTTTCTGCGGCAGCGCTGCAGGACCGGTCGTGCCGTTCGTCTTTTCAGGGACGAAATCAAGGTTTTCCGGGATGGTTTTCCGATCCCTCTTTCGGTAAGCACCTCCCGTTCCATCGGGAAATGGCACATCAGGCTTGACTTCGCCTTGATCCGGGGTTATAATGTTCATAGGCGCCCTTCTCATACTAAATCCCTTCTAAGGGGTTACGCGGCTTCTTGAAAGAAGCCTGGCAAGAACTTCTGAAATGGATAGGGACAGGCTACATCAATAATGTGAAAGCTCACGGCAAGGCCGTTCGCATTCTACGGAGAGCGATCAAAACCCATGAAGACAGCTTTATAGAAGGAATATTGTATCAAAAGGAACGGGCATGAAACGACGGAATTCCCGTATGAAAAGGAGCTTCCCGTGCATATCACCGACAAACTGTTCAAAAAACGCTGGGGCGTGTTCACCCATTACCTCGCGGGCATACAGAACAATCCCGGAAATCCGCTCAGTCTCGGCGCGGGCGGATCCTCCTGGAACGACTGCGTTCGGGCGTTCGACGTCACGAAACTGGCGGAATCCCTCAGCCGTTCTGGCGCGGGATACTATTTCATCACGGTCATGCAGGGCGGCGAAACCATGATCGCGCCGAACGCGGCCTTTGACGAAATCGCGGGAACAAAACCGGGGGAAGCCTGCGCGGAGCGGGATCTCATCGCGGAGATTTACGAAGCTCTCGCGCCTCTCGGGATCGATCTGTACCTGTATTTCACAGGAGACGGTCCTTACGCGAACCGGGAGATCGGAAAACGGTTCGGCTTTACGGAACCCCGTTCGGACGGCGTCACGATGGGCTTCGTGAAGAACTGGGCCGCGGTTCTCGAAGAGTACGCCGTCCGCTATGGCAAAAAGGTTTGCGGCTGGTGGATCGACGGGTGCTACCGGGATTATTTCAAATACACCGACGAACTGCTCGAACCGTATTACCTCGCCTGCAGGAAGGGGAATCCCGAATCCCTCGTCGCCATGAACAACGGAGTATTTCCGAATTACCGGAAGAATTACCGGAACGAAGACTTCGTCTGCGGCGAGTTCAACGATCTGACCGTGATCCCCCCTTCCCGCTTCATCGACGGCGCGCAGGCCCACATGCTCGCCCCGCTCGGCGCGACCTGGGGAAGACCGGGATGCCGGTACAGCGGACGCTACCTCGACTGTTTTGTTTCCTGCGTCAGCGAAGCCGGGGGCGTCGTCACCTTCGACTGCGCTCTGAAAAGGGACGGATCCCTCGATGAAGAACAGATCGCCGCTCTTGCGGAAATTTCAACCGCATCCGCTTTATAGTTCACAGAAGAAAGCGGGAACACCGCCCTGCGTCAGGAGGTGCCCGACCTCCCCCGCCCTTCCGGTCAATAGGGAGAGCCGCTTCGCCGTGAAAAAAGCCGCTCCCGGAGGAACGACTTTTTTACGATTTTGAAATCCTTGTTTTTCCGGTTAATGCTTACTTCCCGACATTCTCACAGGATCCCCGCATTGCCGCAGCCACCTCCCAGCGGAGAGCCGGTTCGGCGTGCCTCAGATCCCCGTTCGTGTCGAGAATCATTTCGTTCTCAATCGCCCAGAACATCGGAATCCTTGCGTACTCCGCAATGTCGAAGACGTCGTCAAAGCTCAGGTAGTTCGTGTTTTCGTCAATGCTGACATCATACCCCTTGAAACCGGCATACCGGTACAGGATCGCGGCAAGCTGTTCGCGGGTGACCTCATCGGTCGGTCCAAACTTCCCGTTGCCGCAGCCGTTGACGATGCCCTTCGAGGCGGCCTATTCGACGCCGTCGGTGAACCATTCACCCGCGGGAACATCCATAAACGTCCCACCGTATGCGGTTTCCGGTTCTCCCTCTATCCGGTACAAAACGGTCACCACCATCCCTCCGGTGAGCGTACCATAGGGATCGAACAATGTATCGGACACGCCGTTCATGATGCCGTTTTCATATTCCGGCTTCGGTCCCCCAAGGGCGAAAACCGGTTTGTTCGGCGAGAAGGGATTGAAGGGGGAGTACGGGTACGGGTGCCTCGAGAAAACCGCCGTATATACCGTGTCGCCGGAAACGGGAACGATCGCCGGGCTCCATCCCGCAAACATGTAGGAGTATATCGGGTCCGCGGGTCTGACCGGGATCGGATGGGAAGGTTCTGCCCCCCACGGAACCGTTTCGGTCTCCGCCTTGCCGTCGACGATCCAGATCACGGTATATTCATCCATACCTCCGCATGAACCCACAGTTTATTCGGACATGTCAAGAACAGCCGCTCAGAAGGAAGTTCCCGCAGCGGACCCCTCCCCCCCTTCTCCGTTCCAGAGGAACAGACTGTGCCTCTCTGAAATGGGACAGCGCGGCCGGGGCGGAAGGAACAGGATCACCGCCATCATAAAGCCGCACCTTCCCGACTTTTTTTCATGGCTGCTCTGCGAGGGATCCGCAGGCTTCCACCGATCCGCATTCGTTGAATCGGGCAAAACGGCGGATCGCTCCATCCAGCGCCGTCTCGAGCTTTTTCGTCCTGCGGACACCGGGTTCAAACCAGAGATTTTTGATGTGAAGCGTACCGTTCTTCCGGTCTGCCGCCGCTTCGATCCGCCCGACGAACGCCTCTCCCCAGACGATGGGGAGGGTGTAAGGGCCGAATTGCCGTTTGTCCGCCGGCGTGTAGATCTCCCATGTGTATCGGAAGTCCCAGAGAGCGGCGATCATCGCTTTGTCCCACAGCATCGGATCGAGCGGCGCCAGAAATGCCATCCGCGGACGCCGGTCAAGGGTTCCGGCAAGGACCGACCGCATCAGCGGCTCGTCTTCCGTCCGGTAATAAAACAATGTCCGGATCCCCTCGATCTGAGCGGGCAGAACGGCTCCGGAACGCTCCAGTTCGGAAAAGACCTGCCTGCGTCGTTCCGCATCGAGAGCAATGCCGAGAAAAGCGGCGGAGTTCCTGTTCCAGAGCAGGCCCACCGCCCCGATACGCCGCAGAACGCGCCAGCGCATAAACGTCTCTTCGTCCGAACAGGGATTGGCCGCTTCAAGCAGCGAAGCGGGCAGATGCCGTTCTGCCAGATCATAGAATTTCCGGGAACCGTTCTTATGGTGGATCACGAGCGTCCCGTCCGTGTAAAGCTGTTCCAATACGGATCGGGCCGCCTGGGACTTTCCGCTCCAGTTCCCGCTCCAGTGCATGGACGAATGCCAGAAGATCTCACCGTCAACGGGCAAAGTGTCGGAGGAAACCGGACCGTTTTCCCGGATATAGGACACAGCCTTCCGTTCCAGTTCCTCAAGTTCAGGAAAGGTCGAACCGAGCGCCCGGCTGCGTTCTCTGTAGGAGGAAAAATACGGCCAGTCCTCCGTCGGCCAGATGGAGAGTTCTTTGTCCGCGTAGTCCACCAGCCGCCTGTCTCTGTACAAAAGATCCGCCAGCATGGATTTCCGGAAACCTTTCACCCTGGACTGAAGCGTCAGCTCCGCGTTTTTGCCGCATACATCCACGGGGTCGAACTGGACGCACCCCGCCTGACGGACATACGCGTAAGCGCCTTCTTTGCCGGAGAAGCGCCATTCACCCAGAAGTCCCTGTCTGGCAAGGATGAATTGCCTGGCCTGTTCTTTTGTCAGTACAGTCATACCGCCTCCTCTGAATCTGTCCCTCTGCCGACGTCCGGCGGACACCGCAACGGAAACGCAGGTTTTTCGAAATCGGCTGCCCCATGATCGGACAAAATCATTGTACCATTTTCATGCCGGGATTTCAAGCAGACAAAACAATTTTTCAAAGCGCATCCCGTCTGCCGGATTTCCTTCTCCCGGAGCACCCGGATCCCGTCCGCTTTCCGCTTTTTTCCCGGAGGACTTGCATTCTTTTGCATGATCCTTTATATCACAAGACAGAAGCGCATCGCCCCAGGATTGAGGGCATTATTCAAGACAGCCCTTGTCCCCGAATATCCCCACCAAAACGGCGATCCCCACCCGAAGAGAAGGAATGAGCTTCCCGGGGGCGGGGATCGTCTTTGTTTCGGCAGGTCGGATCGGTTCTTGTGGAAAAACCTGTCTGCTTACTCTTTGAACTTTACCGCAGTCCCGTAGGCGATCACTTCGGCGGCTCCCTGCATGATCGCAGAGGACGCATACCGGATATTGACGACCGCATCCGCGCCCAGTGCTTCCGCCTCCGCCACCATCCGCTTCGTCGCCAGCGCGCGCGCCTCGTTCATCATGTCGTTGTACGCTTTCAGCTCGCCGCCGACCAGGGTCTTCAGGCTCTGCGTGATATCCCGGCCGATGTTTTTGGACTGGATCGTGCTTCCCTTTACCAGTCCCAGCATTTCGAGTTCTTTTCCGCCGATGTAATCAGTATTGACCAAGATCATCTTCTTCTCCTCCTTTGATTTCTTTGATCCTCTGCATGCAGACGTATATCATAACAGCCGCCAGGAAAGCTGGAATGATCCCTGACAAAAGTTTCAGGACGATGTTATCAATCAGGTAGATCAGAAATCCAAAATATGCGATGAAGTAAAGGATCACGAGAACTGTGATGACGATCGGAGCGATCATTTTCTTTCCGTGTTTTTTCATTTCCTGTTCCCTTCTTAACGTTCTCTCAATCTGATTATACCACATCCGTTTCTCTTGTGCAATCCTTTTTTTCTTTCGCCATGAAAAAAGCCGCTCCCTTCCCGGCAAAAAAACCGTCGGTCCATCGGAAATGAATCCCGTGAACCGGCGGATCTTATCAGTCCGTTATCTCCGGTGAACCTTGTCGGATGCTCAGCGCTTTTTCTCCGCGACCGCGAACCCGCCGAGGGAGATCACAGCGGCAGCCTTTTCGATGGAAGCGGCAGCCTCGCCGGCAGTGCCGAAGCCGGGATCCGGAGCAGCGGTATGGACGGCAAATTCAGGCTTTCGGCGAACGCAATACTTCCAGCGCCTTCTGAGCCTCACTTTCCACCATCTTCCCCATCCGTGCGGCAAGGGAAGCATAATCGAACTCTCTCTTGGCCGCCAGCAGCGAGTTGAATGCCATATTGATGCCTCCCCACTCCACAAGGAGCGAAAACGGAAACTCTGCGGAATCCATGATGATGCGGATCATATCCGCCGTATCTTCATCCCGCGCGTTCCTGATCATGGCGCCTCTGTCGATCACGGCCTTTGTCACTGTTTCCGGAGAATAAGCTCCCATGACATCCATCACAAGGCCCACGGTTTCCTTATCCGCCGTCACTGTGACACCGCACACCGTAGCCCAGGCCTCGTTGACGGAGCAGCCGTATTCCTGCTGGCTTTCCTCCCACATCGGGAACGGCAAAACCCCGTAATCATCCTCCATCTCTGCGGAAGCTCTCCGAATAGCGGACAGATTGTCCTCCGAAAAACCTGCGTCGCCCCGGTAGAAGATCGCGGAATATCCGCCGTTGTCCAGATAGACGTTCTCATCGTAGCGGAGGTAATTATACAGGGTCTGTGCCGCGTTTACAAACTCTTCCGTCTCATTCAGAACAAATTCATCTCTTTCGTTCCGGATGATATAATCAAATCCGTTCGCGGGGAGGTACCGTTCCATAATACCGGTGTTGGCCACGACTCCAAATGCGTCATTCGCCTTTTTCTTGCCGTTTCCGTCCAGATCGCTGTACATATTTGCGGCCATGGACGACATGGCATCAAAAGTCCATTTATATTCCCGCACAAGATCATAGGGCAGATCGTGGCCGTGGTCGATCAGAAAGTTCTTGTTGAACAGGAAGCAGGACGAACCCCAGTTGTCAAAATAGTTGATATCCCCGTTTATGTAATATACGATCGGGGTATCCGCACCGAAGTCAAACGACTCCCGCGATCTCTGCGACCACCAGGGATGCGAAAGGTCGAGGTTTTCGATCGCCTCCAGATTCACAAGCAGCTGCTGCACGGCGCAGTGATACGCTCCGTAGGCGGCTCCGCAGATCGCGTCAAAGTCATTCGCGCCGGAAGCGACACTTTTTTCGAGACCGCTTTGGTACCCGCTCCAGTTGCCGCGTCCCTCCGTCGGAAGACTTTCGATTTCGGCGCCGATCTTTTCATAAACAAGGTTGTTCCGTTCCAATATCGCCTCCGGAATGATTTCACCGGGCTGATATTCCTCTTCAAGCGGCGCGATCTCGCTGGAATTGTCGTCATAATATGCGCTGCATACCATGAAGCGAACGGTCAGACCGTCAAAAAATACATCTTCCGGGACGAAGTCAGCCGGTCCTGACGCTTCCGTTTCCGGATCCTCAGCGTTCACCGACCCGTTATCGGTTATCGTTCCGTCGTCCTGTGAAACGCCTTGCCCTTGATCGGCAGGGACAGCGGAACAAGAGCCGAAAACAAGCACTGCTGCCAGGACAAGGGAGAACAGCTTACTGATGCGCGTCATGTTCGATCTCCTTTCTGTTTTCAAAAACGGATGTACATGGGAAGTCACGATTCCGAGACGCCGAGCAGAACCCAATCGCCCGCCCGAAGTTCCAAAAAGTCTTTGTCTTTGTCCCGGCGCACGACACCGGAACCGTCGAGCATGCGGACAGAAATACGATCGTCTCTCCGACTGATCTCGGCGGTAAGCGCCGCTTCCTCAAGACGGACATCCCCTTTGAAATTGTCGCATTCCACGCCGTCGTTATTGGAAGCAAATACCAGCCAGCCCCCTTGCACCCGGCTGTATGCCGTATGAATGCCGTTTCCGATCCGCAAAGGCAGCAGTCCGTCCAGGATCCGGTCCGCTTCCTCCGGCGCAACGGTCCTGTGTGCTTTGCGAAAACTGTCTCTGCCCGTCAGATCGATGAAAAAGCTGTATCGGCGGAGGGCTTCCTCCTGATCTTCATGGAGAATGTCGAAAACGTCCGGCAGTCCCCCCGGTGTGAGGACATGAGCGTTGTTTCCCCGTTCGCCGCGATGTCCGAAAATCTCCGGCAGGGTCTCCCGGATGCGCTTCCAGCTCTGCGGGTCCGGACCGTCCGACGTGTCCCCGGCAGGATATCCCAGGTAATCGTCCGGAAGATCCACGTGCAGAACGGGCAGATCCTTCGGCAAGACGACCGCTATGGGCGTGAAGGCCTCCCCGGGATCGGGAAACCGTTCCGTGAAGGACAGGAAATCTTTTTTCACCTTTCCGTAAGGAGAGAGGTCAAAATCCCGGTAGTCCCGGAACGTATTGCACACGCCGTATTCCTCCGCCATCATCTCCGCGCCGGAGAGATAGGCGTACCGCCACAGACGTTCCTGCAGATTGCGGGAGGTACCGCCCTCCTCCCTTTCCTCCGGAGTTCTGTCCGCCCCGGTCCCCTTTGTCACCTGATCCTCGAACCATTCGTCCTGTCCGCGCCGGAGCGAGTGGGGTATGGTCAGCGCTCCCACCGCATGGTTATAACACCAGCATTCATAGTATACCCCCCAGCGGATCCCCGCGGACCGCGCCATACCCCGGGCATAGGCCGTCTGGATCCTTGCGTTCGGGATCTGCCACCCCATCTCCGGAAGCAGAAGTTTCGCTCCGTATTCGATCTCCGTGCGGGGAGCCATGTGATAGCTGTCGGCGGGGATCAGCCTGTATCCCGTCATAGCCGCGCGCATGGCGTACAGCCACCGGGTATCCTCGAGAAACATGCGGCGGTCAAGGGGCTCCCTTCTCCCCGACCATTCCTCTCTTGTGAGGGCTTCCAAAAACAGCGGGATCTTTCCCGAGCGGATCCCATCCCAGATCCGGCGGCGTTCTTCCGGGGAGGGAACGGGGGTCCCGCGGCTCCGGTACAGATCGGAGATCCGCCCGATATCGCTTCTGTAATTGGACGACCATTCGTGAATCTGCCATCCCCAGAAATCCCCTCCCAAGAGATCTATGAGACGGTGTATCACCGCCGGATCGAACCGGTACCAGCGCGGAAGCCCGACGCCTCCCTGCAGCCGGTCGACATAGAAGGGACAGCGGAGTTCTTCGAGCTTCCGGAAGAGTGGAGATCCCGGCGCAAGAGCACTGTTGAAAGAAGCCTCCTCCGGCATACTGACCGTATGCATCAGTTTCAGACCGTCCCCGTCCCGCCAGAGCCCGTTTCTGATGAGTCCCTCCCAGCTTTCCGGGGTATAGGTGTGGATGAAAGTGAACATTGTGCCGACGCTCCTTTTCTGGAATCCTGTTTCACGACTCTATCCGTACTCCGTTCCGTCGGGGCGATCCCGGCTCCGCCTCCCGTCAGGTTGTCGTTATCCGTCCGAAAAAATGAGCTGCATACTTCCCGATACGTTCAGAAATGTGTTTCTGCCCTTCCCGATTTTTTGATCCTCCGTCCAGATATGTACTGCGCATCAGCCGTCCTTCCTCGAAGCAGAGCGCATCGTGTTCGGGGAAATACTGGTCGAGCAGAAACAAAGTGTACTTCGTCAGCCGATAGGTCGATATCACGTGTTCCGGCGCGCCCTCGTAGGATTCGACCGCCGCGGAATAGCCTCCCCGGATCGCCTCCGCGAATCCGTCGAACGAGGGATCCTTCGCAAAGAGGATCGTATAGGCTTCGTTGAAACTCGAGTCATAATCCCAGTCGAAAACTCTTCTGTGAGCGTCATCCGCCCCAACCGGGGCTAAAAAGATCCCGTCGGCGCGCATCTCATTCCAGAAGGCGATCTGCATATTCGCGTCCGGACAGCCGGGCTCCTGACCGTGGACGATTTCCGCGGCGTCATAGATCCCTTCTTTCGAGAGATAACGGAACATATCGTCTCTGGTGTTGTGGGCTTCGTATTCCCAGAAGGGATGGGCGAGAACGGCGATCCCCCCGTGACGGTGAATCGTATCGGCGATCCATTTTCTCCACGCGTAATCCATCGGTTCGATCCCGTAGGGCAGGAAGGAGAAGGATTCCGCTGCAATGCGGCTGACCTCTTCCTTCACTTCCTCCCGGTGATTCTGATAATACCTGTCGAGTCCGCATCCCTCCTCCGTCAGCGCGCCGATGTTCACGGCGTGAATGTACGGATTCGGCACATGGACCTCCTCGCCGATATACAGAGAAAGACCTGACGGAATCTCCTCCGATGCCCGGATCGCTTCCAGAGAACCGTCTGCCGTATGGTGGTCGGTGATCGCAAGAAAATCGAATCCGGCCTGCCGGTAGTACGCCGCGGCAAGATACGGATCCTCGTGTCCGTCAGGTGAAAACATCGTGTGACAATGGGTGTTCCCCCGCATCGGAGTGCGTTCGAACAGATCGGGCCCGGCACAGAAAACCCTGAAATCACAGAGGGTATTTTCGGGCTCAGACTCACTCAGCCGAACGAGCCGCAGGGTATAGATCTGTTCCCGGCCGAGAGTCAGCGTAAATCGAACGGCTCCGTCTTCCGAAGCGCGCACGTCAAGCGAAGGATAGCGGCGGTACTCGCTGATCTCGAGGGTAACGGCGGAAATGTTTTCCTCCTGCGGTATGATATATATCCTGTATGTTTCGCCCGGGAGAAGCGCACATTCTTTCCCGAGCCCGCGGGCTGTAAACACACAGGGGACCTCAACGCATGAGACGCGCGGAAAGAGTTCGTACTGAAAGAGGGCGGGGTTGCGGTGCGGCATCTTCATGATTATAAACCTTCCGGAGCCCGATCTATTACTCCCATTATAGCAGAAAAAAGCTCAAAAAACTGTGCAAATTCAATATTTTTCTTTGCAAAGTTTGCCGTTTTTCAGGTAATCCTTGCAGAGGATCGCGATTGACAGCAGAGAGGACGCATGGTAAAATATCCCAAAGGGAAACAGGGGGGAATCCTATGCACGAATCGATCTTCTTCGAGGAATTGTCCCAAACCGTCGTCGATACGAAAGGCGTCCAGCAGTTCGATGATTTCTCTTTTCCGCTCCATCTGCATTCACAGCCCGAGTTTTTCATGATCCTATCGGGGGAGATGCAGCTTCTGTCCATGAAGAAGATACTGCTGCGCGCCGGGGACGCCGTACTCATCTCCCCGCTCGTGATCCACGGCTACGAATCGAACGGGCCGGTGTCTTTCTGCTCCATGGTTTTCGAGGACTCACTGTTTTCGGATATCAAAAATATGGAGGAGTTCACTTCGGGCTCATATATCTCCATGTTCGGAACGAAAGCGGTTTTCCCCGGCGGAGAACTGGACGATGCTTTTTGCGGTGTTCTCCGTTACAGAGAACGGAATCACCTCGAACTTCTGCGTTTATACTGCAGGATCCTGCTTACGCTCGTCCTTGAATACTCTTTCTCCGATGCGGGCCGTCAGGAGATGATCACCACGGATGACAAGGATCTTATCTCTCATTTCATGCAGGGCGGGCAGAACGGCGCTTCCGCTGTCCAGGCCTATATCCAGGCTCATTACCGTGAAAAAATAACACTGAATGATCTTGCGCGGGCAATCAACAGCAACAGGTATACGGTATCACGGTCTCTGAACGATCATTTTCATGCGACGCTCTCCGAGATCGTCAACCGCTACCGGATTCAGGAAGCATGTTCCCTGCTGCGGAGGACATCCGACAGCATACAGAAAATCGCCGAACGCGTCGGTTATGACACTGTAAGCACCTTTAACCGTAATTTTCTCAAATATATGGAGGAAACCCCGCGTGAATTCCGTCAAAAGGCGCGAGGCATCACAGTGATGTGAAAAAACTCATACTGTGAAAATCTTCCCGGCATTGTTCGCGGCAGCGAAACTCCCGGCAAGACGCCGGAACTTCCGGGGGGGGAGGATATGACGGGACAGGGGATCTGCTTCACAACAGATAATCCATCGGCGGGTTTTATTGATCCGCCATTTGTGATTTTTCCATCCCCGCAATATTTTTAGAAATCCTCTTGCCTTTTGGGAAATATCATGGTATCATAGATTTGCAATTTGCAAAGCTATCCCGCCGGAAAGGATCTCCCGAAATGAAACAGACCGTCGATTACCTGAACGCATATACCTTTGGCTTCTGCGAAAAGCGCGGGTTCACGCAAAATCCCGCGTGGAAGACCTCTCTCGAGGAGATGGTCCGCACCACAGGATGCAACGCCGTCATCCTTCCTGTCTGCGCATGGCAGGATCACGCCTATTCAACGGAAATGGACTCCGACACCCCCGACGTTATGTCCGCGGAGGACGTGCGGGCTGTGTGCGGTCACGCGCGTTCGCTCGGGCTGAAAGTCATTCTCAAAGCCATGGTCAACTGCCGGGACGGCTACTGGCGCGCCTACATCCGGTTCTTCGACACCCCTGTTCCCTGTGAACCGAAGTGGGAGGACTGGTTCAGATCCTGGGGACGTCACGTCTGCCTTGTCGCGGATATGGCGGAAGAAAACAAAGCGGACCTGTACTGCATCGGCTGCGAGATGGTGGGCACGGATCACAGGGCGGACGAATGGCGCGCTCTGGCAGAGGAAGTGCGGAAACACTATTCCGGTCCCATAACCTACAACTGCGACAAGTATCAGGAGGACAACGTGGCCTGGTGGGATGCGGTAGACATGATCTCTTCCTCCGGCTACTACCCGATCGACAGACTTGACGAGAATTTCGAGCGGATCCGAGCCGTCGCGGAGCGGTTCGGGAAACCGTTTCTCTTCATGGAGTGCGGATGTCCGGCCCGGGAAGGCAGCGAATTCATCCCCAACAACTGGGCATTCGGCGGTGAAACCTCCCCGGCCGCTCAGGAACGCTGGTACCGGGCGTTCACGGACACGCTCCTCCGCTGTCCCTTCGTCCGCGGAACGGGATGGTGGGACTGGCCCGCATCGCGGCTTTATCCGGAAAAAGACGGCATGACGAACAGCGGATACTGTACCTACGGCAAGCCCGCCGGGGACGTTCTGCTCCGTTTCGCCGACGCTTTGAAGAAATGACCTTCGGGAAGGAGATCTCCACAAACAAACTGCCGGATCTGATACTAATCTCAAGCTAAAAAAGGAAACGCGGCTTCTTGAAAGAAGCCTGGCAAGAACTTCAATTGGGGGGAGGACAAGGTTATACCAATTAAGTGCGATTGAACCCTTGCACACCAAAATAGCCATCCAACCTTATCAGAGTTATCGCACGTGAGCTCACAATCATAGATTGTTCGCACTCTACGGAGAGCGATCAAAACCCATATAGTTAGCTTTTGCAGGACGAGTCATTGAAACCGCCTTCCTCAAATCAGCAAAGGAGACGCAAGACATGTTCATCAAAAAGCTGACCTCCCAGGTCATCCACACCTACGACAACCCCGTCGTCGAGACGACTGCGGGAAAGCTGCGCGGTCTGATTGCGGAGGGGACCTGTATCTTCCGCGGCGTGACCTACGCGAAAGCGAAGCGGTTCCATAAGCCCGAGCCGGTGGAGCCCTGGGAAGGCGTGCGGGATGCCGTCGTGTACGGGTACGTCTGTCCCGAACTGGGCAGGGGGTACATCGGCGGGGATTACGTGGTGCGCCATGTCTTTTACCCGCAGGACGAGGACTGCCTGTCCCTCAATATCTGGACGCAGAGCACCGATCCCTCGGCGAAGCGCCCCGTCCTGTTCTGGCTCCACGGGGGCGGATTCTCTTCCGGCTCCTCCATCGAGCACTACGCATACGACGGCGAGGAAATGAGCCGGTTCGGCAACGCGGTCGTGGTGACCGTCAACCACCGGCTGAACGTCCTCGGCTATCTGGATCTCTCCGCCTATGGGGAGGAATACAAGTACTCCGGCAACCTCGGACAGGCGGACATCGTGGCCGCGCTGGAATGGGTGCGGGACAATATCGCGGCGTTCGGCGGGGATCCCGGCAACGTGACGATCTTCGGTCAGTCCGGCGGAGGCGGCAAGGTCACGACCCTCATGCAGATGCCCGCGGCGGACGGCCTGTATCACCGCGCCATCGTCATGAGCGGCGTCATGGGCAGAAGACGGGACCCGGCCGATCCGTACAGGCTCCCCGCCCCCGAAGACCGTCCGTCCCGGAAGCTGGCGGCGGAGATCCTGAAACAGGCCGGTCTGACCCCCGAAACTGTCGGTCAGCTTGAGACGATCCCCTTCCATGATCTGGCCGAGGCGGCAAACCGGGCGGGACAGGTCCTCCGGGACAGCGGCATCCGCGTCGGATACGGCCCCGTGGCGGACGGCGAGTACTACGTCGGATCCCCCTTCGATGTTGGATTCAGAAAAGAAACGGCCCGCATCCCGCTGATGGTGGGTTCGGTCATCGCGGAGTTCGGCGGGGGAATCCATGATCCGCGGGCAGCGGGCAGCAAATACAGATGGAGCGAGGAGCTGAAGACCACCCTATTCCGGGAGCGGTTCGGCGGCAGAACGGACGCGCTGATCGAGGCGTTCCGGAAGACCTATCCGGAGCGGAACACCGCCGACCTGCTCTTTGTGGATTCGTGGGTGAGGCGGGCTTCCGCGGACTTCTGCGCCTTGCGGGCCGAAACCTGTCCGGGGAAGGTCTACAATTACCTCTACTGCCTCGACATGCCTTTCAACGAAGGGACCATCCCGGGACACAACTGCGACATCCCCTATGTGTTCCACAACGCGCAGTATCTGGAGGCGTTCTATATCCCCGGGGTCAGCGAGAAAGTACAGGATACCGTGTGCGGCGCGTTCATCCGGTTTGCGGAGAACGGCGACCCGAACGGAGAGTGCCTTCCCGCGTGGTCGGAAGTGTCGCCGGACAACGGAGCGACCATGCTGTTCGACCGGGATTCCAGATGCGTCCCGGGTCACGACCGCGAGCTGATCCGCCTGCTGACGGAAAAGGAATGATAGGCTCCCCGTCCTTATCGCCATTGAACACAGCGGATCTGTTCCCGCAAGCGTCCCCTTCCCCGCCCTTCCTGATACTAAATCCCTTCTAAGGGGTTACGCGGCTTCCCCGAAGAAGCCTGGCAAGAACTTCTGAAATGGATAGGGACAGGCTACATCAATAATGTGAAGTT
>CACZNC010000084.1:42368-54224 GCA_902782445.1 uncultured Ruminococcus sp.
GTAGCGAGAATTCCCGAAGGGGATTCTCGGGGGTGGGATGGATGAAGTCATGTTTGGATAAATGGTATTCCCACCCCGTCGTTCGCATTCTACGGAGAGTGATCAAAACCCATGAAGACAGCTTTATAGAAGGAATATAGTATTACGGTTTTCCGGTTATGGCTCCGATGACAATGAGGCGAAACGCTCTCCGCAGAGGATGAAGATTTCCTGTAAAACTCCATCCCGCCGTGCTTCTCCATGCCGCCGTTGACCCCGATCGGACCGGGATGGATCACGGGCTTCCCCTTCACCGTTCATGTCCCTTTTTCTATCAGATTCCCGATTTCTCTTCGTATTTCAAGCAGTTTGTCTCCGCTGCCGCGCACTTCGGTCAGGGAAGGAACGACGGACAGGATCTTCTCCGTCACAGCTTCCCGCCCGACGATCTGTCCCGCCAGCGTGAAGAGATCGAAATCTTCGATGCCGGAACGGAGGATCTTCATGCGGAGGGAGACCACGGGGCCGTGAATCCCCGCTTTTTCGCCGGGATAGAACAGGATCCCGTCGCCGTGAATGTCGTTGCCGAAAGTGTCGGTGTCCAGCCACGGATCCGCGAGCCTTCCCCAGCTGTTCGATCCCCAGTAGAGGAAACCCGTGACTCCGTACCGGTACTGCTGCCAGAAGAGAGCGCGTCCCGAGATCCCGGGATCGTTTGTGAAGACGTTGAGATAGGGCGGCTGCGGGTAGTTGCACACATACCACCACACGCGCTTGCCTCGCCGCTGTTCTTCGGCCATCCGCTCCGGGAACGGCGGGAATTTCGCGGCCTGTTCTTTTGAGTAGATCTCCTGAAACAGCGCCGCCTTCGGACACCAGATGTCGTGCAGAGGAGCCATGTAGGCCACCTGATCCGTCTTGCCGTCCACGTCGATGTCGGTGTAGAAAGGGATGACCTGATGGATCCCGGGGATGAGCCTCCGGAGACGTTCCGTCTGCGCCTTCAGCCGGACAAGGTGATCCATGCATCGCGGCTCGTCCAGAGGATAGGCGTAGGCTTTTCTCAGCCAGACCGGGTTGGAGGCCAGTTTCAGTCCGATCCGCTTCACAAGGTCGTCGTCCTCAAACCCATGATAGGTGGTTCCGATTTCGTAATCGCAGCAGAAGGTCGTCACGCGCGGATCCGACATATAGGAGTCCGCCCGGGGATCGAGCACGTCGTACGGCATGGTGTAGGCGCTCATCTTATGCTTGAGCAGGGTATCGTAATAGGATTTATAGAGCGCTTCGGTTTCGGCCTCCGTCCCCGGATGATGAAATTTCAGCATGTGTCCGAGAACAAGTCCGATCGCCGTCTCGCAGGAGGGAGATTCGGGCAGCGCGAACCGCCAGATATGCACAAAGACCCTGTATGTGCCGACGGTCTCTCCGTCCGGTGACTTTGCTTCTATCACGTACTGCGCGTCTCCGGGAGGGCAGTCTTTCTCCGCCGAAAACTCCGCGAGAATGTTCAGCGGCTGCCCGGTTTCAAGGTCAAACGGCTCGCATAAAGGGATCAGCGGATCGGGGTACAGCTCGCCCCGAACGGGAACAAACGCTTCCTTGTACAGAGCGCAGCTCAGCCCGTCATATTCCCCTTGTACGGACAGTGAAATCCCCTGCGCGCTTTTGTCTGCGTAGAATGAGATATGCACACAGTCCGAACTGTTCTGCGCCAGGGATAAGGAATAGTCCGTGCGCGGAACCTTCGGCGGGCGCGCGCTCCCGGTGATTTTTTCAAAGCCGTGTGAGATCCAGGTCTGAATCATGTCGTCCTCCTTTCCGTCAGTTTCCGTCGGCGTGTGCTTCATACGCTTTCAGGACCTTTTCCAGCCCCTTCTGCGCGACCTTTGCGATTTTTGCGTAACTCGACGCGAAATCCGCGTTCTTCGAGTTGATTACCGTGCGGAAAAGCGTCGAAATGCCCGTGATCTGTCCGGCAAACAGGGTGGAAAAATCGAAATTGCGCCCTTCCATCAGAAGATTGATCATTTCGATGGATTCAGGGTCACGGGAGTATTTGTTCTGAAGGGCCTGCTCGTAGTAGATCGGGAAGAGGGTGCGGTAGGATTCCACATTCAGGGATTCCGTGACGACCGAAACCATTTCCGGGTCCGTTACGGTGATGGGCATTCCGAGAACGGAATAATTGTCCATCGCGCCGGTCATGTACTTCTCCTGATTCTCGTCCCACTTCGGATAGGGGAGGATGCTGTAGTCGTTTTCCATCTCCCGGTAACTGGCAAACGCGTTGCCGAGCCACGTCGTCGTAAAGAGCGCATGACCGTCCTTGAACATCACGACAGGTTTGCCGGAATCATTTTCGGGAATGAAAGAGCCGTTCATCTCCCAGTACAGCCGGGTGATCTTTTCCGCGGCCGACACGGTCTTTTCGGTGTTGAACACGAGTTCCGGCTTTCCCTCGGCGTCTCTGCGCATGATCGGGATATCGAACGCGAAAGAATAGATGTCGAGGTTTGTCGCGCATTCCCCGGTAAATCCGTAGAAATCTTCGGCGTCGCGGACGGTATCGCCGTTGGTGTCTTCATACACATCGGAAACCGCAGAGAGGAAATCGTCAAGATACCAGTTCCCGCTGAGAACGGTATCATACAACGAAACATTCAGACCGTAGTCCTCCCCGCGCGTCCGGTTGTAGAACAGTCCGTAAGTCAGTTTCAGCGTGCTCAGGCACATGTCCCCGACTACGGCGTACACGGCGTCCCCGACACGGAAATTGTCGTTGATCCCGTGGATCCACCAGGGCTTTGTGAAATCGTTGTAAGGCATGTTCAGCCAGTTCCGGTAATACCCGTCGGTGATGATGGAGCCGGTCGTATAAACATAGGTCGCGGCCAGCTCGAACGCGTCGTCCGCGGCGATGATGCTCTGCCGGACGTTGTTGACCTGCGTCATACCGTCGCCCGCTTCCGTGATGATGGGAACGATCTCAACATTGAACCGCTCTTCGATCCGGAGATTCCTCTCGTAAAGGGCGTCGTTCAGAAGATCCCCCGTCATTTCGTCCGCGTCGATTTCGTAAAGCGTCCCCTGTTTCGTAGAGACGCGGAATGCTGCCCCTCCGAAATCTTTTTCGGGAAGCGTGTCGGTCACGGCCGCTCTCTTTTCCATCTCGGTCAGCGGAGCGGTTTCCTGTACGGTCTGCTGGGGCTCGCCCGGTGCGGCTGCCGGTTCCGTTTCCTGCGGAACAGTTTCGCTGCATGACGGCAAAAGGATGAGGACAGCCAGAATCAGGACGGCAAAACGTTTCATGTCGATCCTCCTTACTCACAAAAGGCTGTTTTCATTATACCCTGCCCCGCCCGTAAAATCAAGACGTTTTTGTCCCTGTCACTGTTCTTTTTGGGCTTGGAAATAAGGATGCAGGGGAATGATCAGGCTGAATTCCTGTTACCGGAAAATCTGCGGGGGATGCGGATGGGGTGATTATGAAGCGAGGCTTTTCCCCTTGACATGAAGAACCTTTATGTGGTAGAATAATTCCATACTGATACTAATTCCACACAAAACCATTGCAAAAGGGTTTTGCGTGATCCTGAAAGTCAGAATGACTTTCAGGACAGTCTAAATCAATGATTTAGACTGCATATTCATCGGGAACAGAAAACAACCGAGTCTGAAAAGACCGGAGAAAGGCAGGATGACCGCATGATCTCAGTAAACGGAAACACCGTCACGGTATCCACGAAAACGCTTGACGCCGTTCTTGAATCGGGGACGCTCGTTTCCCTGAAAAACAAGAGCGGACGGGAATTCCTGACGGACGCCTCGAAATCGTCTCCGACGCTGGAAATCGTCTTCCGGGGCAATGACAAACGGCCCCTCAAAACCTGTCCGCAGGGAAAAGTTACCTGCACCGGCCTTTCCGAATCCTGCGCGGAGATTCGTTTCGACGCCCTCGACGGGAACGGGGTCCTTACTCTCACGGAAGATGAGGAAAACGGCGACCTCTGTATCGAACCCGAGGTCAGTTCAGCCAGATACGGCGTTCTGGCCGCGCGGTGGACTGTCGCCGGGTACTCTCCGGACATGAGGATCACGGCCCCCTTCTTCCAGGGGATCGACATGGATCCGGAGGACGAACTCATCCGGAACCGGAAATGGATCTGGCCCCACCGGTGGGAAGCGGGACTCTGCATCTTCCATGATACGGAGGGCGGATTCTGGGTCCACTGCCGGGACACCGCCTACCGCGCAAAGTCCCTCGTCACCGGGGAGAAACAGACGATCAGCTTTGACGCGGAAGCGTGGGGGCCGATCGACCGGTCCCTGTCCGCCGGAGGACTGATGTGGCGGATCAACGTGTTCGACGGCGGATGGGAGGTCCCCGCCGCGGAATACCGGAGGTGGCTGTGGGACGCCTATCGTCTCGGCAGAGAGGAGGCGCGCCGCCCCGCATGGCAGAAGGATATCCGTCTCGCGCTCTCCTGGGCTCCCGCGGATCGGGATCTCTTGAAATCCCTCGCGAAGAAAGTCGATCCGAAGACGGTCCTGCTGCATATCCCGCATTGGAGGACTCACGGCTATGACCAGTGCTATCCGGATTTCACCCCCAGCGAGCCGTTCAAAGAGTATCTGAAATTCGCCCGCGCGCTCGGTTTCCACGTCATGCCGCACGCAAACAGCGTCGATATGGATCCGAGTATGCCGGAATACAAGTATGTCGGCGATTTCAAATACCGCGACATTGAAAACGGAACGCTTATGGGCTGGAGCTGGGGGATCCCCATGCCCCACACCAATACCGCCCTGGATGAAAACCGGAAATACAATGTTATGGTGAAGATCCACCCCGGACTTTCCCTGTGGCGGGCGATTTTGGCGGATAATATCGACAAAGCGCTCCGGGAACTGGACTACGGAACGGACGTCGTGTTTACCGATGTGACCCTCTGTTCCTATAACCTCGACAACTGCCTCGTCGACAACACGACCTCGACGGAGGGCATGATGCGGCTGATCGACCATGTGTCCCGCATCCACGGCGGAACCGCGGTCGGCGGCGAAGGTCTGAACGAAATCACCATGCAGAAACTGTCGTTTGCTCAGGTCCATCTTTTTGACTTCAATCTGAACGGAGAGCCTCTTGCGCGCACCGGAAAATGCGATCTGAACCGGTTCCTGTTCGGGAAGCTCTGTATTCCTTTCGGATACAGCGGCCTCGGAGGTCGTGACAGGAACGAGGAAATACGGTCTCAGGTCCACATCGAGCACGGAGCGCTTCCGACGATCATCGTCGGCGGCGCGGAAGAGATCGAAAATCCCACGCCGGAAGTCGCCCGGATGCTGAAAATGGCTTCCGAGTGAGAGTCGTTCCCTTCGGCTTTTTCTGTCGGGCGATGGATTTCCCATGGAACTTAATCTGAGTATGTGATCATTTCGGAGGAAAGAGAGGCGGACTGACGATGCTGTTCAGCGGTGAGTTTTTCGGGATCGTGACGACACTTGTGGGGTGTATGCTGTTCACCTCGGGGGATTTCTCCGTGTTTCGGACCGTCCTCGCCGTCCTTCTCACCGTCGGAGGAATTGCGGTCACCCTCAGAACTTCCCGGAAATGGCTCCTTGCCCTCCATGTTCTGGCATGGGGTCTCGCGCTGACCCTGCCCTTTCTTCCCAAACCTCTCGGAAATCTTTTCTCCGTTCTCTGCACAGCAGCCCTGATCCCGTTTGTTCTGAACATTTTCCGCCTGATCATCCGCAAACTGGTGGGAACGGAAGACAATGAATCGGAGGACAAATAAACAAGCCCGGGAGAGCAGCGGCAAAACGGCTTCTTCTCTCCGGGATTTTTTATCTCTGCGCTATCCTGATACTAAATCCCTTCTAAGGAGATACGCGGCTTCTTTGAAAAGAAGCCTGGCAAGAAACTTCAATTGGGGCAGAACAAGGCTGACTCCATTTCGTTCAGTCTGTGTACAGTATGACAAAGGCTCCGGTCTTTGGAACTTGTACATCCTGACTTTCCCCCGCCTCATCGGTTTATCGTTGTCTCAACGGATTCCTCTGTTGCGGAATCAGTTTTGTTCATCCGTTTTTCCTCATTCTTTTCACTGCCCAGGCAATCATGCTTGCGGCAATTTCAGAAGCCAGACATACGAGAGCGGGGAGCACCCCCAGAGTCAGGCAGGATTCCACATCGAACATATCGGCTCTGAATATCAGACCGATCATAACCATGTATAAGATAACGCAGACATACACCGCAAACGGTATGAGCCATTTCTTTGGCTGAGGCAATCTCCACCCGTACCACGCGCCGATCAATGCACCCGCAAGCGGAAACAGAAACATAAATGTGATCACGCCGGCGAAAATCGCATTCCCCGTGTCTGTTGAATTGTAGGCAAGCACATCGAGAACAATGCTGACGATGATCGCAAAAACGGCAAACAAAACGGGCCAGTGTTTTTTCAGCATCATACTCCCGAACGTCCTTTCTCCGAAGACGGCAGGCCTGCCCCCTCACCGTTTGGCCGATGAGAGTGAGGCATATCCCGTACCTCTCCTCCGGTCGGCGGGGACCGCTTGACCTGTGACACTGTTAATTTTGAAACGCATATCCCTATATCATGACAGACCTTCGATCAGGAGCGCTTCGCCCGGTTCCGCTCTGAGGCGGATCTTCCCGTCCGCTATCTCCGCTTCATACAGAGCTTCCGCACCCGATGCGGTTATGCGCGATACTTTTGCCCTTGAAGACGCACAGCCGGGGATCTCCCGCCATCCCTCGTACGCCGTATCGCTGTAAAAGATTTGTGCGCCGTCCCGCCAGAACAGCGGCAGAAGGACACTGTGCCCGTCCTTCAATACGATACCGTTTTCCGAAATCGTTTTGTCAGAGGAGCGGCTGACAACGCCTCCTGAGAAATATGCCGTTTTGCCGGAGGCGTCGTTTTCGATCCGTTCGCGTCTGTGCGCGCAGAGGTAGAAGTACGGAAGCTGGATCATGCAGAATTCTCGGACAAAGAGCGGGATCCATGCGTCGTCCCGCAGATTTTCTCCCACCCAGAGGTGCTCGCCGTGGATATTGCCGTAGAAGGTGTCACAGAACGCCGGGTCGTGCGGGATCCCGCCGCCGAAATACTGCGGAGGATATTCCAGATATTCGTCGTCGCGGATGTTGTCGAACCACCATAGGGCGGGGATGCGTCCGAGCGTCGCTATGGGATATACGGGATGCCCCATGCAGTAGTGGTTGTAGCTGTCCCGTCCTTCCGGGCCTTCGCGGTAGGCGAATTCGGACGTCACGTCAAGCCCGCGGGACCTCACGTAATCGAGGATCTGATTGCGCGCCTCCTGTTCCCCGGCGAGGTCGACTTCGGGAGCGTTGTTGTAATAACACTGGAAGTTATCCACGTGAACGGTGCCGGTTTCAGCGACGGGCAAATATTCGAGGAAGCGGTCGAACCGGCGGCGGAACAGTCCGCTATTCCACTCTTCGTAAAAGGAGACTTTGTAACACGGCTTGCCGTTGTATTCCTCGATGGGGTCGGGGGTCCCGTCCGGCTTCCGGATAAGCGCGCCCGCGGCAAGGTATTCGCCGAACAGTTCTGAATCCGCGTAAGCGTCGGTGAAGTTGATGTGGAAGCTGACCGTGGTATTGTACTTCTTCGCTTCCTCCATGAGCCGGAGAAGACTGTCCCGCGCCGACGCGTCTCCCGGACTTTTCAGGGCTTCGTTGACCTCAAAAAACTCCGGATAGCGGTCGTCGTGTCCGTTGTACTGCCAGCCGACAAGGTAGATGATCTTGTGTACGCCCTGCGTCAGCGCGTCGGTCTTTCTGATAATGTCAAGCGCCCTTGCGAAGTCGATGCTGACATCCGAGCCGCCGTGCCGGTCCGGTGTCGCAAGGTACATCTTCATCATCATCGTTTTCGTATAGTCGAAGTTGTAACCGTATTCCGTCATGTGAACCTCCTGTGCCGTATGGATCCTCCCTTTTTAACCGAACGCTCTGCCGTCCCGTTCCCGCTGCGGACCGTCCCGCAGACATTGGCGCAAACGACAAGCGGGGCGTCGAAGAGTTTGTTCCTCATACTAAATCCCTTCTAAGGGGTTACGCGGCTTCTTGAAAGAAGCCTGGCAAGAACTTCTGAAATGGATAGGGACAGGCTACATCAATAATGTGAGTATTCCCACCCCGTCGTTCGCACTCTACGGAGAGCGATCAAAACCCATGAAGACAGCTTTATAGAAGGAATATAGTATCAGATCCGCCTCATGCAGATATTCGAGCCATATCGTACGGCGTTCGTTCGCCGGGTTCAGAAACCGGTTCTTCTCGCCGGTCAGCCTTCCAGTCCGTAGTATTTCGCGATCTTTCCGAGGGTCTTCGTCACGATCTTCTGCTTTGACTTCCAGTAGGACATGATATCCGACGAATTGCCTATGATCTGGTTGCGGAAGATATACGGGATTTCTATATCGTTGCCGTACTGGAACGAGAATTCGAAGAGCCGGCCGTCCATGATCAGGTCGATGATCCTGGCGGTGTTTTCGTCCATGGAATAACGGTTTTTGAGCGCGCTGTCGTAAAAGGCGGGAACGACGTCGCGCTTCGAGAGGATGCCGAGCAGCTCCGTCACGGTCCCGAGGAATCCGTAGTCCTCCTCCGGCGTGTTGATCGGAAACGCGATCACAGAGAACTGGTCGGAAGCCACCGTGTAGTAGGTATCCTGCGCTTCGTCCCACATCGGATAGGGGAGCACGCCGAAATCGCTCTCCATCCCCGCAAAGCTCGTCCGGGCGTCGTTGAGAATGCCCGATGTGAACAGAGCCCGGTCGGACACAAACAGATCGTAGGTCGCGTCGGTCTTCCAGGATCCCGGATTGAACGTCCCGGCGTTTTCATAATAGAGAGCCAGCACTTTTCCGAGGGCGGTGACCGTTTTGTCGGTGAACATGACGACCTCGATCACGCCGTCTTTGGAAACCGCAGTCAGCGGCTGAGCAAACGCGGTCAGCCACTCGTCGCAGTGTGCGTCCGGCGCGAGCGCGATCCCGTAGATGTCTTCCGCGTCCTTCTGCGTGTTTCCGTTCGCATCTTCATAGATCCCGGAGAGCAGGGAATCAAACGTGTCGTACGTCCATTTCTTCTCGAAAACCATGTCCTGCAGGGAGGATGCGGTGATCCCGTAGTTTTCGCACAGTTTTGCGTTATAGAAGAGGACGTTTCCGTAGAGGATGTTGGTGACGCAGAAGTCCCCCGTAAAGGTGAACAGAATGCCGTTGATCGTGGCCTCGTCGTTCGCCGCCTTCGTCCACCACGGGGCGTCGAAGGAGATCGCGGGAATGTCGAGCAAGTTGCCGCAGAGTCCCGCGCCGACGATCGCATAGGTCTTGAAATCGACCTGTCCGATCATGTTGTAGAGATAATCCCCAGCGGTCACGCTTGCCTTCATTTTGTTGGTGACATCGTCCCACATCCCTGCGTCCTCCGCGGTGATGACGATGTCGCAGGTTTCCTCCGCAAGACGGTTCCGGTTATAGACCGCGTCGTTCGTCGTCTCTCCGGTGAGATCCTCCGCGTCCATTTCGAAGAGCTCTTTCCCCCGCGTGAGGATCGTGAAGTTCCGTCCTCCGTATTTTTCACCGGGAAGGGAGGCAAGGGCGCTTTCGTAGATCGTGGTCTCCGGTTCTGCTTCAACAGGGGTATCCGGGCTCTCTTCGACACCAGGCGCAGGCGTCTGCACGTCGGCGTTTTCCTTGCTCTCGCCGCAGGCAGCGCAGAGCGGGAGCAGCAACAACAGCGCGAGTATAAGGGAAAGCGTCTTTTTCATGAGCAGGAATCTCCTTTCAGCGGGATCCGTCCGCTGTGTTCATTATACCACATTCCTTTCCGTGACGCAAGCATATGTCGTGCAGAATCGTTTCTCTCCGATACCCTCCTTTTTGGGGAAAGTCTCTCCCTGTGTTCATCCAGCGTGACGGCGGCGTCTCGCTGTCGCTTTGCCTGACGGCTTTCACCGCAGGATGCTTTGCATTCTGACCGCATTTGAATCCTCCTGCGATAAATCATAAAAACAGGGTTGCTTTTTTGACAATTTCTGTGTATAATGACCTTGGAATCAAGCAAATCGTGACATGGAGGTTTATCACCATGAAAAAAGTCGCTCTGCTGCTTTCCCTCCTTCTCCTGGCAGCGGCGGCCTGTTCTCAGCCCGCGGCGGAAGAAATCGCGGAGACACCCGTGTCCGCCGAGATCCTTCCCGAGGAGACCGCACCGGAAGAGACCGAGATCCCCGACAACCTGCCATCCGTAAAATACGACGGCGCGGAATTCCGTATCTACACGAGAGAATGCTGCCCTTCCCACAGGGACGGCGTCTACATGCCCGAACAGACCGGCGAGGTTGTCTCGGACGCGATCTATGAGAGAAACCTGACCGTCGAAGAACGCTTCGATATCCACATCTCGGATCCGATCCTCGGGGCGGACGGCGACGCAACGGCGCTCATGAATGCCGTCCGTGCAGGAGACGACATGTGTGAAGTCGCCGTGTGGCATTATAAGCACCTGGGCGACGCCGCGTCAAACGGGTTCCTCACCGATCTGGCTTCCGCGGGTTATTTCGACTTCTCGCAGCCGTGGTGGTACCAAAAGGTCAACGATGCATATTCCATCGGCGGCCACACCTATATCGCCGTCGGGATGTACGACCTCGACAACTTCTATGACAACTGCTGCATCTACTTCAACAAGGGAATGCTGACCGATCTGACCGGGAACAGCGACCTCTACTCCGTCGTCAAGAATGGGGAATGGACGGTCGACAAGATGCTCGAACTTGCGGCGATCGCCCGTCAGGATCTTGACGGCAACGGGAAGATGGATTATGCCAAAGACCAGTTCGGTTACGGGCAGGCCAACGGATACGGCTTCATCTACCAGTTCGCCTGGAATCAGCCTGTGACAGCCCGCGATGATGAGGGGTATCCGATCGAGGCGATCAACACCGAACACATGGCGGATATGACCGACAAGTTCATGTCCCTCCTCTTCGACAATGATTTTATCGTTCTGGATGAAAGCGGCGGTCCTGCCACCACGGCATTCCAGGAAGGACGCGAACTGTTCTTCCTCATCAGCCTGAAAGCCTCCTTTAACTCGCTCAGAGACATGGAACAGGATTTCGGCATCCTTCCCATGACCAAATACGACGTTTCACAGGAAGAATACTATACGCACGCAACGGCTCATACTTCCGCCGTCGGGATCCCGATCGTAAAGACCCCCGAGGGAGCCGAATTCTCCTCCGTCATTATGGAAGCGATGGCCGCCGAAGGATTCAAACAGGTCCGGCCGATCGTTTACGACGTCGCGCTGAAATCCAAGTATGCCCGCGACGAGGAATCCTTTGAAATGGTGGATATCGTCATCCGCGGCAGAACCGCCGACTTTGCCGAGATCTACGACCAGTGGGGTCTGACCTACACCCTGGACTTCGTCGCGCGCGGCAACGTGACAAACTGGGCTTCCTACTACCGTTCCCAGGGCAAGATGCAGAACAAGAAGATCGAAAAAGTGGCGAAGATGTTCCGGGAACTGGCGGAGTCCGGGTCCTCGGTGGTGGGCACGGCAAATCCGTGATCCTGAAGAAGGGCCTGCCGCGCTGAGCCGGGAATATGGCCGGAGACCGCCAGGATAAGGAAAGCATCGGGATCTCCCGGGGCGGGGGAAGCCGGTTTTCCGGCAGAGTTTTCATTTTATACTAAATCCCCTTCTAAGGGGTTACGCGGCTTCTTGAAAGAAGCCTGGCAAGAACTTCTGAAATGGATAGGGACAGGCTACATCAATAATGTGAAGTTGATGCCTTG
>CACZNC010000085.1 GCA_902782445.1 uncultured Ruminococcus sp.
CAGAAAGGTGTTGACTGGCAGTTTACCACTGGTGAGGCAAGAACTAAGTTAAAGCATCTATATCCTATCATAAAGATTTAGAGTTTACAATATACTAGTGGTTAGCGGCTAGTAGAACCGTCAGCGGACACAGAATTAGGAATGAGGAGTGAATTCAGAATTCAGAATTATGAATTCTGAATTTGAAGATGTTTCACGTGGAACAACACCCCTAAAGCCCTTGTTATTCTTCGCCTGCGCGGGGTTAGCCTTTCGGTTCCCGCCGCACGGAAACGCGACAACGCCGAATGCGCGCCTGAATCTCCGCCGTGAGGCCGCAGGACTTGTCCTGCGCATGGGTTAAGCTGCACGCCGAAGGCCGCGCGAGGTTGGCTCCATGTTCCGGCTCGTCACGTCTGAATCTGTCAAAACGCGCGAAGACCGCTCCATGTTCCGGCTGCAAGACCGCGCGTCCCCCGAATCCAGCGAAGCGCTCCCATCCCAAAAACATAAATCCCGCACCGCCCCCCATCCCGGCCGATCATAAAAGACACCGTCATTCGTTCATAAAGGAGAATCTATGAAACACCTTCTCGAAGAAATCGAAAAAACCGCGCCTTCTTACGGTTCCCTGCCCTTCTGGTCCTGGAACGACCGGCTGGATCCGGAGGAACTGCGGCGTCAGATCCGCGTGATGAAGTCCCTCGGCATGAACGGATTCTTCATGCACGCCCGCGGAGGGCTCGAAACCGAATACCTTTCCGACGAGTGGTTCGACGCCATCGCCGCGTCCGTCGACGAAGCGGAAAAGCTCGGCATGGAGGCCTGGTCCTACGACGAAAACGGCTGGCCCTCCGGGTTCGCGGGCGGCGCGCTCCTCCACGACAAGAGGAACTTCGCCCTCGCCATCGAGCAGAAGACCGGACCCTGGCCCGCCGATCTGGACCCCGGGGACCTCATCGCCGTCTACGAAAAGAATGAAGACGGGACGTTCCGTTATATCACCGAAGACACCAGCCGGGGCGAATACCTGATCCTCTATAAGCGCTACGACGAGAGCTATGTGGACACCCTCGACGCCTCGATCACCGACAAATTCATCGCCGCCACCCATGAGGAATACAAAAAGCGGATCCCGGCGGACCGGTGGGGCAAGGGGAAGGCCATGCCCGGATTCTTCACCGACGAGCCGCAGTACTACCGCTGGGGCAATCCCTGGTCGAACACCCTCCCCGGGGAATTCGAACAGGCTTACGGCTATTCCATCTACGGGAAGCTCCCGGCGGTCTTTTACGACTTCGATGGCGCAGACAAATTCCGCTACGACTACTATTATCTGATCCACCGGCTGTTCATCACCAATTTCATCAAGAAGATCTACGACTGGTGCGAGGCGAACGGCGCGGCTCTCACGGGTCACGCGGTGGAGGAGAGCTCCCTCGGCGGGCAGATGATGTGCATCGGCGGCGTCATGCCCTTCTACGAGTACGAGACCATCCCCGGCGTGGACTACCTCGGGCGCGGGATCCAGGACGACATTTCCTTCAAGCAGCTCGGATCCGCCGCCGCCCAGCTGGGGAAGAAAAAAGCCCTCTCCGAAATGTTCGCCTGCTGCGGCTGGGACGTCAGCCCCACGGAGCTCAAGCGGATCGCCGAGGTCCAGTACGCGGGGGGCGTCAACCTCATGTGTCAGCACCTCTATCCGTACAGCGAACGGGGCCAGAGGAAGCGCGACTATCCCCTCCACTACTCCGAGCACAACCCATGGCAGCCGAAGATGGCCGAATTCGACCGCTATTTCAACAATCTTGGCGCGATCCTCTCCCGCGGGACCGAATACGCCCCCACCCTCGTGATCCACCCGATCCACGGCGCCTACTGCAAGTACAAGAAGGGCACCGATTCGCTGAGAGAGATCGAAGGGAAATTCTTCGCCCTCTCCCGCCTCCTCGGGCAGAACCAGATCCCCTACCACTGGGGCGACGAGTGGATGATGGCGCGGATGGCCTCCGTGGAGGGAAAGCGGATCCGGGTGGGCCTCTGCTCCTACGACGCCGTGATCGTCCCCTTCACCTATTCCCTCGATTCGAACACGGTGAAGCTCCTCGAAGAATTCAAGGAAAACGGCGGCGCGGTGTACCTCTTCGACGGGATCCCCGCGTATGTGGACGGGGAGGACGCGGGCTCGAAGCTGGACTTTCTGAAGGACGCCCCCGCCTTCGATCCCTCCCTCGCTCTCCGGGACGCGCAATTCGAGACGCCCGCTCCTTCGGTCCGCAAGATGACCCGGGAACTGTCCGACGGGGAAAAGATCGTCTTCCTCGCCAACGTGGGCACGGACACCCTCTGCCCCGTGAAGATCGACCTGCCCCGGGGGAACTGGGCGGAGCTGGATATCGCCTCGCTGGAGCTGAAACCCGTCTGCTTTGAGAATACGGAGGACAAAACCGTCGTCAGCCTGAAATTCGAGGACGCCGAATCCCATGTCCTCGTCTGCTCCCCCGAGATCTGCCTGCCCGCCGCGGACGCCCCCGCCCTGCCCGGGAAGTTCATCCCGATCCCGAACACCCTGCGGCTGGCGGAGAAGCCCGAAAACGTCCTCACCCTCGACACGGTCTCCCGCTCGAACGACGGGGTGAACTGGGACGAGCCCCTGTCCGTCTACGGCGTGAAGGACAATCTGCTCCGGGAGAAGTACGCCGGTCCCCTGTGGCTGAAATTCTCCTTCGACTGCGGCGCGGTCCCCGAAACTCTCCGCGTCGTCCTCGAGCCGATGTTCGAAACGGTGGCGGTCAACGGTACGGAGGTCTTCCCGAACAAAAAGAACTGGTGGTTCGACCGGTCCTTCGCCTCGGCTGAGATCGCCCCGCTGACGAAGGAGGGAACGAACGAGATCGTCGTGAAGCTCGACTATTTCCAGCGGGACTACGTCTATTACGTCCTCTACTCCGGGGTCTCGGAATCCCTGCGCAACTGCCTCGTATTTGACACCGAGATCGAACCGGCCTACCTGGTCGGGGACTTCGCGCTCCGCTGCAACGGCATATTCGCGGACGGCGAGCGGAATTCCACGGTTTACGACGGCGGATTCACCCTCGTCCGGCAGCCCGCGGTGGTTCCCGCGAGGGACGTCGTGCGGGGCGGATTCCCCTTCTACGGCGGACGCCTGTCGGTCTGCTTCGATTACGACTGGGCGGAGGGCAAGCCCACGGTCCTCTGCTGCGACGGACGCTTTGCCGCGGCGGAGATCACGGTCAACGGCCAACCCGCCGGATCCATGCTCTTCTTCCGGCACCTCGACTTGGCGCCTTACCTGAAAGAGGGGAAGAACGAGATCGGCGTCACCGTCGTCAATTCGATGCGCAACGCGATGGGTCCCCACCACCGCCACGACCCGGAACCCTACGGCCTCGGCCCGAACACCTTCTCCTTCGAAAAGGAGTGGAAGGGCAGGGAGTGCAGAGGGTACCTCCCGCGGTATGCGTTTGTAAGATTTGGAGTGAAGAAGTAAGCACAGTCCCCGCACCTCGTCCGCGGCGGGATTTCGTGCGGCGGGGATCCTGCGGGTATCGTGTATGGAAAAGGAGTCGGCATCGGACGCGCGTCTCCGCATCCAAAACCGGCTCCATATCCCCGCGCGTTCCTGCCGCATCCGTCATCACGAACCCAAAACCCGGTGTCGACCCGGCTTGATCGCCGAAGTGCAGCCAAACCCATGCACGGGACAAGCCCGTGGCCTCCGGCGGCGTTTCAGGCGCGCATGAAAAGAGGACGATGTACAGACTCCTGCCCGAATGTTTCACGTGAAACAATTCCTCATTCCTAATTCCTAATTCCTAATTTCGTGAGGACGGTCTACTAACCACTAACTGCTGGCCACTAACTACTAACCGCCATTCCTCATTCCACTCAGAAAGAAGCCTTTCCTATGATCGTCTGTTTCGGTGAAATCCTGCTCCGTCTGTCCCCTCCGGGCGCGTACCGGCTTGCGCAGGCGGATTCCTTCGACGCAGTCTACGGGGGCGCGGAGGCCAATACGGCAGTCGCTCTCGCGGGATTCGGGGATCCTTCGGCCGTCGTCACCCGCTTCCCGGACAATGAGATCGGCCGATCCGCCGAAGGTTCCCTGCGCCGGTGGGGCGTCGACACCTCCCGGATCTCGTGGGGCGGCTCCCGGATCGGGATCTATTTCCTCGAAAAAGGAGCGTCCCTGCGCCCCTCGAAGGTCCTCTACGACCGCCGCGGATCCGCCGTCGCCGAGGCGTCCCCCGGGGATTTCGACTGGGACTCCGTCCTCTCCGGGGCGTCGGCCTTCTTCTTCACGGGCATCACCCCCGCGCTGTCGGACGCCCTCCCGGGGATCCTTGAAGACGCCTTCGCGGTGTGCCGGAGCCGGAAGATCCCGGTGTTCTGCGACGTGAACTACCGCTCCGCCCTCTGGACCCCCGAAAAGGCCGCCCCCGTCATGCGCTCCCTCGTGAGGGGGATCCATACGCTGACGGTGAACGAGGAGCACGCGGCCCTGCTGTTCGGGGTCTCGCCGCTGTCCGGGGACGGGGACGCGAAAATATCGGAGATCGCCTCCCGGCTTGCGGAGGAATACGGGATCCGGCGGATCGCGCTGACCTTCCGGCTGTCGGAATCCGCGGAAATCAACACGGTCTCGGGGGCTCTCTGGGAGGACGGCAGGCTGTTCCGCTCCCGCCCGTACCGGGTCCCCATCGTCGACCGGATCGGGGGAGGGGACGCCTTTTCCGCCGGTCTGATCCACGGCACCCTCGCCGGATGGGATCCCGCCCGGACGGTGGAGTTCGCCTCCGCGGCCAACGCCCTGAAGCACTCGGTGCACGGGGACGCTCTGATCGCGTCGGAGGAGGAGGTCCTGCGGCTGGCGGAATCGGCCGACGGGACGGTGCGGATGATTCGGTAGGAAGACGGGTTTCGGCTCGGGCCGGACCATCCCGGATCTCTTCGGATGATCGGACCGGATCAGGGCTCAGAAACTGGCACAAAAACTTTTGATTGGGATTGCGTTATGGTTATTTTGGCATCAGACTACGACGGCACGCTGAACCGGGGCGGGATCTCCGCCGAGGACCGGGCGGCCGTGGCCCGTTTCCGCAAAGCGGGCAACCTTTTCGGGATCGTGACCGGCCGGGACTACTGGATGTACGAGACCGTCCGGGAAGCGGATTTCGCCCTCGACTTCATCCTCGCGATGAACGGGGCCATGCTCATCTCCACCGACGGGGACCGGGCCGGGGAGATCCTCCGCTGCGAGGAGAAAAAGAACGACGGCTGCATCCGGGCCATCGCGGAGCACGTGGGGAAAAACTATAACCACAGCGTCGACACGGTCTTTTACAGGGAACGGATCCGCTTCCACGCCCGCCATCCCGAGGGGAACGACCGGTATTCGCCCCTCTGCTGCGCGGACGAAGTGCCCCTCTTCTCCCAACTGAACACCCGCTGCGACAACGACGCGGACGCCGCCCGGTGCGTGAAGGAGATCAACGAACGCTGGGGCGGGACGGTGAACGCGCTCCAGAACGGGAACTGCATCGACATCCCCCCGGCGGGGATCGACAAGGGGGAAGGCGTGGCCCGGTTCGCCCGCTCCGTCGGGGTCCCGGAGGAAAACGTCTTCTGCGCGGGGGACAATATGAACGACTACGCGATGATCGCCCGGTTCCGGGGCCTCGCGGTGGAGAACGCCGTCCCGGATCTGAAAGCGGCAGCGGAAGCGGTCTTCCCGTCCATCGCGGCGATGATCGGTTTTATCATGGACCTGGCCGACCGCCCTTGACATTCCCGGTCCGGGGTGCTATAATATCAGGGATGCAAAGTTCAATCAAACAGAGATAGCGGAGGAAACATCCAAAATGGCAAAAGTTCTCGTTGAAACCAGTGCCCGTCACGTCCACCTGACCGAGGAGCACATCGCGATCCTCTTCGGCGAAGGCCACACCCTCACCAAGAAGAAGGATCTCTCCCAGCCCGGTCAGTTCGCCTGCGACGAGCGTGTCACCGTCGTCGGCCCGAAGAAATCCCTCGAGCGCGTGTCCATCCTCGGTCCCGCCAGACCCGCCACTCAGGTGGAGCTCAGCCTCACCGACGCCCGTTCCATCGGCGTGGACGCGCCCGTGAGAGAATCCGGCGACATCGCTGGCTCCGGCGCCTGCAAGCTCATCGGTCCCTGCGGGGAGGTCGAAATCTCCGAGGGCGTGATCGCGGCGAAGCGCCACATCCACTTCACTCCCGAGGACGCGAAGGAATTCGGCGTGGAGGACAAGCAGATCGTGTCCGTGAAGATCGACACCGACGGCCGCAGCCTCGTCTTCGGCGACGTGGTGGTCCGCGTCAGCACGAAATTCAAGGCCGCGATGCACATCGACACCGACGAATCCAACGCAGCCGGATGCGCCGGAACGGTGTACGGGGAAGTGATTCTCTGATTTTTGCCCGGTTAATCCGAAAAAGCCGTGGGGAAGGATCTCCGCGGCTTTTTTGCGTTTGTGCGGAGCTGGATTTCGGAATTTTTTTGTTTTTCCGGGGCGGGATTTTGTTTAGCCGGAGGATGAAGGTTTTTGGGAGTGGAGCGCTTCGCTGGATGGAAGGGACGCGCGTTTCCGCATCGAAAACCGTTCCCGCATCCCCGCGCGCTTTGACGGATTGCGGATTTAACGAGCCGGAATCAGGGAGACAACCTCGCGCGGTCTCTGGTCGTGCAGCCAAAACATGCGCAGGACAAGTCCTGCGGCCTTCGGCGGTGATTCAGGCGCGCATATAAAAGGGACAATGTGCAGTCGATCAGATGATGTTTCACGTGAAACAATCGTGATTTCCTTCTGTTTTTCCTGAAGCGATTCTTCATTCAGGCCGGAAACCCGTTCGTCGCCGCTTTACGGTGTCATTCTGAGCGTCAGCGAAGAATCTTCGCACTTAAAAGATCAAGCCGTAGTTCCAGTAGGAAGACAGTCTTCAATTCTTCTGCGGGAATCCATCGACTATAACTGCGGCCTGACAATGAAGCGCACAGATTCTTCGTCGCAGGCTCCTCAGAATGACAAAGAAAAAGCGGAACGCGGGGGTCAGCCGCACGGAATGAAGAAATGTTTCACGTGAAA
Source organism: uncultured Ruminococcus sp. (assembly GCA_902782445.1). Taxonomy (GTDB): domain Bacteria; phylum Bacillota; class Clostridia; order Oscillospirales; family CAG-272; genus UMGS1696. The sequence goes on from CACZNC010000085.1 coordinate 7,107, forward strand.
CAAAAATGCCGTCAGAGAAGAACGTCAATGTTCAACCCTGACGGTTTTTGTCCGCATGATCCTGTCTGCAAAAGGATCCGAATCTGAGCATGTGCGCGAGAGGGGGAGAAACAGTTTTTGCTTCCCGGACGCGCGTTCCGTATAATGCGCGACTGAATCGCCGCCGAATGGCCGAGGAGCATTGCTCCGAGCATGTTTCAGCTGCACGACCGCAGACCGCGCGGGGAGAACGCCATGTTCCGCTCGTCATGTCTGAACCGGCAGAGGCCCGCGAAGATCGCCCCATTCCCCGACTGAACGCCCGCGCGTCCCTTCCATTCCAGCGAAGCGCTCCCATATAATAACCGATAATCCCTCGCCGCACGTCATTCGGAGACGCACCGCACGTCATTCCGGTGAAACTCTAACCGCTAGCCACTAACGACTAATCTTACCCTTTTTTCTCCATCTTCTCCACCTCCGGGACCTGCGAGAGGAAAAACTCCCTCAGCGCGGCGGCGGCTTCTTCGTCGGGCTGCCAGGTCTTCTGCCGCCCGTCGGTGTAGTAGATCGTCACCGTCCGGGGATCGTGGAAGGACCAGCCCTCGGGGAACCGGGCGTAATCCTGCGCGCCGAGAAATTCTTTGAACGGCGGCCAGACAGAAGCGTCGACGATCTTCGTGAGGTCCTTCTTTTCCTTCCCCTCGTGCCAGCGGGTGATGAAATAGTACAGCTCTTCGCCGAAATCCGTGAGCTGGAAACTCTCGTCCGTTTCGTCGTCGTGGAAGAAGACGCCTCCGATCTCGGGCGGATCGTACCAGACGATCTCCCGTCCGATGGGATCGGCCAGCTCCCGGAGCAGATCGTCGAGGGTCCGGATCCTGCGGTCGGAGACGTTCCCGTACCGCACGGTCACCTCCCCCTCCTCCGTCTTCCAGGTGAGCCAGAAGTTCCAGTAGTCCCCGCCGTCGAGGATCTCGATCTCCTCCCCGTCAACGGTCAGCGGCTCCGAATCGTCCTGTTCGGGGATCGGCCGGAGCTCGGGGTAGAGGTCCCCCACGATCTTTTCGAGATCCGCCCACTGTTCCGCGGTGATCGGGACATGGCTCTTCGTGGGGATATCAATGGAATCCGTCCCCTCCTCGGGCCAGTATTCCGCGCGGACGATCTCCTCCGGCGTGACTTCGATGGCGAATTCGGAATGGTACTCCATCGACCCGGCGCTGGATTCGAGCTTGATCCGGCAGAGTTCGCCGGGCGTCGCGACGGCGGGAGACGCAGAGGAGGTCCCGCTCGTCTCGGGTTCGTTCCCGCCGGCGATCTTCCGGAAGCACCCGGCGAGCAGGGTCAGGAGGGACGTCATGAGGATCACCCCCGTCAGAATGATGATGAGTTTTTTTGAGCGAGGCACCATGTCGGAGTCCTCCTTCCGTTTGCTTGGATCAAAATCGTATGCAAAGAGGCTTATAACGTGTGCGGGTCCATTATGATATTCAAAGTTTTCGCTGTACTTTTCTCCTTTATCGAGGAGCCGGTTCAACAAGTTGAACGCGAGTACCAAAAGAGGAACTCTTTGGAAGTCATCGGAAAGGGCGCTGCCCCTTGACTGGGGAGCTGCGCATCCCCGGCGGCCTTTTTGAAAAAAGGTCGATCAAAAACTTTTATCGCGGCGTTTGTGCAGTGCTCAGATATTGAACATCCCCCTGATCTCACCGGCCAGGTCGGTCTTCTCCCACGGCACGTCCAGATCTTCCCGTCCCATGTGCCCGTAGGCGGCGAGGTTCCCGTAGATCGGGCGTCTGAGGTCGAACCGGCTGATGATCGCGGCGGGTCTGAGGTCGACGGTGTCCAGCACGAATTTCGCCAGATTCTCGTCGTCGATGATCCCGGTGCCGAAGGTGTCGACCAGCAGGGAAACCGGTCTCGCCACGCCGATGGCATACGCGAGCTGGACTTCGGCCCTTTCGGCGATCCCGGAGGCGACGATGTTCTTGGCGACGTACCGGGCGGCGTAGCTCGCGGACCGGTCGACCTTCGTGGGGTCCTTGCCGGAGAACGCGCCGCCGCCGTGTCTCGAATAGCCGCCGTAGGTGTCGACGATGATCTTGCGTCCGGTGAGTCCGCTGTCGCCCATGGGACCGCCGATGACGAACCGGCCCGTGGGGTTGACGAAGATCTTCGTGTCCTCGTCGAGCATCTCGGCGGGGACGGAGGGGCGGATCACCTCTTCGATGATGTCCCGGCGGATCTCGTTCAGTTCGGCGTCCGGGTCGTGCTGGGAGGACACCACCACGGTATCGACGCGCACGGGCTTTGTGCCGTCGTATTCCACCGTGACCTGGGTCTTTCCGTCCGGGCGAAGATAGGGGAGGGTGCCGTTTTTGCGGACCTCGGTCAGTCTCTTCGCCATGCGGTGGGCGAGGGAGATCGGCAGGGGCATGAGTTCGGGGGTCTCGCGGCAGGCGTAGCCGAACATGAGACCCTGATCCCCGGCGCCGGTGTCGAATTCGTCCGCGCAGAGTCCCGATTTTGCCTCAGCCGACCGGTCCACGCCGAGGGCGATGTCGGGGGACTGTTCGTGGATGGAGTTGATCACGGCGCAGGTGGAGCCGTCGAAGCCGAACTTCGCGCGGTTGTAGCCGATATCGAGGACGGTCCGGCGGACGACGTCCTGAATGTCGACGTAGGCCTCGGTGGTGATCTCGCCCATCACCATGACGAGCCCGGTGGTGCAGCAGGTTTCGCAGGCCACGCGGGACATGGGGTCCTGGCGGAGCATTTCGTCGAGGATCCGGTCGGAGATCTGGTCGCAGATTTTGTCGGGATGCCCCTCGGTCACGGATTCGGAGGTAAATACGCGTTTCATGTCAAAAATGGGTCCTTTCTGTCAATGCTGATACTTTATTTCAGGCAGTCCGAGCCCGCAAAGGCTTCGCCCGGACAGATTTTTGATCGCTCAGTTCAGTCTGCATGCCGGTCTGGATCTGAGAAAATGTTTCACGTGAAACAAATGTCCGCACGGTTTCGAGCGCACTGCCCCCTGTAGATCCCAAAAGGCCCTCATTCCATGACAGAACGAGGACCTTCCTATATACTCATCTGTCTGGAATTGGCACCTTATCCTTCGACAGGTTGCCGGGCGTCTCAGAGCCAGTCTCTCAGCCACTCTTGATAAGCGATGTATTCGGTTTTCAAACGTATTATATCATATCCCCGGAGGCGATGCAATAGGTAAACTGTGAAAAATGTCCCGGATTTACGCATCCCTCCTGTCGAAATCAACCGAAGGTCTTGAACGAGCCGCCCAGTACGACGAAGAAAATGACCAGCGTGACGACGGCGGCGGTGATCGCGGCAGCCGTGACGATCAGGCCCGTCTTCCGGCCGTACTTTTTGTCCTTCCCGGCCATCGGGACCGCGTAGTCGAATCCGGCTCTGCGGACTGCCTGGGACACCGGCTTGTACAGAAGGAACACGAGGGAGGCATTGAAAACTCCCTTCGTCAGATTGAAGGGCAGGATCACGGTGGGCAGAAGCGACGCGACGAACTGACGGGCCGTCATGCCGTCCGGGATCATCGACGGGGCCATGAGCTCGATGTACGCCGGGGTGATGAGAAGATTGGCGACCGTCATGACGCCGGCCATCGTGAGAACGGAGGAGAACATCCCCATGAGAGCCCCGGTCATGGTGCGGTTGCGGGTGTAGATGAAACTGCCGACGCAGACGAAAGTCGCGCTGGCGATCGCGTTCATCACGAAGCCGTAAAGCCCGGTGCTGCTGATGAGCGTTTCGAGCAGGGGCACGAGGATCGCCAGAGCCAGACCGGAGAGCGGCCCGAAGAGCATCGCGCTGATCGTCATGACCGCGTCCTTCAGATCGAAGGTCAGAAAAGCGAGCTTGAAGCGGAAAAACAGCGTCAGGATGTAGGCGAGGGCGGCAAACAGACCCACCGCCGTAACGGTGCGTATCTTTTTATCGGATTTGTAAGCGAGCGTGGACATAAAATCCTCCCATTGAAAGAAACGAAATTCAAGGGAGAAAAGAAAATCCCGGTCCCCGCGTGGAAAAAACGCGGAAATCGGGAAGCTCTTTTTCTCTCATCCGGACTGTGAGTTTCGTCTATTCGGACGAAACCGAACCGTCGGTACGGGATTTTCACCCGTTCGGCCCCGCGGCAGACGCAGGGTTCGCGGACTTCGGCCCTTTTTAAGCCGTCACCGCCGGTAAGGAATTCCACCTGTTCCCGAAAAACGGGGGGATGACTCCTAAAAAAGCCATCCCCCGGAGTGAAGTCAAAACTTCAATTATTCAGCGATGTCGATAACGACGCCGGAACCGACGGTACGGCCGCCTTCACGGATAGCGAAGCGAAGACCCTTTTCGATAGCGATGGGGGTGATCAGCTCGACGCCCATGTCGACGTTGTCGCCGGGACGGCACATCTCAACGCCCTCGGGGAGCTTGATGGTGCCGGTAACGTCGGTGGTTCTGAAATAGAACTGCGGTCTGTAGCCGGAGAAGAAGGGCTTCTGACGGCCGCCTTCTTTTTCGGTCAGAACGTACACCTGGCCGGTGAACTTGGTGTGGGGATGAATGGAGCCGGGCTTGCAGATGACCTGGCCTCTTTCGACACCCTTCTTGTCGATACCGCGGAGAAGCAGACCGACGTTGTCGCCAGCCTCAGCGGAGTCGAGGAGCTTACGGAACATTTCGATACCGGTGATGACGGTGGTCTTCTTCTCTTCGCTCAGACCGACGATCTCAACGGTGTCAGCCATCTTGACAGTACCGCGCTCAACTCTGCCAGTCGCCACGGTGCCGCGGCCGGTGATGGAGAACACGTCTTCAACAGGCATAAGGAAGGGCTGGTCGGCCTTGCGGTCGGGAGTGGGGATATAGCTGTCGACGGCGTCCATCAGCTCGAGGATGGAGGCGTAGACGGGGTCGTTCAGGTCGGTGGAGGTGGACTCGAGGGCGTCACGGGCAGAACCGCGGATGATCGGAATCTCGTCGCCCGGGAAGTCGTACTCGGAGAGCAGTTCACGGATTTCCATCTCGACGAGCTCGAGGAGTTCTTCGTCGTCGACGAGGTCGGTCTTGTTCATATAGACGACGATGGCGGGAACGCCAACCTGACGGGCGAGCAGGATGTGCTCACGGGTCTGCTGCATCGGGCCGTCGGAAGCCGCAACGACGAGGATCGCGCCGTCCATCTGAGCAGCGCCGGTGATCATGTTCTTGACGTAGTCGGCGTGGCCGGGGCAGTCGACGTGCGCGTAGTGTCTGTGCTCGGTCTCGTATTCAACGTGTCTGGTGTTGATTGTGATACCGCGGGCCTTTTCTTCGGGAGCATTGTCGATCTGGTCATAAGCCATGAATTCGTTCTTGCCGTCACGAAGAGCGAGGGTCTTGGTGATCGCTGCGGTGAGGGTGGTCTTGCCGTGGTCAACGTGACCGATGGTACCAATGTTCACGTGGGGCTTGGTACGCTCAAACTTCTGCTTTGCCATTTGGATGAATCCTCCTGATAAAATTTTTCAGAATTATATGGGTTCCGATGTGCGGATTTTCGATAATGATAGTCGGTGCTGAATTTAGTTCGCCGATCGTTCTCGCTGTTCTTTTCTCCTTTATCGAGGAGCCGGTTCAACAAGTTGAACACGAGTACCAAAAGAGGAACTCTCTGGAAGTCATGGGTGTTCCGACGTCTGCGGACGTCGGCAAGGGCTCTGCCCCTTGACTGGGGAGCTGCGCATCCCCGGCAACCTTTTTGAAAAAAGGTTGATCTGAAACTTATTTCCCTTCCGTCATCTTTTCGCGGATGGACTTGGGGACTTCTGCGAAGTGGTCGGGCTCCATGACGTAGGTCCCGCGGCCCTGGGTTCTCGAACGGAGGGCGGTGGAATACCCGAACATTTCGGAGAGCGGAACAAAGGCGTTGATCTGGTACGCGCCGGAGACGGTGTCCATCGAATTCACCTGGCCGCGTCTCTGGTTGAGGTCGCCGATGACGTCGCCCATGTATTCCTCGGGCGTGATGACGACCACCTTCATGATGGGCTCGGTGAGGACGGGATCCGCCTTCTGCATGGCGTCCTTGAATGCCATCGACCCGGCGATCTTGAAGGCCATTTCGGAAGAGTCGACCTCGTGGTAGGAACCGTCGTACAGGGAGACCTTGACGTCCACCACGTTGTAGCCGGCAAGGACGCCGGACTGCATCGCGCTCTTGATGCCCGCTTCGACCGCGGGGATGAATTCCTTCGGGATGACGCCGCCGACGACGTTGTTTTCGAACAGGAAGCCCGCGCCCGGCTCATTGGGTTCGATGTGGATCTTGACGTGACCGTACTGACCCTTGCCGCCCGTCTGCCTTGCGAACTTGGTGTCCGAATCCGCGCCTCTGCGGATGGTTTCTTTATATGCGACCTGGGGTTTGCCGACGTTCGCCTCGACCTTGAACTCTCTGAGCAGCCGGTCGACGATGATTTCGAGGTGCAGCTCACCCATGCCGGCGATGATGGTCTGACCCGTATCCTCGTCCGTATAGGTGCGGAAGGTGGGGTCTTCCTCGGCCAGCTTGGAGAGCGCGATGCCCATCTTTTCCTCGCCGGCCTTCGTTTTGGGTTCGATGGCGACGCGGATGACGGGTTCCGGGAAATCCATGTTTTCCAGCACGATGGGATGCGCTTCGTCGCAGAAGGTATCTCCGGTGGTCGTATTCTTGACGGACACCACCGCCGCGATATCGCCCGCGTAGCAGGTGTCGATATCCTTCCGGTCGTTGGCGTGCATCTGGAGGATACGGCCGAAGCGTTCCCTGGCTCTCTTGGTGGGGTTATAGGCGGTCTGACCGGTCTGGATCGTTCCGGAGTAGACCCGGAAGAAGCAGAGCTTGCCCACGTAGGGGTCGGTCATGATCTTGAACGCCAGCGCGGAGAAGGGTTCGGAGTCGGACGAATGCCGCTCTTCCTCTTCCTCGGTCTGGGGGTTGATCCCCTTGATGGACGGGATGTCCACCGGTGCGGGCATATATTCGACGATGGCGTCGAGGAGCTTCTGCACGCCCTTGTTTTTGTAAGAGGTGCCGCAGACGACGGGGACGATCCTGTTCTGAATGGTGGCTTTTCTGAGCGCCTTTTTCAGTTCTTCGACCGTGAGTTCCTCGCCATCGACGTACTTCTCGAACAGGTCGTCGTCCGTTTCGGCGATGGCTTCCACCATGGCCTCGCGGTATTCCCGGGCCTTTTCCATCATGTCCGCGGGGATGGGTTCGACGCGCATGTCCTTGCCGAGGTCGTCATAGTAGACGTCGGCTTCCATGGTCATGAGGTCGATGATGCCCTTGAACTTTTCTTCAGCGCCGATGGGGAGCTGAATCGGCACGGGATTGGTCTTGAGCCGTTCCTTCATCATGTCGACGACACGGTAGAAGTTCGCGCCCATGATATCCATTTTATTGACGTACGCCATGCGCGGAACGCCGTATTTGTCGGCCTGACGCCACACGGTTTCGGACTGCGGTTCCACGCCTCCCTTTGCGCAGAAGACGGTTACGGAGCCGTCCAGCACGCGCAGGGAACGCTCCACTTCGGCGGTAAAGTCGACGTGTCCGGGAGTGTCGATGATGTTGATCCTCGTATTCTTCCAGAAGCATGTCGTTGCGGCCGAGGTGATGGTGATCCCTCTTTCCTGTTCCTGCTCCATGAAGTCCATGACCGCGGTGCCCTCGTGGGTCTCGCCGATCTTATGGGTCTTTCCGGTGTAGAACAGGATTCGCTCCGTGGTAGTGGTCTTACCGGCGTCGATGTGGGCCATGATGCCGATATTCCGCGTGCGCTCAAGCGGATATTCCCTTGGCATAGATTCTTATAAACTCCTTCTCTGCGGGCTGAATCCCCGGGTGACGAATCAGTATCTGAAATGGGCGAACGCCTTGTTCGCGTCGGCCATTCTGTGCATTTCTTCTTTTCTCTTGAACGCGCCGCCGGCGGAGTTCTTCGCATCCATGATCTCGGCTGCGAGTCTCTGCGACATCGTGCGTTCGCCGCGCGTCCTTGCGTAGGACACGAGCCAGCGCAGACCCAGCGTCTGGCGGCGTTCCGGTCTGACTTCCATCGGGACCTGATAGTTGGAACCGCCGACGCGGCGAGCCTTGACTTCCTGAACGGGCATGATGTTCTCGAGAGCTTCCTCGAAAACTTCCAGCGGGTTGGAGTTGGTCTTGGCTTCCACTTCTGCGAATGCGTCGTAGACGATCTTCTGCGCAACGCCCTTCTTGCCGTCCAGCATCACGTTGTTCACGAGCTTGGTGACGAGCTTGGAATTGTAAAGCGGATCCGGCAGGACGTCTCTTTTTGCGATCTGACCTCTTCTGGACACTGTGCTTCCCTCCTTCATCAAAAATATGAGATCGTAGGTACTCGAAAGTGTAACTTCCGCCCGTGTCGTTCCAAAAACATTTATTACTGTAAAGGAAGACGGATTGAGCGAAGGATTCGAGCTGCCGAGGAATTATTTCTTCGGCCGTTTTGCGCCGTACTTGGAACGGCCCTGTTTGCGGTTCGCAACGCCCTGAGCATCAAGCGTGCCGCGGATGATGTGGTAACGGACGCCGGGGAGGTCGCGGATACGGCCGCCGCGGATCAGAACCACGGAGTGTTCCTGAAGGTTATGGCCGATACCCGGGATATAGGTAGTCGCTTCCATTCCGTTGGTCAGTCTCACTCTGGCGATTTTTCTGAGAGCGGAGTTCGGCTTCTTCGGGGTCATGGTGGTGACCTTCGTGCAGACGCCGCGCTTCTGAGGGCTGCTCTGATCGGTGGGGCGGTTCTTCAGGGTGTTGAATCCTGTCTGCAGAACGGGAGCCTTGGATTTGTAGGTCTTGTCCTGTCTGCCCTGCTTGACGAGCTGGTTGAATGTAGGCATGAAATTCCTCCTTTTCTTCAGTAATAAATGTTTTTATCTATACGACGGGGAAGCTCCCGCGGTATACGGTGTGAGGCTTTGTCCCGCGCGGGTCGGACCGGCCGATGCGGGCGCGCAGACAAAGATGCGCGATTTTCGCGTATGCTCCATTATAGCATTGCCGAAAACCAATGTCAAGTGCGAAAAGAGGCCCTTTTCGATATTCTCCCCATTGCACAAGAAACATTCATATTCCCGCGAAATAATTAGGGCAATTTCAGAAGGAGAAGGGGAGAATAAGTTAGGAGTGAATGAGAAGATGACGGAGTGGGGGAGGTCTGCTGCGGGATTTTGTTTCGGGTTGGGATTTGCGTTTTTCGGATGGGAGCGCTCCGCTGGGATGGAAGGGACGCGCGGTTCTGTATCGAAAACCGGTTCGCTGTCTTCGCGCGCTTGTGCGGAGTGCGGATCTGACGAGCCGGGACATGGAGACAACCTCGCGCGGTCTGTGTTCGTACAGCCGAAACATGCGCAGGACAAGTCCTGCGGGCTCCGCCGGCGTTTCAGGCGCGCATGGAAGGGGGACAAAGTGCGGTTTTCTGTTGATTGTTTCACGTGAAACATTCGAGTCCCTTCCTGCTAATCGGCCGCCGCACGTCCCATTTCGTATTTACACTGTCATTCTGCGCGTCAGTGAAGAAATCTTTGCGCTGGACCCGCAAGCCGTACTCTGAGGCGGATGGTTTTTCTCCGCTCTGCCCAGCAAAATCAAAAACCGTCAGGGCCGAACTTGAAAGTTCTTTTCTGACGGTTATTTGTTTCACGTAGAACAATGGGAAACAGTTTTGGGCAGGCCCATTTTCCGAATGCGCGCCTGAATCTCCGCCGCAAGGCCGCAGGATTTATCCTGCGCACGGGTTCAACTGCACGTCGGAGACCGCGCGAGGAAAACGCCATGTTTCGCCCGTCATGTCTGAATCAGCAGAAGCCCGCGAGGATACGGAACCGGTTTTCGATACAGGACCGCGCGTCCCGACGCCGACTCCTTTACCCCCAAATACACCCTCAAATCCCGCAGGGCACATCAACCCGGAACAGACTGCACATCATCCCGCCAATTCCTCATTCCTCATTCATTCCGTTCACGATCTCGATAAGCCTTTCTTCCGCCAGTTCCCGGTTGTCGTCCGTTATGCCGATCCGGTAGACGATCCCTCCGCGGACAAAGTGCGCCGCCGCGTTCCAGTACGATCCGGCAGTGTCTCCGGCCGAGAACTCCACGAATACGCTCACAAGGGTGACTTCGTCTCCCGCGTCGGACGTGAAGGTCCTTTCCGTCGTCGTACCCGGCGCGGACTCCGCGTATAAGGCTCCCTCCGTTATTTCAGTGTCCTCCGCGTGTCCCATGAGGTGCAGACCTCCGCTGTAGATCTCCCACGCCGCGTCGTTCAGGGGGATCACGGCCGAGATATTGTAATTCGCGTCGAACAGATCATGCCCCGGGACCGCGTGACACCCCCAGATGTAGATGTTCCGGATCCCGTTCACCGTTCCGTCGTTGTAACCCGCGGCGAGAAACGCCCCTTCTCCGTCCTCCGTGACGCTTCCGGCCGGGGGGATCAGCAGTCCGCAGTCGAACCACTCCGCCGCCTCGGTCCAGCTGTCGAAGCCGAGCATGGAGCCTTCTTCGATGCAAGCCTCGATGCTGTGCCCTTCCTCAAGCGGAGTGACCGAAGCCTCCAATTTCGCAAGCACCTCCTCCGGGACGGGCGGTTCGGTGTTCTGCCAGTCCTCCAGCCTCATACGGTAGACATCCGTCCCGCCGCTCCCGTCCTTCTCCATGAGGATCTCCGTCCGCATCCGCGCCGTCAGGACCGGGAGAGCCGCCGCAGTCCCCCCGAGAAGCAGGACCGCCGCCGCGAGGACCGCCCACCGGACGCGCCTTTTTCCGCCCGCCCGCGGGGATCCGGCCACCTCCTCCCCCGCCTCCTGCACAAGCGCGGGGTCGATCTCCCCGAGGACCTCGAACAATAGCTCGTTGTTTTTCATACCTGAAATCCCTCCTTTTCCAGAAACTTCCTCAGCCGTTTTTTCGACCGGCCGAGGGACATTTTCGCCGCCCCGACGCTGACGCCGCATTTCTCGGCCGCCTCCGCGACGGGATAGGCGTACCAGTACCGCAGAAGGAAGATCCGCCGCTGTTCGGGGGACTGTTCTCTCAGCCACCGTTCGAGGGCGTCCCGCAGTCCGTTCTCCGCTCCGGGATCCTCCACGGCGGGATTGTCCCCCACGACTTCCGCAAGCTCGTCGAGGCAGAGCCGGATCCCGCCCCCGCCCCGTTTTTCCGCCGTCTCCGCCCGGTACCGGTCCAGCGCGATCCGCCGGGCGATCGAGGCCAGAAACGCGCCGAGGTACGCGGGCTTTTCGGGCGGGATGGCGTTCCAGGCGCGGAGCAGGGCGTCGTTCACGCATTCCTCGGCGTCCTCCCGGGACGAAAGGATCCCCTCCGCCGCGGCCATGCACCAGCTTCCGTACTTCTCCCGGCTGATCTCCACCGCCCGCTCGTCCCGCGCGAAGTAAAGCGCGACGATCCCGGCGTCGGACATCCGGGACTTCGTTTCGTCCATACGGCTCCCTCCTTTCTTTCGGTCTCACCCATAAGACGGATTTCCGGCCCGAAAAGTAACGCGGAAAAAGAAAAAAAGTCCCGGGAGGACGGGAGGGGGAGGGAGGAGTGGCTAGTGGTTAGTGATTAGCGGCTAGTAGAACGTGAAATTAGGAATGAGGAATTGGTTTCATTTCACGTGAAACAATCTTCCGAAATTTTGGCAGATGCACGTCCCATTCCGCCTCCAGCTTGTCATTCTGACGCACCGACGCAGTCGTGCGCACCAACGCAGTTGTGCTGTCAGCGAAGAATCTCCCAACTTCAAGGCCAACCCATCCTCCACGTGCGGAGATTCTTCGTCGCAGGCTCCCGATTGTTTCACGCGAAACAATGGAGAACGGTTCTACTAGCCACTAGCCGCTAAAACTGACGGTTCCCCAACTCCTAACTCGTCTCATTCCTAATTCCTAATTTCTAATTAACCGTCCTCTACTAACCACTAACAACTTTTTACTGCCAACTTCTTCTTCCCTTTTCTCTTTCCGCCCAGAACATGCACTGCTGCGCGTAGCCGGCCCATTCGCCGAAGAGGGTGGGATCGACGCCGTCCGGGAAGATTTCCGCGAGGGCGCGCTTCATCCAGACGTCCACCGGGAAGGCCTCCGTGCGGTGATAGCCGAAGAGGAGCGCACAGGACGCCACCTTCGGTCCCACGCCGCGGATCTGTTCGAGGACCGCCCGGGCCTCTTCCGTCCCCATCGCCTCGATCTTTCGGGGATCCGCCCTGCCGTCCGCCGTCCTCTCCGCCGCGTCGGTCAGGTATTTCGCCCGGAAGCCGCATCCGAGGGCGTAGAGCCCTTCCGTCCCGATCCGGAGGATGTCCGCGGGATCCGGGAATCTGCCCCCCGACGCCGCGCAGAGCCTCGCCGCGATGCCCCGGATCCGGGGGATGTTGTTGTTCTGGGTCAAAATCGAGGTCACGAGCATTTCCCACGGGTCCTGCCTCAGCAGCCGGATCCCCCGTCCCGCCCGGAGCGCGTCGGCCATGGCGTCCCGGCTGGCCCCCTCCGGAAGAGCGTCGAGGATCCGCTTTTCCCCGGCCCCGTAGTCCTCGTCGAGATCGAGATAGGTCCGCCAGCGGGATCCGAATTCCTCCGCCGTGCAGCCGGCGAGCGTTAAGAATCCCTCCTCCTCCCGGGTCCCGTCCACCGTGATCCGGGCGTCCTCCCCCTCCCCGATCCGCACAGAGCCGCAGACCACCCGCGGATCCCCGCCGACGGGAGAAAAGCGGAAAGCCTGCCCGCAGTCAAAGGTTTTCTCCACGGAAAAAACGCCGGAATCCCGGCAGTCCACGAGGACCGCGGGAAGACCGGCGGGGGTCTCGAATTCCCGGACGACGGCGGCGCGGGGGGTCTTTTTTTCGCCTCCGCTCATTTCATCGTCCCGATGTAGGGCCAGTACGCCCGGAGATAGTCGATCCCGGACCAGAGGGTCATGACGGTCATGACGGCCGCGGTGAGGTAGGAGAGAAGATGATACTCCGAGAACAGCGGCACGGGGATCAGGGGTTCCAGCAGGACGCAGACGATACAGATCATCTGGGTGGTGGTCTTCACCTTCCCGAGCCAGGCGGCGGCGATCACCTTCCCGGCCTTCTGGGCGCAGACCAGTCTGAGGGACGTGACGGCGAACTCCCGGAAGATCACGACGGCGGCGCACCAGACGAAGACGGTCCGCAGGTCGTCGAACTTCACGAGGATCCCGAGCATGGCGGCCATCACGAGGAATTTGTCGGCCAGCGGGTCCATGAACTTGCCGAAATCGGTGATGAGGTTGTATTTCCGGGCGATCTTGCCGTCGATCATGTCGGTGAGGGAGGTGACGGCAAACACCGCCGCCGTGACGATCAGAAGCGCGGTCCGCCCCATGAGATCCTCCATCGCCGGCACGCAGAGCAAAACGAGGAAGACCGGGACCATCAGGATGCGGAACATAGTGAGTTTGTTCGGTAAATTCATTTTGGTCCTCCGGGATCAAAGGATGTTCATACCTTCACGGAAGGTATATAAGGAATGAAACGCTCCGCGTTTCGGATTTAATGTCCCTGCGCCGCGTCGACGCAGTCACGCAGACGGGCGGCGAGCACGACTGCGTCGGTGCGGGGGACCCATCTCATGGCCGACGAGTGTTGCTTCGCAAACTCTGCCCCCTGTGCGGGTCCAATTTGAGGAGCAAATAGTTGGCCGTATGGCATAACTGTACAGCTCGCACCGGAATCGAAATTCGATCTTGCATCCCCCGTCCTCGCGCGGTTTTTGTTCGTGCAGCCGAAACATGCGCAGACAATGTCTGACGCACCGACGCAGTCGTGCTGGCCTCCGGCAGAGATTCAGGCGCGCATTGGGCACAGGACGCGCGGATGGGAGGCTGAAAATGAAAGTGCTTCTTCGCGCACATATTCAGATTCAGATCCGTATGCAGACAGAACGGCGCGATCAAAAATCTGTTTGGGCGAAACATAAAGTTGAGGCGAGAAGGGAAACTGTTTCACGTGAAACACCGCCAATTCCTCATTCCCCATTCCTCATTTTGTGTCTACTAGCCGCTAACCACTGGCTGCTCCCAACTTCCTCACACATTCAGGACCGCTTCGCCGACGAGGTCGTAGTCCATGGCTTCGGTGATTTTGACGTCGAGCATTTCTCCCTCGGCGATGCGGAGGTCTTTTCTTTTGGTCGTGAACCAGATCTTGCCGTCGATCTCCGCGGCTTCGGCGTAGCTCCGGCCGTAGTGGGATTCGGCGACGGGGTCCCAGCCCTCGCAGAGCACCCGGACCGTCTTCCCGACCCGGGACCGGTTGAAGGCCTCGCTGATCGGGAGTTCCGTGCGCATGAGGACGTCGTAGCGGTCCTGCTTCGTCTGCTCGTCGATCTGATCCGGGAATTCCGCGGCGGGGGTGTTCTCCTCCTGGGAATAGGGGAAGGCCCCGAACCGCTCGAATTTCGCTTCCTTCACGAATTCGCAGAGGGCGCGGAAGTCCTCCTCGGTCTCGCCGGGGAATCCGACGATGGCGGTGGAGCGCAGGACCATGCCGGGCACGGTGCGCAGTTTCGCGACGGCCTCCCGGATCATGGCGGAGTCCCCGTGGCGGTTCATGCGCTTCAGGACGGGATCGGAGATATGCTGGACCGGGATGTCGACGTAGTTCACCAGCCGGGGATTGGTCTTGAATTCTTCGATGAGCCTGTCGGTGATCTTGTCGGGGTAGCAGTAGAGCAGGCGGATCCACGGGATCTTCGTGGCGTCTGTGATCCCCCGGATGAGGTCGGGCAGGACGTAGTCCCCGTAGAGGTCGATCCCGTAGGCGGAGGTGTCCTGGGCCACGAGGACCAGCTCCTTCACGCCCATCGCGTCGAGGGAGGTCGCCTCTTCGACGATCTCCTTCATGGTGCGGCTGCGCATCTTCCCGCGGATCATGGGGATGGCGCAGTAGGTGCACCGGTTGGAGCAGCCCTCGGCTATTTTCAGGTACGCCATCGCCTCCCCGGTGGTGACGACCCGTTCCCCGCCCAGCGCGGAGGTCTCCTTGTCGTCGAAGCAGGAGTAGACCCGCTTCTTGCCGCCCTTCTTCCCGGCTTTTTCGAGGACCGCTTTCACGGCCTCCCCGATCCGGTGGATGCTCCCCACGCCGAGGATCGCGTCCACCTCGGGCAGTTCCTTCGGGACCTCGTCCCGGTACCGCTCGGCAAGGCATCCGGTGACGATGATCCCTTTGAGGCCGTTGTGCTTTTTCAGCCAGCCGAGGTCGATGATCGAGTCGATGGATTCCTTCTTCGCGCTCTCGATGAACGCGCAGGTGTTGACGACGACGATGTCCGCCTCCGTCTCCTCGGGCGTGATCTCGTATCCCTCGTCCGCCAGATGCTTGAGCATGATCTCCGTGTCCACGAGATTCTTCGGGCATCCGAGGGAAACGAAGCCGATTCTTGTTTTAGAAGCCATTTCGGTTTTTACTCCTGTGACTTAATCTTATTCCGGGGGGAAACGCGGCTTCTTAAAAGAAGCCTGGCAAGAACTTCAATTGGGGGCAGGACATAGTAATACCAATAACGTATCGTCGAAACCTTGGCACACCAATATAGTCATCCAACCTTATCAGAGTTATCGCACGCGGGCTCACATGTTACGGCTGACGTAAGCGAGAATTCCCGAAGGGATTCTCGGGGGTGGGATGGTTGATGTCATGTTTGGATAAACGGCATTCCCACCCCGTCGTTCGCATTCTACATGGAGCGCTCAAAACCCATGAAGTCAGCTTTTATAGCTGAAAATCATATTATTTCTTCCGTCTGTAAACCGGGATGCCGGCGGTCTTGACGCGGATCTTGCCGTTCCCGACGGGCTCGCCGGTGAAGTAGTCCTCCCATTCGTCCGAGACGGGGAGATAGACGTCCCGTTCGTCTCCGCCGCCTGCCGCGATGGGGGCGACGAGCAGATCCGCGCAGAAGAGATATTCGTCGTCCACGTCCCAGGTGGCGGGATCGGCGGTATAGTCCATGCAGAGGGCGCGCACCGGCGGTTTTCCGGTCTTGCGGTAGACCTCGAAGGCGTCTTTCAGCATGGGGATCAGGCCCTCGCGGATCCGGAACAGCTCCTTCACTTCGTCCTCGCATTCGTGCACGACCCACGGGATCCCGTCGTAGTTCCAGGCGTTCACGAGGCACTGGACGGAGAAGACCACCGCCTGGATTCTGCGCACGCACTCCTCCTTCGAATGGGCGGAGCGGAATTCGGGGGCCCAGAGCAGGCCGGAGAACCCGGAGTTGACGACGCCGCGGATGAAGTCCCGGTGATCGTAGAGGTCGCTGTACAGGACGTAGGGATAGGAAGCGGCCAGGGCGCCGAGGTTGCGGACTTCGCCGAGGGTCTTTCTTTCGCCGAGGGCGTCGGTCAGGGTCTTGATGTAGAGGGTGCCGAAGAGGGAGTGGTACTGCATCCCGTCGAGGCCGGAGGGGAATTCGGCGGACAGGGGGAAGCTCCATCCGCCCGTATTGTCGCTGGAATCGCATTCGTCGAGCTTGAAGCCGTCGACGCCGTGCTCCACGAGTGCCTCCCGCATATAGTCGGCGAAGATCTTCCGGGCTTCGGGGACGGCGAAATCGGGCACCAGACCGCCCCAGACCAGCCAGTCCCCGGAATAGGGCGCGATGGCGTCGTGGAAGGGGGCGTCGGGGTGGGTGAAGGCGTGCTGCCAGAGGTTGACGTGGTAGCCGTGCTCCTTCATCCAGCCGAGGAAGCCGTCGGGATCGGGATAGCGGTCGGACCAGCGGTAGGTGCAGGAATAGGCGTGGGTATGCCAGCCGGGTTCGAGGCCGATGATGTCGCAGGGGATCCCGTTCTCCCGGAAATAGGAGGCGACGGATTTGATCTTTTCGGCGTCCCATCCGGTGTAGCAGCGGTAGAGCATCCCGAGGCCCCATTCCGGCACTTCGGGACCGCCGCCGGCGAGCATATTGTACTGGGCGGTGATCTCCCCGGCGGTCTCACCCTCGATGACGTAGACGTCGACGCCCTTCGCCACGGGGATGCGGACGCTCATCCAGACGGAGTCCTCCCGGCGGGCGGCGTAGAGGTCCTCTTCCCGGTCGGCGGCTCCTCCTTCGGACAGGGCGGCCGCGTCGGTCCCGCGGTTCCAGCCGAAAGCGGGGTTCTTCTGCTTGCCGCAGTAGAATTCGGCGTAGCGGGCGGTGTCGAAGTACATGCCGTAGCCCTTGTTGGTGACGAAGAAGGGCACGGGGGCGTGGGATTCCCCGTTCGGGGTGGCGGGGTCGGCGTTGACGTCCATTTTCAGCTTCCGCCCCCGGTGGTTGAACTGTTTGAGCTGGAGCCCGAAGCCCCAGATCCGGCAGTCGTCCTCGAGGGGGAATTCCAGCACGCACCCGGAGGGCGTGGTCTTGAAGAAGAAATTCCCGGCGGGGTACTTCACGTCCGTCTCGCGGTAGTCGAATCCGTCGCAGAACTTCGAGGGGACAAAGGTCTCGGGGGTGCCGAAGGTGAATTTTTTCATGCTGAACTCCTTTTTAGTGGCTGGTGGAGAGTCGGTAGTTGTTAGTAGAACGAGTGAGGAGTGGGGAGTTAGGAGTGAATTCAGAATTCAGAATGATGAATTATGAATTGTTTCACGTGAAACATTTCTCCATTCAGGGCGG
Source organism: uncultured Ruminococcus sp. (assembly GCA_902782445.1). Taxonomy (GTDB): domain Bacteria; phylum Bacillota; class Clostridia; order Oscillospirales; family CAG-272; genus UMGS1696. The sequence continues at coordinate 24,813 of CACZNC010000085.1, forward strand.
CTGCCCCCGCGTTCCGCTTTTCTTTGTCATTCTGAGGAGCCTGCGACGAAGAATCTTTGCGCTTCATCATACAGCCGCAGTTATAGTCGGAGGATTCCCGCAGAAGAAATGAAGACTGTCTTGACATAGTGGAGGCGAAACGGGACGTGCGGCAGCCTGTCTGACGGAGAAGCCGAGAATTGTTTCACGTGAAACATCATCCCGACCGCCCCTGCTTTGTCCCCTTTCAATGCGCGCCTGAATCTCCGCCGTGAGGCCGCAGGATTTATCCTGCGCATGTTTCGGCTGCACAAACAGAGACCGCGCGAGGTTGTCTCCATGTTTCGCTCGTCCGATCTGCAATCTGCAAAAGCGCGCGAAGAGAGTGAACCGGTTTTCGATACAGAACCGCGCGTCCTCCGAATCCCAGCGAAGCGCTCCCATCCGAAAAAACGCAAATTCCAAACCTTACAAAATCCCGATCCGGACGGCGTCCTCACTCCTCGTATCGAAAATCGTTCTCTTTCGATTCCAGAACGGCGAGATACCGTCCGCATTCCCGCTTCGCGTCGGCGAGATCGAGGTTTTTGTAGTTCCCGCACTCCTTCCGGGACGCGCCGAAAACGGGGCCTTCGTAGGCGAGGATCTTCTGCAGTACGTCCTTCACGAGGGCGAGGACTTCTCCGTCGCTCACATCCCGCATGAGGAGGTAGAAGCCGGTCTGGCATCCCATCGGGCCGAAGTAGAGGACGGAATCCCCGTATTCCGAATTGCGGACGAAGGTGGCGAACATGTGCTCGACGGAATGCATGGTCCGGTTGTCCATGTAGTCCCCGGCGTTGGGGGTCCGCGTTCTCAGATCGTAGGTGGTGACGTCCCCGTCCCGCCGCGAGACGTAGATCCCCGGTTCGAGCTTGTCGTGGTCCACCGTGAAGCTGGCGATTCTCTTCATAGTCCCGTCCTCCGGTCCGCTTCGGTTTTTTGTCTGATTCGGATCCATTATACCAATCCCCGGGGGCAAAGTCAAGGGCGGGGGCGAGGTTTTCGCCGAAATCCCTTGTATTTTCCCTCCGGATTTGGTATAATGGAAGGAACCCGGGCAGTAAGTCTGTCCCGATCCGTCTCCGATCCGAGGACTTTCACATGAAGATCATCCCGCGCGTACTCTGCGTGCTGTTCGCCGTTCTCTGCGCCCTCTCCCTCGCCCTGACTGCCGCGGCGGGACTTGCGGTCTATTCCCTCCGCAAGACCGTCACGCCCCAGTCCGCCGCATCCGCCGCCGAAGCCGTGGATTTCGCCTCCATCCGCTTCCCGGACGGCTTCGGGGGATTCACGACGGTGCCGGAGCAGATGAACGCCTCGTTTTCAAACTACGGTTATTCTATCACCCCGGAGGCGTTCAACGGTCTCTGCCGGGATCTCTCCTTCGACAAGATCCTCGGGGACTATCTGGCCCAGTTCGCCCGGTGGTTCTTCGACTACGGCCCGACTCCCGTCTTCGATCCCGAGGAGGCGGCCCGGACGGTGGTGGGGAGCATGGATCCGGGGGCTCTCGGGATGTTCCGGGATCCCGTGTCCTTCGTGGCGTCGGTGCTGGCGCAGTTTCTGAATGCGGGGGACATGAAGGCGCGGCTGGAGGCTCTGGAACCCGCCCGGGATCTTCTGTCCTACGACGCGATGCTTCTGGTTTTCTCGGCCGCCCTCTTCTCCCTCGTGCTCCTCTGGGTCTCCCTCGGGCGGAAATTCCTGCCGGCGTTCACCTTTGCGGGATTTTCCGTCGCGCTCTCGGGACTCGCGCTCTTCCTCGCCCCCCGGATCCTTGCGCCTTACAAGAACCGCCTGCTTCTCTCGCTGTCCCAGTCCCTGCCGGAGAGCACCTTCGATCTGGTGTATCTGCCGGTGATGAGAGCGGTCTCGCGGCTCGGGTACAACGTCCTTGTGGTTTCGCTGGCCGCCGCCTGTCTTCTGTCCCTTGCCTGGTTCCTGACGGCTCTGATGAAGCGAAGCCGCGGGCAGAGGAGGGTCTATGTTCCCGCGCCGGTCCCCGGGGAAGAGGATCGGGGCTGAATGTTTGTTTACAATCATTTACAAAGCGTCTCTTGTAATGAGAGGGTTTTGTGGTATACTTAAAAGAAACGGCGCGCGCGGATCTGCGGGGATATGTCCTCTGCGATCCGATCTCCGTTTTGCGAACAAAAGATTTTCATTGTACTTTTCTCCTTTATCGAGGAGCCGGTTCAACAAGTTGAACACGAGAACCAAAAGAGGAACTCCCCCGAAGTCATGGGTGTTCCGACGTCTGCGGACGTCGGCAAGGGCGCTGCCCCTTGACTGGGGAGCTGCGCATCCCCGGCCACCATTTTGAAAAAGGTGGACGAAAACTCATCCTCTCCGGCGGGATCGACTCCGCCCTGACCGAAGGACTTTCCGTCCCGGCGGAATCCGTCCCTGCCCAGCGGGAACGCTATGCCTCCGCGGCGGACGCCTTCCTCGCAAAATACGGCGACGGGGACGTCTCCCTCTACTCCGTCGGCGGACGCTCCGAGATCTCCGGCAACCACACGGACCACAACCACGGGCGCGTGATCGCGGCTTCGGTGAATCTGGACATCCTTGCCGTGGCGAAACCGGTCCCGGGCGGCGTGATCCGCATCCAGTCCGAAGGCTTCCCGGAAGACGTGGTGGAGCCCTCGGCCGTGGACGCGCCGGACAAATCGAAATTCTTCACCTCCGCGGCTCTCATCGCGGGCATGGAGAAGGCCTTCCTCGCGGCGGGCTACGAAGTCGGCGGATTCGACGCCTACACGACCTCGAACGTGCTGAAGGGATCGGGCATCAGCTCCTCCGCGGCCTTCGAGGTGATGGTGGGGAACATCCTGAACCACCTCTACAACGGCGGGAAGGTCTCGAACGTGGAGATCGCGAAAATGGCCCAGTTCTCCGAGAACGTGTATTTCGGCAAGCCCTGCGGCCTGATGGATCAGACGGCCTGCGCGGTGGGCGGATTCATCACCATTGATTTCGCGGATCCCGCGGCCCCGGTGATCGAAAAGCTGGACTTTGACCTCGCGGCGGCGGGCTACCGTCTCTGCATCGTGAACACGGGCGGGAACCACGCGGATCTGAACGCGGACTACGCCTCCGTCCCGGCGGAAATGAAGGCCGTGGCGAAGGAACTGGGCGTTTCCGTTCTGCGGGAGACCAGCCGGGAAGCTCTGGACGCCCTTCTCGCGAAGCACGGGAAGTATCTCCGGACCTATCTCGGGGACCGGGCCATCCTCAGGGCCTACCACTTCTTCGCGGAGAACGACCGGGTGGCGGCTCAGGCGGACGCGCTCCGCAGAGGGGACATCGAAGGCTTCAAGGCCGGCGTGACCGCCTCGGGCAATTCGAGCTTCAAGTACCTCCAGAACGTCTACACGACGGTGAACATTGCCGAGCAGGGGCTTTCCCTCGCGCTCTGCATGACGGAAGAATTCCTCCGCGGGACGGGCGGCGTGTGCCGGGTCCACGGGGGCGGCTTCGCGGGCACGATCCAGGCCTTCGTTCCCTCCGGACTGACGGCGGCCTATGCCGAAAAGATGAACGCGGTCTTCGGCGAGGGGGCCTGCCACATCCTGAGCGTGCGCAGAGACGGCGCGTGCCGGATCCTCTGAGGCCGTGAGAAACCCGAAGGAAGCTCTGAAAAAGCTGGGGATCCTCTTCCTCGCCTTCGTCCTGACCTACGCGCTCCTGCGGCTCATCATCCATCTCGGGGACATTCTCGAGATGCCGTGGATCTACTATGTCGGGACGGGGGTCTACGGTCTGGCGGTGGTGGGGCTGTTCATCGCGTTCTTCGTGCTGAACGGCTTCACCCTGAACCGGGTGGACTACGAGCGGGAGGATCTCCCGGACAAGTGGAGCGAGGAGCGGAAGACGGAATTTCTGAAAAAACTCCCCGCCAACCGCGAAAAGGCCAAAAGCCTGATCTACGCCATTTTGCCGCTGATCGTCACGCTGCTCATCAGCTATATCGAACTCAGCTTCTTTGTGTGAGGAAAGCGAGGAGTGAGGAGTGGCTAGCGGCTAGCGGCTAGCGGTTAGTGGCTAGCAGAACCGTCAGCCGGACTTTGATGTGCGGCGGCAGGGATTTTGTTCCACGTGAAACAATCTCCAATTCTGAATTCTTAATTCTGAATTCTGAATTCAATCGTCTCATTCCTCATCCACTCCTCACTCCTAACTCGTTCTACTAACTACTTTCAACTAAATGCTGAAATTGCGTCTCATCTGCATGGGCCGGCTGACATCGGCTCCTTTCCGGGAGGCGGCGGAGGACTATCTGCGGCGGATCTCGCGGTTCTATTCCCTCTCCGTCACGGAGATCAAGCCGGAGCCCCTGCCCCTCTCCCCCTCCCCGGCGGACATCGGGCGCGCCCTTGACGCCGAAGCCTCCCGCATCCTCGCGGCGATCCCGTCCCGCGGGGTCCTCTGGGCCATGTGCGTCGAGGGGAAGACCCTGTCCTCCGAGGAGTTTTCCTCGAAGGTCGAAGCCGTCGGAACTTCCGGCGCGGGAGAGCTCTGCTTCGTCGTCGGCTCGTCCCACGGACTGGCGGAATCGGTGAAGCGGAGGGCGGCCCTGCGTCTCTCCGTCTCCCCCATGACCTTCCCGCACGAACTCTTCCGGGTGATGCTGCTCGAGCAGATCTACCGGGCGGGGGAGATCGCGGCGGGGGGTAAGTATCACAAATAAACGAAAGCGCGTATCATGAGAATTATCCGGGAACGATTCGCCCGCGTCTTCAAAACGATCCTGCAGCTTGCGCTGATTTTCGGCGCGGCTCTTCTCGTGTTGCTCTATTACCTCGGGTTCTACGATTTTTCCTTCCTCGACCGGTACAAGGATCAGCTGGATCTCTTGCGCGCGGGGGAAACCGTCCGGCCCGACACCTCTTCCGATCCCTTCGCGGCGCTGGCGGAATCCCTCTCGCGGGACGGCCGGGATCCGGGGGACGGCGATCCTTCGGCCCCGGCACCGGGGGTCGGGCAGCCGGGGGACCGGCGGGAAGACGGCAGCGAACCCGCATCCTCCGCTCCGGCCGAGGGGGAAAACGGGGAGAACGCCGGGCCGGAGAAGCCGACGAATCTGCGGACGGTCTACGCGGCGGACGATCTGCCGGACGAGCGGGTGCGGATCCCGACGGTCTCGGAGCTGACGGCGTCGGGGAAGCGGTTCTCCTCCCCCACGGTGGTCTACAAGCCCGGTCTCAACACCGTCGGGCGGGTGACCTTTGATTTCCAGCTCCCGGAGACCTACAGCGAGACCTGGCGGCACAACACCTATTATATTTTGAAGCGGGTCGACCCGGACAACGAGGACAGCGAGCTCGTCCCCCGCACGGCCACCTATATCGAGCAGCGGCCGAAGGTGGATCTGTATATGGGCTATATCCTGGTGGAGAACGGCGAGAAGACGGTGGTGGTCTCCTCCGACGGGGAGCCGCTCTGCTCCTTCCCGACGGGACGCTACGAGCCCGCCCTCTGCCGCGACCGCGGGGACCGTCCCCTTTTCGTCCGGGAGCGGAACAACGGCACCCGGATCTACTTCTATCTCTCGGAGGACGGAAAGAACTTCGTGGTGAGCGACTACGATCCCGAGACGGACGGCCGCGGCCTGAACTTCGACTATCCGGCGGACTACGGGCGCGCGGATTCCGACCGGGTGTATCTGGACGAAGACCCGGAGACCGGACTTTTCGGCTACCGGATCCCGGTGGAATATATGCCGGAACCCGAGCCGATCCCCGTTCCCGAGCCGGAGCCGGAGTCCGAAGGACCGGAGGAGGATGCGGAAGAAGCCACGGAGGATGCGGAAAGCGGGCCGGAAGGGGAAGAAGGCGCTGAGGAAGAGCCGGAACCCGAGCCCGAACCGGAGCCCCAGCCGGGATATCTGACGCCCTATCAGTACCGGTACGCCCTGCAATTCTCGGAGGGTGCGGCGGCAGTCACGGCGGCGGAGCCCATCCCGACCTACTACTACGTGGACGCGGACGGAAAGCCCCTCTTCCCCTACCGGGAATGGTCGACCCTCGACAAGGTCTACAATGTCTACGGGAACGAGGACCACTCCTTCGTGAACAACAGCGGCATCGACCGGTCGGTGCTGTATTTCATCCGCGAGGACGGGGAGCCCCTCTTCCCCGCCGGCCGGATGTTCAAGAACGATCAGGACCGCAAGGTCTTCGGATCGGCCCAGCTGCCCTATTCCTTCGGCGTCGAATCCCTCGGGTCCTTCTACTTCGACCACGGCCTCGTGCGGGTGCGGTGGCAGGTGATCGACTTCTGGCGGTACTTCCAGCGGCGGAACTACACCGGCTCCCAGATCAAGGTGATGGAGGAGTACGACGCGCTGCTGCGGGAGGACGGCACCATGTTCGAGATCCCCTTCGGCTACAAGCTGGAGGGCTATTCCGAGGGGCGGCTCCTGCTCTCCCGGGACGGGTTTTTCGGGATCTTCTCCGTCACCGGCGAATGGATCGCGCAGCCGATCTACGGAGGCGGAAAGCCCTACGTGGAGGGACTGGCCCAGCTCATGACTCCGGACGGCCGCTGGGGGATGATCGACACGGAGGGCAACATCGTGCTCCCGTTCACCTACGACAAGATCTCCGGGGTGTCCTCGGGGCTCGTGTCCTGCTACCGGGAGGAAAACGGGTGGAGCATCCTGCGGATCATGCAGTAAAAAACGAAAAAGGGAACGCGGCTTCTTGAAATGAAGCCCTGCTGAACAAGTTCAGCGGCAAGAACTTTTGATATGGATAGGGCAAGGCTGCTTCAATTGTGTTTGGTCCCTGTCCGCACACCAATTTAGTCATCCAACCTTATCAGAGTTATCGTACGCGAGCTCACATGTTTCGGCTGACGTAAGCGAGAATTCCCGAAGGGGATTCTCGGGGGTGGGATGGTTGAAATCATGTTCGGATGAATGGTATTCCCACCCCGTCGTTCGCATCCTGCATCTTGCGATCAAAACCCATTCAGTCAGCTTTTTAGAGTGGGTATAGTATAAATCAGAGATCAATCAAGGAGAAAATCAATGCCGTTATTCGGAAGAAATAAAAACGCGGACAAGAACCGCGGCGCGAAGGACGAAGGGATCCCGGAGGATCGGGAGGAGAAAAAGACGGCCGGAAGTGCGCCGGAGCCGAAGGAAGAGCCGGTGCAGCCGAAGGAGCCGGAACAGGCAAAGCAGGCGGAGCCGTCGGAGATCGATCCCGGATCCGTTCCCGACGCGGCGGCGACGCCGGTCCAGCCGGTCCAGCCCATCCAGCCGGCGGAGACCCGCGAAGAAGCGCCCCGGCCCCGGTTCCACACGCCGGAGGGATTCGAATTCAACCGGTACTTCCTGGCGGAGCGGCGGATCATGCTCGAAAACGTGAGCTACGAGACCGGGCGGCTCTCCCCGGGGCAGACCCAGTACAAGCTGAACGCCCGGGACACCATCGTCGCCCAGGTCCTCGGGCAGGCGGGGGTGAAGGTGACCTACAACCGGACGCTCTCCTTCGAGCCGGAGGGGCCGTTTACGCTGTCCGTCAGCTTCTCGGTGATGCTGGTGTTCAATCCCGGCACCCGGGGCGAGATCGACTGGAAGACCGTGGATCTGGCGGAGGAGTTCAAGAAGAACTGCCCCCAGCTGATCCAGACGATGATGGTGAAGGCGACTCTGCTGATCGGGGAGATCACGGCCGCGAACGGTGCGCCGATTTTGCCCATGCCTCCGAGAGCATAAAGCATTTTGCTCTCCTCCAATCGGTTTGATGACGTATTATTGTGAAGCCCTGACAGGTTTCATCTGTACAAACCGGCGGCGGCCCCTGTGCCCAATGCGCGCCTGAAATGCCGGCGGAGGCCAGCACGACTGCGTGACTGCGTCGACGCGGCGCAGGGACATAAATCCGAAACGCGTAGCGTTTCATTCCTTAATACCTTCGAGAAGGTATAGAATCACAATCGCTTCTGAAAGAACCTTTTGCATGAAAAAGAAAGAAACCTACAACAATCAATCCATTACGTCCCTCAAGGGCGCGGACCGGGTGCGGAAGAGGCCGGCGGTGATTTTCGGCTCGGACGGGCTGGAAGGCGCGGAGCATTCGGTTTTCGAGATCCTCTCCAACTCGGTGGACGAGGCGCGGGAGGGCTACGGGAACATCATCCGCGTCACCGCCTTCTCCGACCGCTCCGTCGAGATCGAAGACTACGGGCGGGGTGTCCCCCTCGGCTGGAACGAAGGGGAGGGCCGCTGGAACTGGGAGCTCGTCTACTGCGAACTCTATGCCGGGGGGAAGTACGACAACAACTCCGACGACGCGGCCTACGAATACTCCCTCGGCCTGAACGGGCTCGGCGCCTGCGCGACACAGTACGCCTCCGAATTCTACGAGGTCTCCTCCTACGACGGGCAGAACGTCTCCTCGATCTCCTTCCGCAAGGGGGAGCCGGTGACGGAACTGACGGTGAAGCCCCTCGAAAAGCGGAACCGCCGCACGGGCACCGTCCAGAGATGGCGTCCCGACCTCGAGGTCTTCACCGAGATCGACATCCCCCGGGAATACTACGAGGACATGCTGAAACGGCAGGCCGTCGTGAACGCGGGGATCCGCTTCGCCTTCCGCTGGCAGAAGCCGGACGGGACCTTCGACGAGGAGGAATTCTTCTACGAGAACGGGATCACCGACTATATCGCCGAGCTCGCCGGGGACACCGCCGAAACCAAGATCGCCTGCTTCCACCTCGAGACCAAGGGCCGGGACCGGGCGGACATGAAGGACTACAAGCTGGTCGCCGACGTGGCGTGGACCGTCTCGAAATCCGTCCGGGTGATCGAGCATTACCACAATTCCTCCTGGCTCGAACACGGGGGATCCCCCGACAAGGCGGTCCGGCTGGCCTTCGTCTCGGCGGTGGACAAGCGGCTCAAGGCGACGGGGAAATACAACAAGAACGAATCGAAAATCACCTTCCCCGACGTGGAAGACTGCCTCGTTCTCGTGACGAACAGCTTTTCCACCCGCCCGTCCTACGCGAACCAGACGAAAAAGGCCATCACCAATTCGTTTATCGCCGAGGCCATGAACGAATTTCTGAAAAACCAGCTGGAATACTTCTTCGCGGAGAATCCGGCCGACGCGGACCGCTTCTGCAATCAGGTCCTTGTGAACAAGAGGTCCCGGGAGCAGGCGGAAAACACGCGGCTCGATCTGAAAAAGAAGCTCTCCTCCGGCATGGACGTGGCGCACCGGGTGGAGAAATTCGTCGCCTGCCGCTCGAAGGATCCGAATCTCAGAGAGGTCTACATCGTGGAGGGTGACTCCGCCATGACCTCCTGCAAGCTGGCCCGGGACGCGGATTTTCAGGCCATCATCCCGGTCCGGGGCAAGACCCTGAACTGCATGAAGGCGGGCTACGACCGGATCTTCAAGAGCGACATCATCCTCGATCTGCTCCGGGTCATCGGCTGCGGGGTGGAGATCCAGAGCCGGAAGAAATCCGACCTCGTATCCTTCGATCTGAACAATCTGCGCTGGGCGAAGATCATCATCTGCACCGACGCGGACGAGGACGGCTTCCAGATCCGCACCCTGCTTCTGACGCTGTTCTACCGCCTCCTGCCGACTCTGCTCAAGGAGGGCAGGGTGTATATCGCCGAATCGCCGCTCTACGAGATCAAGGTGGCGGGCCGGGATCCCGAATACGCGTACAGCGAGTTCGACAAGACGGATATCCTCGCGCGGCTGGAGAAGGAGAAGAAGAAATACACCCTCCAGCGGTCGAAGGGGCTCGGCGAGAACACGGCGGAAATGATGGCGAAGACGACCATGAATCCCGCCACCCGCCGCCTCATCCGGGTCACCCCCTCCGACGCCGCCGCCACCGCGCGGATGTTCGATCTCATGCTCGGGGACGATCTGGCGGGAAGAAAACGCTATATCGCCGAGCACGGGGCGGAATACCTGAAGGACGCGGATATCTGAGAAGATCCCCGCATCCTTCGGGAGCTGCATAACGGGTCTGCCCGTCGCGGAGAAAGCATACCTTCACGAAGGTAAAAAACGAAAGATTTCACCTTTCGAAATCAGCTATGACGGACATTCCTGTCCGTCGGCGGAGGAGGATTTGTCCATCCCTTCACGAAGGGAAAAAAGGTATGAAACGCTCCGCGTTTCGGATTAATGTCCCTACGCGGGACGGGCGGCACGGGGGACCATCTCAGGCCGAAGGCCCCCTGTGCGGGTCCCTTGGCCGTATGGCATAACCTGACAGCTCGTCCCGGAATCGAAATTCGTTTTCGCATCCCACGTCCTCGCGCGGTCTGTGTTTGTGCAGTTTAACCCGTGCACGGAACAAGTTCCGTGGCCTAGGGCGCGCGGACGGAAAGCGGAAACTGTTTCTCTGTCCTCGCGTACGGTTTCAGATTCAGATCCGCGTGCAGACAGAACTGCGCGATCGAAAACCGTTTGGCCTAAACATGGCGTCCCGGCGTTCGAATGTTCCACGTGAAACAATTCTTAATTCATAATTCTGAATTCTGAATTTCACTCCTCATTCCTAATTCACTCCTCACTCCTAACTCCTCACTCCTCACTCGTCCTCTGCTAACTGCTAGCCACTTACAACTAACATCTAAAAAGGAGATTTCCAATGTCCATCGCTTCCTCCCTCATCCTGCACCCGGCTTATACCGTCGGGGAAGTCGATCCGCGCATTTTCGGGTCCTTTATCGAGCACCTCGGCCGCGCGGTGTATCACGGAATCTACGAGCCGGGGCATCCCGCCGCCGACGAAGAGGGGTTCCGCGGGGACGTCATCGAGCTTGTCAAAAAGCTGGGCGTTCCGATCGTCCGCTATCCGGGCGGGAATTTCGTCTCCGGCTACCGCTGGGAAGACGGCACCGGCCCGAAGGACAAGAGACCCCGCCGTCCCGAACTCGCCTGGGGCGTCACCGAGACCAACGAGGTCGGCGTCGACGAATTCCAGGCCTGGTGCAAAAAGGCGGACACCTCCGTCATGATGGCCGTCAATCTCGGCACCCGCGGACCCGAAGAAGCCCGGAATCTCGTGGAATACTGCAATTTCAAATCCGGGACCTATTACTCCGACCTCCGCCGGGCCAACGGCTTCGAAGAGCCCTTCGGCATCAAGGTCTGGTGCCTCGGCAACGAAATGGACGGCCCCTGGCAGATGGGCGCGAAGACCGCCACGGAATACGGACGGATCGCCTGCGAGGCCGCGAAGCTCATGAAGTGGACCGACCCCTCCATCGAGCTGGTGGTCTGCGGCTCCTCCGGCTCCGGCATGTGCGGCGACTGGGAGGCGGAGGTCCTCAAGCACACCTACGATCACGTGGACTACATCTCCCTGCATTCCTACTACGGCAATCCCCATAACGACACGCCCTCCTTCCTCGCCTCCTCCCTCGACATGGACCGCTTCATCAAAACCGTCTGCTCCATCGCCGACTATGTGAAGCACGTCAAGCGGTCCCGGAAGACGATGTATCTTTCCTTCGACGAATGGAACGTCTGGTTCCACAGCAACGGCGCGCCTTTCGAGAAGTGGTCCGTCGCCCCGCATCAGCTGGAGGACGTCTACACCTTCGAGGACGCGCTGGTGGTGGGCACCCTGCTCATGACCCTCCTCAAGCACTGCGACCGGGTCAAGATGGCCTGCCTCGCGCAGCTCGTGAACGTCATCGCGCCGATCATGACCGAGAACGCGGAGGACGGCGGCCGGGCCTGGGCTCAGACGATCTTCTATCCCTTCATGCACTGCTCGGCGTTCGGCCGCGGCATCGTTCTCGACGGACGCGCTGTCAGCCCGACCTACGATCTGGACCGGGTGAAGGACGTGCCGTATCTCGAATCCTGCGCCGTCTGGCACGAGGACAAAGCCGAGATCGACGTGTTCGCCGTCAACCGCTCGCTGGAGGAGGACATGGAGTTCACCTGCGACCTCTCGGCCTTCGCGGCTGAGAACGCCTCCGTGATCGAGCACATCACCATGACAAGCGACGATCTGAAGGCGGTCAACACGGCGGACGCCCCGGAAACGGTCATCCCCGAAGCGAACGGCGACGCGGCTGTGAAAGACGGAAAGGTCCTCGCGACTCTCGTCAGGCACAGCTGGAACGTCATTCGGATCAAACTGTAAGGAAAGTGAGGAGTGAGGAATTGGGAGACCGTTCTCCCGTGTTTCACGTGAAACATCCGAACTTTTCTCCAAAACTCCATGCTTCGCCCAAACAGGTTTTCGATCGCGCAGTTCTGTCTGCACGCGGATCTGAATCTGAAACCGTACGCGAGGACAGAGAAACAGTTTCCGCTTTCCGTCCGCGCGTCCTATGCCCAATGCGCGCCTGAAACGCCGCCGGAGGCCACGGAACTTGTTCCGTGCACGGGTTAAACTGCACAAACACAGACCGCGCGAGGACGTGGGA